>NZ_CP133111.1:3952500-4277500 GCF_033001325.1 Rhodopseudomonas sp. BAL398
GCGGGGGTGCGCGACAGGATGGTGACCAGCGAGCGCGCCAGCGGCGCCAGCGCCACCGGGACGATCTCGCCGCGCGTGGCGCCGCGCAGCCGGGCGCGCGCCAGCTCGCGGTCGACATGCCGGCTCATCGCCTCGCCGACCGCCTCGATATCCTGGGCCAATCTGGTCTCGCCGCGCTCGCGCAGCCGGCCCGCGTCGGAAGCCAGCGCCGCCAGCGGCGTCTTCAGCCCATGGGCGAGATCGGCGGCGCGGCCGCGCGAGCGTTCGATCTCCTGCTCCTGGGCTGCGAGCAGCGCATTGACCTCCTCGACCAGCGGCAGCACCTCGGACGGCACCGCGGTCGGCAGCCGGCGGTTGCGCCCCGAGCGGATGTCGGCGATGCCGTGCAGCAGCGCGCCGAGCGGCCGCAGCCCCAGCATCACCTGGACCGAGGTGGCCAGCGCCAGCACCAGGCCGAGCACGCCGAGCGCCACCATCAGATCCCTGGCGAAGGCCATGCCGGCCGCCGACACCCGCGCCAGATCGACCGCGACCGCGGCCCGGATCGGCAGCGCCTGGCCGCCATTGCTCAGGCTGACCTGGCGTTCCACCATCATCAGCCGGGCGCCGCCGGGGCCGCCGATCTGGTGATGGTGCTCCGCGCCCGGCCCGATATCGTCCATCGGCGCCAGCAGCGTGGTGTCCCATAGCGAGCGCGAGCGCAGCAATTGACCGCGGTCGTCGCTGACCTGCCAATACAGTCCCGACAGCGGATCGGCGAAGCGCGGATCGACCGGCGGCTGCGCCACTTCCAGATGGCCGTCCGCCCCGATCGTGATGCCGGCCAGCAGCTGCTTGAGGTGGACGTCGAGGTCGTCGACGATGGTGCGGGTGACGTGCCGCTCGAACAGGATGGTCAGCGCGACGCCGGCCAGGCTGAGCGCGATCAGGATCGCCGCCGCGCCGCCGGCGATCAGCCGCAGCCGCAGCGAATGGCGCGTCATTCCTCGGCACCCGCCACGATGTAGCCGAAGCCGCGCCGGGTCTCGATCAATTCGCTGCCGAGCTTCTTGCGGACCCGCCCGATCAGCACCTCGATGGCGTTGGAATCATGGGCGTCGTCCTGGCCGTAGATGTTCTCGCTCAATTCGTGCTGCGAGACGACGCGGCCGCGATGCAGCACCAGATAGCAGGCGAGGCGATATTCCAGCGGCGACAGCGCCACCGGCACGCCGCGCACCATCACCTTCATCTGGCGTTCGTCGAACACGATATCGCCGATGCTGATCACCGACGAGGCGTGACCGGCGGAGCGCCGTACGATCGAGCGCAGCCGCGCCAGCAATTCCTCCATCCGGAACGGCTTCGGCAAGTAATCGTCGGCGCCGGCGTCGATGCCGTCGACCCGCTCGGCCCAGCTGCCGCGCGCGGTCAGGATCAGCACCGGGATGCGGCGATCATTGCCGCGCCAGCGTTTCAGCACCGACAGGCCGTCCATGCCGGGCAGGCCGAGATCGAGAATGATCGCCGAATAATCCTCGGTGTCGCCGCGAAACCAGGCCTCCTCGCCGTCGCCGACGATCTCCACCAGATAGCCGGCCGCGCGCAGCCCGCGTTCGAGGTCGGCCGCGATTCTGGAATCGTCCTCGACCACCAGCACACGCATCACTTTTCTTTCGTGCGTCTGATGTCGCCGCTCTTGGCGTCGACATAGACCTTGAACAGCCGGCCGTCCTTGGCGATGACGCGGAACTCGTACATCCATTGATCGTGCTTGCGCTCGACCTCGACGCCGGTGATCTCGCCGGGCAGCTTGTCCTTGACCATTGCCAGCAGGTCGGCGAGCGGCTTGATCTCGCCCTGCTCGACCGCCGCGCGCACCGCGTCATGATCGGCGCGCCCGTCATGGTCCCCGCGCCCGCCATGATGATCGCGGCGATCGGAATGATCGTGCGGATCCGCCATGGTGGCGCCGGGCAGGCCGGCGGTGCCGAGCAGCAATCCGGCGGCAAGGACAGTGCGAAAGCTGGGAATACGCAGATGCATGAGGGCGCCGATCCTGGTTCGCTCGCCACTATGGCGAAGCCGGCCTGACAGCTCGCTGACATGGATCAAGCGCCGCCGTCCCGCCCCCGCGCCGGCAAGCTGACAGGACGCTGACAAGGCCGGTCAGACCGTCGTCAGCTCGGCCATGGGATGGTGCCGGAACCAGCCATCAGCTGACAGCCATGACCGTAGGCCGCCGGCCTGGTGATGGAGGACATGCCGCGGGGCCTCTCCTCCCCGCCTAGGAGATCGGACCGCCATGACCCGCAGCGCATCGAATGCCGCCGCCTTGCTGTTACTTGCGACCACCGCCTGGGCCGCCGGAATCAGCCCGGCGCAACAGGCCGTGCTGGATTCCTACCTGTCCGCCGCCGCCACCGAGCCGGGCTTCACCGCGGCGTCGGCGCAACGCGGCCGCGACATGTTCTTCTCGTCGCATAGCGGCGGCAAGGCCGAGACCTCGTCCTGCATCACCTGCCATTCCGCCGATCTGACCCGCCCGGGCCAGACCCGCGCCGGCAAGCCGATCGACGCGATGTCGCCGTCGGTGACGCCGACCCGCTTTGGCGACGCCGCCAATGTGGAGAAGTGGTTCAAGCGCAATTGCCGCGACGTGCTCGGCCGCGCCTGCACCGCGGCGGAAAAATCCGACCTCCTGACATTTCTCCTGACGCAATGAGGACGACGTTATGAACTTCCGACAGCTTTCGCTCGTGATGATCCCGGTGGCGCTGCTGGCCGTGCCCGCCGCGGCCGATGGCCTGATGATCCCGCCGGTCAAGGATCAGCTCGTCGCCAAGGAATGCGGCGCCTGCCACATGGTCTATCCGGCCGGCCTGCTGCCGGCGCGGTCGTGGGCGGCGATGACCGCCAGGCTCGGCGATCATTTCGGCGACAATGCCGAACTCGACGCCGCGTCGGTCAAGCACATCGCCGATTACCTCACGGCAAATTCAGCCGAGACCGCCGACCGCTACATCCTGCGCGGCCTGTCGCCCGACACCGTGCCGGCCCGCATCACCGAGCTGCCGATGTGGAAGCGCAAGCACGAAAAGCGCGACCGCGTCGCGCCGAAGGCACTGGCGCGCGCCGGCGCCAAATTCAAGGGCGACTGCAAAGCCTGCCACAAAGAGGCCGAGCGCGGCATCTTCGAGGACGACGATTGAACGTGCTAGCAACGTTTAACTCGGCTGATGCGCCAACCGCGGGTCATTCCGGGTCGCGAGCAGCGCAAGCTGCGCGCGAACCCGGAATCTCGCGGCAAGGCACGGCGGCGCAACGTCACAGACCGTTGCAAGATTCGGGTTCGCTCGGCCTGCGGCCTCGCGCCCCGGAATGACGGTACTCTTCGATTTCAAGCGCATCGCCTCTGCGGTAAACGATCTCAACTCGCCGATCATAGGGTGGACCTCTGATCGGATCTCGCCAACGCAACCACCAACAAAGGCCGGCCATGCATCCGATCCATCGCGAGAACCATTTGATCGAACGCATCGGCTGGCTGCGCGCCGCGGTGCTGGGGGCGAATGACGGCATCATCTCGACCGCCAGCCTGGTGGTGGGTGTCGCCGCCGCGGCGACATCGTCGAGCGAGGTACTGATCGCCGGCATTGCCGGACTGGTCGCCGGCGCGATGTCGATGGCCGCCGGCGAATATGTCTCGGTCAGCTCGCAGGCCGATACCGAAGCCGCCGATCTGGTGCGCGAGCGCGGCGAACTGGCCGAGTCACCCGACAGCGAACTCGACGAACTGACAACGATCTATATCGACCGCGGCATCGAGCCCGCGCTGGCGCGTCAGGTCGCCGTGCAGCTGACCGCCAAGGACGCCTTCGCGGCCCATGCCCGCGACGAATTGGGGCTGTCCGCCCATGTGGTGGCCCGCCCGGTGCAGGCGGCGCTGACCTCGGCCGCGACCTTCGCGGTCGGCGCGTCGCTGCCGTTGGCGATCGTGTTTACCGCACCGGCCGGATGGACCTCCGCGGTGGTGTCCGGCGGCTCGCTGGTCTGCCTCGCGGTGCTCGGCGCGGTCAGCGCCCGGGTCGGCGGCGCCGGCATCTGGAAGCCGACCTTCCGGGTGACGTTCTGGGGCGCGCTGGCGATGGCGGCGAGCGCGGCGATCGGCGCGCTGGTCGGCCACGCCGTGTAGCAGCCGCCTGACGGTTCGCTGACAGTGGCCAACAGGCTGCCGTCAGCCGCCATGGCGCAGGATCGATGCATCGCCGGGCGCATTGTGCGCCGGGCATCATCGGAGACTTATCATGCGCAACATCGCCCTCATCGTCACCGCAGCCGCGCTGCTCGCTACTTCCGCCGCCCGCGCCGACAGCTGGGGCAAGCCCTGCACCGCGGCGCCGCAAAGCCAGTGGCTCAGCGTGCAGGAGCTGCGCGCCAAGGTCGAAGCCCAGGGCTACAAGGTGCAAAAAGGCAAGGTGAAGAAGGCCTGCGGCGAATTCTACAGCATCGACAAGGCCGGCGCCGAGGTCGAACTGTTCGTCGATCCGACCAATGGCAGCATTGTCGGCAAGTTGTAAGGACCAGCCGATGACCATTGTGGATGTCACACGCGAAGCCGGCGAGGCGCCGGCTTCAGTCAAGGTCTGGGACGGCGTCGTGCGCCTGTTCCACTGGTCGCTGGTTGCGGCCTTCGCGCTGGCCTATGCCACCGGCGATGAGATCGAGCGGGTCCACATCGCCGCCGGCTATACCATCGCGGCGCTGCTGGTGTTGCGCATCGTCTGGGGCCTGGTCGGCCCGCGCCATGCCCGCTTTGCCAATTTCGTGCGCCCGCCGCGCGAGGTCATCACCAATCTGCGCGACGCCGTGCGGCTGCGCTCGAAGCGCTATCTCGGCCATACCCCGGCGGGCGCGGCGATGATCCTCACGCTGATCGCGATGATCGGCGGCAGCTGCGTCACCGGCTATATGATGACCACCCGCGCCTATTGGGGCTCGGCATGGGTCGAGGATCTCCACGAGCTGCTCGCCAACGCCACCGTGGCGCTGATCGCCCTGCATGTCGCCGGCGTGCTGCTGGTCAGCTTCGAACACCGCGAGAATCTGGTCAAGGCGATGGTCACCGGGTGGAAGCGCAAGGACTGAGATCGATCGCATGAGAGGCGCGGCGGCATCAATGCCGCCGCGCCTCTGTGCATCAGAAACAATCGTTGCCAAAGCACAGTTCCTTTGACGTCATTGCCGGGCTTGCCCCGGCAATCCATCCACTTCAAGCAAATCATCTTGCGACGTTGATGGATGCGCGGGTCAAGCCCGCGCATGACGCAGCAATCGGGATTGCGCCGTGCCCATAGGGACCGATCTTAGGATTACCGTACTACGCGGCCAGAACGCCCGAGGCCATGAATCTGCCGGGCTTGCAGTTTCATCTGCTGAAGGGAAGCGACAAGGGCCGCTACGCCGTTGACGCGTCCGGCAATTGGCGGATCACCTTCGGCTGGGACGGCGAAGACGCGATCGACGTTGATCTCGAGGATTACCATTGATGGCGAAAAATCCATTGCTCAAGGGCCTGACGCCGATCCATCCCGGCGAGATGCTGCGCGAGGATGTGTTGCCCGCGCTTGGCAAAACCAAGGCCGAGCTCGCCAGCCTGCTCGGGATTTCGCGCCAGACCCTGTTCGACATTCTCGGCGAGCGCCAGCCGATTTCGCCGGCGATGGCGTTGCGCTTCGGCAAGCTGTTGGGCAACGGCCCGGAACTGTGGATCGACCTGCAGCGCGCCTATGATCTGCATATTGCCGAAAAGCTGCTCCGCAAGGAGCTGGCAAAGATTCCAACCTTGCCGGCGGCGTAGCAAGCGGCGCCTGCAACGCGCCGCATGTTGCGGCGTGGTGCGCTGCTAAGCCGGGCCTTGACGGCACGCAGCGTTTGCGATGGTCCCGGTTCTGCGAAGCGGCACGTTGTGCCGCATCGTGCCCGGGACACGGCGACGGGGTACTCAGCGCGCGCGCGTGGCGTCGGAGCAGCTCACCACGGTCGAGGCGGCGCCGGTGTGGGCGTAGCAGAAGCTGAGCTTGTCGCCGTCGAACTTGCCCTGCAGATAGCCGTCGGTATCGGCGATCAGGAACGTGCCGCTATTGTCGCTAGACAGCGCGCCGATGAACGGCTCGGTGGTCTTGTCGCCCTTGCCCGACAGGGTGGTGACGCCCCAGAAGCGGCGCTGGTCCTGGCCCTTGATCTCGATCACCAGATCCTTCTCGGCGCGGCCGGGATTGTCGAAGGTGCCGGCACCGGCCGGCCAGTGGCCGCCTTTGCCGACCACGATCGAATGCGACACGCCGACCCATTTGCCCTTGAGATCCGGCGTCTTGTCAGCCGCCAGGGCAAGCGCCGGCAGGGTGACGAAAATAGCCAGCGCGAGGCCGCGAACCGTCGAATGAGTCATGTGTGCTTCTCTGTGGTGCCGATCTGGCGCCGCGACAGACGATCTCCCTCGCGGCGCTCGGATGGCGGGAGCCCGAGATCGGTGTAGGTGATTTGCTGTTGCGTGTCAGAACGAATTTCGCCGCCCGAGACGCCCGGCCTCATGCGCGCGCACCAAGAAGCACTACCTGTTGCCGCCGCCCTTGAAATGCCGCACCACGCCGGCGACCAGGCCGGCGCCGACCAGCAGGCCGACGATCGGGATCCACAGCAGGAACGCGCCGAGCAGCACCACCAGCACCACGGCGATCACCACGCCGACCAGCGCCGCCAGGCCAATGAATCCAAGCGGTCCCATTCGGGCGACGTAGATGCGCTGACTGAAGCCGTCCTGGAACGGCCCGCGGCTGCGCGACGGATCATAATTGGCGTCCGGCGGAATGATCTCCGGCTCGTAGCGTGGCGTTTCGGGCGGCGATTTCGACGTGTGGTCGTTCATGATGGGGCGATATCCTCGCTGGTCCGATCGGGCCAGCCTAGCACGCGCCGCCCGATCGCCGCAGCAATATCGAAGCGTTGGGGCTACAGCGCGTCGCTCACCGCGTCATGACGACGCACGACGCGCTCGGGGAACGCCGCGGCCAGCGCGGCGCGCGCGGGCTTCAGCACGCCGCGTTCGGTGATCAGCCCGGTGACCAGCCGCGACGGCGTCACGTCGAAGCCGTAATTGGCCACCGGCGATCCCTGCGGCACTACGCGCACGGTTTCGATCCGGCCGTCATCGGTGCGCCCGGTCATGTGGGTGACTTCGGCGGCCTCGCGTTGTTCGATCGGAATTTCCGCGATGCCGTCATGGATGGTGAAGTCGATGGTCGGCGACGGCAGCGCCACATAGAACGGCACATTGTTGTCGCGCGCCGCCAGCGCTTTCAGATACGTCCCGATCTTGTTGCAGACGTCGCCATCGGCGGTGACGCGATCGGTGCCGACGATGCAAAGATCGACCATGCCGTGCTGCATCAGATGGCCGCCGGTATTGTCGGGGATCACGGTATGTTTGACGCCGTGATGGCCGAGTTCCCAGGCGGTCAGCGAGGCGCCCTGATTGCGCGGCCTTGTCTCGTCGACCCAGACATGCAGGTCGATACCATTGTCATGCGCCAGATAGATCGGCGCGGTGGCGGTGCCCCAATCCACGGTGGCGAGCCAGCCGGCATTGCAATGGGTCAGCACATTGACGCGCTCGCCCGGCTGCTTGGTCGCCCTGATCGCCTCGATCAGCGCAAGGCCATTATGCGCGATGCCCTGATTGATCGCGATGTCGTCCTCGGCGATGGCGCCGGCGCGGGCATAGGCGGCGCGCGCGCGCTCGGCCGCGGGCAGCGGCCGCAGCACGGCGCGCATATTGTCGAGCGCCCATTTCAGATTGATCGCGGTCGGCCGCGTCGCCAGCAGCGTGTCGTAAGCGCGATCGAGCGCGGCGTCGGAAGCGTCCTCGCGCATCGCCAGCGCCATGCCATAGGCCGCGGTGGCGCCGATCAGCGGCGCGCCGCGCACCAGCATCGCGCGGATCGCCTCGGCGGCGTCGGCGCAGGTCGCCAGCTTCGCCACCACGAATTCATGCGGCAGCCGGCGCTGATCGATCGCCGCCACGGTGACGCCGTCGGGCTCGAGCCAGATGCTGCGAATATGCTTGCCATCGACCTTCATGGTACTTTACGCCAACGATCCGAACTTGGGTTACGATTGTGGTCGCTATCCGCCACCGACACGATTCACATGCCAGAATAGAATAAGCGCGGCAATCACCACCATCCCGGGGACGGTCAGGAGATAGATCTCGGTGTTCATCGGACCTTCCTCAAAATGCCTCTCCCGATGAGATGTAAGAGGAAGGCAAGGACGACACAACCTGCGCCGACGAACAAAAAGGCATTTCTGGACAGCAGGGGATTGGTCGAAAGCAGTGAAAGTCCAGGGGCGAACACGCCAGCAGCGATGACGCCCACGCCGAGGTTGCTGACAAAATCGGCGGACAGTTTGCGTAGTTCATTCTGCGCATTTTGACTGAGCTCAATCATGGTTTTGCCTCGCGCCAGAATTCCCCTGCTATCCTTGAGCTTTCAAAATCCGCCCCGCCACCGCATCGAGTTTCTTCAGCAGTTCCGGATCGCGATATTCCGGCGCGGTGATGATCGCGGTGTCGAGCGCGCGGTCGGAGCCGATCGGGCATTCCTCGTGCTCGCGCGGGAATTCCTGGGCGAAGCGCGCCACCAGGCTCTTGGCCTTTTCGGCATTGCTGGTCAGCACCCGGACGATGTCCTGCACCGTCACGGCGTCATGGTCGGGATGCCAGCAATCGAAATCCGTTACCATCGCCACGCTGGCGTAGCAGATTTCGGCCTCGCGGGCGAGCTTGGCCTCCGGCATGTTGGTCATGCCGATCACCGAATAGCCGAGATCCTTGTAGGTGATGCTTTCGGCATAGCTGGAGAATTGCGGGCCTTCCATGCACAGATAGGTGCCGCCGCGCGAATAGGCGATGCCCTCGGCCTCGGCGGCGGCGGCGAGGTGAATCCGCAGCCGCGGCGAGACCGGATGCGCCATCGACACATGGGCGACGCAGCCCTTGCCGAAGAACGAGCTTTCGCGCTTGTAGGTGCGGTCGACGAATTGGTCGATCAGCACGAAGGTGCCGGGGGGCAGCTCCTCCTTGAACGAGCCGCAGGCCGACAGCGAGATCAGGTCGGTGACCCCGGCGCGCTTGAGTACGTCGATATTGGCGCGGTAATTGATGTCGGAGGGCGACAGCCGGTGGCCCTTGTCGTGGCGCGGCAGGAACACGATCGGCAGCCCGGCGATGGTGCCGTGGCGCACCGGCGCCGAGGGCTCGCCCCACGGACTTTTGATCGCCTCGTCGCGGACGTCTTCCAGCCCCGGCAGGTCGTAAATTCCGGATCCGCCGATAATGCCGAGCACCGCCCTGGTCATGCCATGTCTCCCGCTGCTGTCCTGCCGCATTCACCATGCGGGGCGCCGCTTCACAACCCCGTTTTCGAGCGTATCAGCCAAATGTCGCATCTGGCCGGATCCCTCACCCAGAGGAGCGGCCACTTGGCCGCGTCTCGAAGGATGAGGGATCGCCGCCTCATGGTTCGAGACGCGGGCGAAGAGGCGCGCTCCTCACCATGAGGCTCTGCACGGCCCGCCTGATCATCGCAGCCGCCCGTCGTCGCCTCTTGCCGCCCCTTGCTCCTCTCGCCGCCGCTTTCCGCCCCCTTGCCCCGCGACGATTTTTCTGTTCACGCAACGCGGCGGGCCATCTAGATTGACGCTAATGCCTCGCAACAGACGGGCTCATCGGGGAGAAAATAACGTGCAAACGGGACGCGTGGTGTTCGGCGCCATGGAGGAAGTCGTATTCGGCCAACCGGCCGCGGCCGCGATTGTCGGCCAGATCGACCGGATCGGCGCCAGTCGCGCCCTGCTGATGGTGTCGGGCACGCTGAACCGGCAAACCGACGAAATCACCAACATCCGCGACGCGCTTGGCGAGCGCTGCGTGGCGGTGTTCGACACGATGCCGGCGCATACACCGCGCGCCGCGGCAATCGCCGCCACGCAGATGGCGCGCGCCGCCAAGGCCGATCTGATCGTCACAATCGGCGGCGGCTCGGTCACCGACGGCGCCAAGGCGGTGCAGATTTGTCTCGCCAACGACATCCGCTGCGTCGATGACATCGACCGCATCCGCGGCATCGCCGCGCCGATCGCCCCCACGGTGCGGCAGATCAGCGTGCCGACCACGATTTCGGGCGGCGAATTCAGCGCCACCGCGGGCATCACCAATGAGGCGACCCAGGTCAAGGAGCGGCTGACCCATCCCCTGGCAATGCCCCGCGCCGTGATTCTCGATCCGGCCCTCACCGTGCACACCCCCGAATGGCTGTTCCTGTCGACCGGGATCCGCGCCGTCGATCATTGCGTCGAGGGGATCTGCTCGCGCGAGGCCCAGCCCTATGGCGACGCCCAGGCACTGCAAGGCTTGGCGCTGCTGTCGCGGGCGCTGCCGCGGGTGAAGGCCGACCCTTACGATATTCAGGCGCGGCTCGATTGTCAGTTCGGCGCCTGGCTGTCGATGGGGGCGCTGGTGAGCGGCGTGCCGATGGGCGCTAGCCACGGCATCGGCTATGTGCTGGGCGCGGTGTTCGACGTGCCGCATGGCCACACCTCCTGCATCATGCTGCCGGCGGTGATGCGCTGGAACAAGCCCGCCAATGCCGAGCGCCAGGCGCTGGTCGCCGCCGCCATGGGCCACCCCGGCAAGGATGCCGGCGAGGTGCTCGACGCGCTGATCCGCGGCCTCGGCATGCCGCGCTCGTTGCACGAGGTGAAGGTCGGCCCCGAACATTTCGAGCGCATCGCCAACCAGGCGATGGGCACCCCATGGGTGCCGCGCAATCCGCGCCCGATCGACGGCCCCGCGCAGCTGCGCGAAATCCTCGCCCTCGCCGCCTAACCGAAGGAGGCCCGCATGTATACCGGCATTCACGCCAAGACCCGCCCCGATCAGCCCGCCTTCATCATGGCCTCGAGCGGCGAGACCGTGACCTATGCGCAGCTCGAGGCCCGCGCCAACAGGCTCGCGCATCTGCTGCGCCAGGCCGGGCTGAAGCGGCTCGACCATTATTCGATCTTCATGGAGAACAATAACCGCTATCTGGAAGCCTGCGGCGCCGGCGAGCGCGCCGGCCTGTACTACACCTGCGTCAATTCCTATCTGACGCCGAGCGAACTGGCCTATATCCTCACCAACTCCGAATCCCGCGTGCTGATCACCTCGACCGCCAAGCTCGCGATCGCCCGCGAGGCGCTGAAGGATTGCCCCGATGTGACGCTGTGCATCGTGGTCGACGGGCCGGGCGAAAGCGCGCGCATCGTCGGCCTCGCCGAGGCGACGCGCGACCTGCCCGACACTCCGATCGCCGATGAAAGCCTCGGCACCCCGATGCTGTATTCGTCCGGCACTACCGGGCGGCCGAAGGGCATCGTCCGGCCGCTGCCGGAACAGCCGCCGTCGCAGCCGCTGCCGCTGTTTTTGTTCCTGCAGAAGCTGTGGCGCTATCGCGATGGCATGATCTATCTGTCGCCGGCGCCGCTGTATCACTCCGCCCCGCAGGCCGCCGTCAGCCTCGTCATCCGCACCGGCGGCACCGCGATCATCATGGAGAGCTTCGATCCCGAGCGCTATCTCGAGCTGGTCGAGCACTACAAGGTCACCCACAGCCAGCTGGTGCCGACAATGTTCTCGCGGATGCTGAAACTGCCTGACGCGGTCCGCAACCGCTACGACATCTCGACGCTGGAGACCGCGGTCCATGCCGCCGCGCCCTGCCCGCCGCAGGTCAAGGAAGACATGATCAAATGGTGGGGGCCGATCATCCACGAATATTACGGCGCCACCGAGGGGCTGGGCTTCACCGCCTGCGACAGCGCCGAATGGCTGGCGCATCGCGGCACCGTCGGCCGGGTGATGCTCGGCGATCTGCACATTCTCGACGACGGCATGAAGCCGTCGCCGCCGCTGACGCCGGGGCAGATCTGGTTCAAGACCGCGACGCCGTTCGAATATTTCAACGATCCGGCACGCACCGCCGAGACCCGCTCGCCCGACGGCAGCATGAGCACGGTCGGCGATGTCGGCTATGTGGATGAAGACGGCTTTCTGCATCTCACCGACCGCACCAGCTTCATGATCATCTCCGGCGGCGTCAACATCTATCCGCAGGAATGCGAGAACCTGCTGATCACCCATCCCAAGGTTGCCGACGCCGCGGTGTTCGGCGTGCCGAATGACGATCTCGGCGAGGAGGTCAAGGCGGTGGTGCAGCCGATGCCCGGCGTCGAGCCCGGCCCCGATCTGGCCGCGGAGCTGATCGCGTTTTGCGGACAATCGCTGTCGCGGCAGAAGGTGCCGCGCTCGATCGATTTCGAGGATGAACTGCCGCGGCTGCCGACCGGAAAGCTCTACAAGCGGCTGCTGCGCGACAAATATTGGGGCGAACACGCGACCCGGCTGCTGTGACGGCGTCACTCATCAACGCATATGGCCGGGACAAGCCCGGCCATATCAATGTTGACGAATGTCGCGGCACTCGGTCGCGCCGATCACCAATCCATCGGGCCGTTCGACCGGCCATCCCAATACGCATAGCGCGGATTGGCCACGCAATTGCCGCCTTTGCCGTCCGCGGTACGCATGCAATCGGTGAAGCTGCGGTAGCTACAATCGCCCGGATAGCCGCCCTGCGCGCCCTGTATGCAGTACGGATAGGTGACGCTTGCCTGCGCCGGTGCAGTGCTCATCAATTGCGAGCCACCGATCGCGCCGACCGCCAATGCTGCCAGGATCAACTTTCGCATTTCATTCTCCGTCACGTTGTTGTCGCTTGCCGGAAAAACCAACATTGTCCGTCAACGTTCCGCGCGCCGTGTCACGAAAGCTTCATCGCAGGCCTTGGCCTGGCGCGACACGTTGTCGTCCCAACCGCGGCGCGACGCGGGAACATGCACGGCGGATCTCGGCGGGTGGGCGAATCAGGGCTGGCGAATCGCCTCGGCTTTCGTCATTGCGAGGAGCTCTTGCGACGAAGCAATCCAGGGACGAAGTGCACGCAGCCCCTCGATGGTTTTGCGGAGCCTGTCGGCGTGCCGCCCCCGGCTCGTAATGCCTCGCGCGGTTGACTTTATCGACCGCGCTCCCGATTAAGCGCTGCGGCGAATCTCTGCCCTGCTGTATGCTGCGCCATGGTCTTGTCCGAACGCCCCACCCGATGAATCATCCCGCCCGCCGCCCCGATCCCGATGACGACGCTCGCGCGCTGTCGGTGCTCAACCACGTGTTCGGCCTGCCGGGCTTTCGCGGCAGCCAGCAACAGATCGTCCGCCACGTCACATCGGGCGGCAATTGCCTGGTGCTGATGCCGACCGGCGGCGGCAAATCGCTGTGCTACCAATTGCCGTCGCTGCTGCGCGCGGGCTGCGGCATCGTGGTGTCGCCGCTGATCGCCTTGATGCGCGACCAGGTCGCCGGCCTGCTCGAGGCCGGGGTCAAGGCCGCGGTGCTGAATTCGTCGCTGTCCTGGGACGAGGCCAATGCGGTGGAGAGCCAATTGCTCGCCGGCGAATTGGACCTGCTCTATGTCGCCCCCGAACGGCTGCTGACGCCGCGCTGCCTGGCGATGCTGGGTCGCGCGAAACTCGCGCTGTTTGCGATCGACGAGGCGCATTGCGTGTCGCAATGGGGCCACGACTTCCGCCCGGAATATATCGGGCTGTCGGCGATCGCCGAGAAATTCCCCGAGGTGCCGCGGATCGCGCTGACCGCCACCGCCGACGATCTCACCCGCCGCGAGATCGTCGAGCGGCTCGGGCTCGCCGACGCGCCGCAATTCGTCGCCAGTTTCGATCGCCCCAATATCCGCTACGAGATCGTCGACAAACTGAGCGCGCCGGCGCAGCTCAAAGCCTTCATCGAGGACCGCCATGCCGGCGATGCCGGCATCGTCTATTGCCTGTCGCGCGCCAAGGTCGACGACACCGCCGCGACCCTGACCAAATTCGGCATCCACGCGCTGCCCTATCACGCCGGGCTCGACGCCGCCACGCGCGCCCGCAACCAGGACCGCTTCATCAACGAGGACGGCATCGTCATCGTCGCCACCGTGGCGTTCGGCATGGGCATCGACAAGCCCGATGTGCGCTTCGTCGCCCATCTCGATCTGCCGAAAAGCATCGAGGCCTATTACCAGGAGACCGGCCGCGCCGGCCGCGACGGCAAGCCGTCCGACGCCTGGATGGCCTATGGCTTGAGCGACATCGTGCAGCAGCGCCGCATGATCGACGAATCCAACGGCGCCGAAGCCTTCAAGCGGGTGTCGATCGGCAAGCTCGATGCGCTGGTCGGGCTGTGCGAGACCACGCATTGCCGGCGCGACCGCCTGCTCGGCTATTTCGGCGAGGAGACCACCGGGGCCAATTGCGGCAATTGCGACAATTGCCTCAACCCGCCGAAGGTCTGGGACGGCAGCGTCGCGTCGCAAAAGCTGTTGTCCTGCGCCTATCGCACCGGCCAGCGCTTCGGCGCCATGCATCTGATCGACGTGCTGATCGGCCGGCTCACCGACAAGGTCACCCAGTTCGGCCACGACAAATTGTCGGTGTTCGGCATCGGCGCCGATCTCAACGAGAAACAATGGCGCGCGGTGATGCGGCAATTGGTGGCGCTGGGCCATCTCAAGCCGGACAGCGAGGCCTATGGGGCGCTGACGCTGACCGATAGTTCGCGCGGCGTGCTGAAGGGCGAGACCGCGGTGATGCTGCGCGAGCAGATCGTCCGCGCCCGCCCGCCACGGGCGACATCGCGGCGCGGCGATCTGGCCCCGGCTGCTGCGCGCGGCGCCGGCGATCCGGATCTGTTCGCCCGGCTGAAAGCCTGGCGCTCGGAGGTGGCGCGCACCCGCGGCGTGCCGGCCTATGTGGTGCTGCACGACGCCACCATGGACGGCATCGCCGCGGCGCGGCCGACCACACTGGCGCAGCTGCGCGGCATTGCGGGCATCGGCGACAAGAAGCTGGAACATTATGGCCAGGAATTGCTGGCTTTGGTAAATGCGTCGGGCGGCTGAACCGGCGGCGGCGCGGGCATTCACCGCACTCACGATTTTCAGGGAAAGTTATCGGTGTCCAGCCCAACCCATCTTGCCGCGCTCGACAAGCTCAAGACCCGGATCCAGGCGTTGCGCGGCAAGACCATCGCCAATGGCTGCACCGAGGAGGAGGCGCTTTCGGCGGCCGCCAAGGTCGCCGAACTACTCGACCGGCACGATCTGTCGCTGAGCGACGTCGAACTCCGCGACACCCCGTGCGAGCAGATCAGCTTTGAGACGTTTCGCAAGAAGCGGATTCCGCTCGACGATTGCGTCGGCGCGATCGCGCATTTTTGCGATTGCCGGGTCTGGCGCGAAAAGAATCCCGCCGGCGAGAACCGCTATGTGTATTTCGGGCTGCGTTCCGACATCGAGGTCGCGCATTATCTCACCGAGCTGGTCGACGCCGCGGTGCGCGCCGAACTCGGCCGCTACAAGACCAGTGCGGATTATCGCCGCTTCCGGCATCAGGACCGCCATCTCGCCAACGCCTCCTTCAGCTTCGGCATGGTGGTGTCGATCGCCGACAAGCTGATGGCGATGAAAGCGGCGCGCGACAAGGTCAATGACGGCGCCGGCCGCGGCCTCGTGGTGCTGAAATCCGCGGTGGTCGACGACGAATTCGCCAAGCTCGACCTCAAGCTGCGCGCCACGCGCGGCACCGGCCGCACGGTGTCGATGACCGCCTATGAGGCCGGCGGCAGCGCCGGCGCGGCGCTGTCGATCAATCCAGGCCTCGGCGCCGACCCCACCGCCGCCCTGAAGCGCTAACCGGCCCATCAGCCAACCTCTAAGCCCCCGTGTCCCGGGCGCGGTGCAGCACGCCCGGGTCCGCGCTTCGCGCGGCCCGAGCACAGGCTCCGTGCTGCTCCGCAGAACCGGGACCCCGCTTCCGGCGCCTACAACACCGGGGCCCCGGCTCTGCAGTGCACCACGCCGCAAGCGCGGCGCGTTGCACTGCGTCCGGGGCACGTTTCACAAACGCAGCGCATTGGTCGTCGTCAGTTGCAGTCGGCAGGCGTGGTCCGATTCCTGCTTGGCCGTCGTCATTCACGGCTTGCGATTGCGCCGACTACCGACCTGATCGCGTAGTTCATGCCCGATCGCCCATCAGAGGTGCTTCAATGCCGCTTTACGGGTTTCATTGTGCGGATTGCGACAGCGACGTCGAGCTGCTGCTGGGCCTGTCGGAGAAGCCGCGCTGCCCCTCTTGCGACGGCCGGAAAATGACGCGGCTGATCTCGCGCCCCGCCGCGCCGGGCAAAAGTGCCGGGATGGTGCAATCGGCCCGCGCCCGCGCCGCGCGCGAGGGCCATCTCAGCAATTTCAGCCGCGCCGAGCGGCGGCGCTGAGCGACGAGACCGGGCGATCTTGGTCGCGATGGCACGGTATTATTTTACTCCCCTCGCAGCCGATGGCGCTGCGACACCGGCGCCGATGTGGCGGGCTGGACACGGCTGCGCCGCAAAACGCCCGGCGCAGCCGATGCCTGAGTTTTGCGCTTGAACTCGCTCATGCGCGAGTGCAGCGTCAATTTGTCATAGGATCGAACATGTCGAGAACGGGAATGCGGTTGGGTTGGGCTCGGATTGCCGTGATGGCCGCCACCGTGCTGGCGTCCAGCAGCGCATTGGCGCAGCGCGCGGTGTTCAATTGGGAGAACGACACCATCGGCGACACCGATCGCGATTACAGCGACGGTTTCCGCCTCTCCTTCGTGTTCGATAATTTCTCCAAGGACCTGATGGCCGGCAAGGCGTTTAATCTGGTGCGGCCGGGACTGATCACCTTCGGCGCCCCGGACGGGCCGATCAAGCAGCAGTTTGAATGGATCGCGCTGGCCCAGAGCATCTACACCCCGGACCACATCAGCCAGACCACCCCGCGCATCCCCGGCGTCGACCGGCCGTTCGGCGGCTGGCTCTATACCGGCTTCAACATCGCCCAGGAAACCGCGGGCCGTCAGCTCGATTCGTTCGAATTCCAGGTCGGCGCGGTCGGTGGCTCGGCCTCGCTCGCCAATGCGGTCCAGAGCTCGTTCCACCAGCTGCTCGGGCAGTCCAAGCCCTATATCAACGGCTATGAGCTGCACAATGAGCCCGGCTTCCTGGTGGCCTGGGATCGGCGCTGGAAATTCGGCCGCGAATTCGGCGGCGGTTACGGCGTCGACCTGATCCCGTCGATCGGCTTCACCGGCGGCAATGTCTTCACCTATGGGGAGGCCGGCGCGATCGCCCGGTTCGGCCGCTCGCTGTCCACCACCTGGGGACCGACGGTGATGCGCCCGGGCATTTCGGGCGCCAATTTCATCAGCCGCAATCCCGACGCGCCGTTCTGGGGCTTCGACGTCTTCGCCGGCGCCCAGGCCCGTGGCGTGGCCCACAACGTCTTCCTCGACGGCAACACCTTCGAGGACAGCCTGAGCGTCGACCGCAAGGTGTTCGTCTATGACCTGATTGCGGGTGCCGAATTGTTCAACCAGGACGGCTTCGGCGCCACCGCCACGGTGATCCGCCGCTCGCGCGAATACACCACCCAGGAAAAATCCTCGTCGCTTTACGGCTCGCTGGCGCTGTCGGTCCGGTTCTGAGCCGGCCGCCGGTCCGCCGCGCCCTGCGCTGGCGGGCTGTCGGCGGCCCGCACGCAGGCTTTCACCACCTCGCCCAGCGCCGAAAAATCCGCCTTGCGCGGCGAGGTGCGGCGATACACCAGGCCGATCGACCGGCCCGGTTGCGGCGCCTGCAGGCTGAGGAATTTCACCCGGCGATCGCGCCGCTCGACCTCGGCGGCAATCTGCGGAATCAGCGTCGTCCCATAGCCGCCGGCGACCATCTGGATCACCGTGGTCAGGCTCGAGGCGCCGAATGCCATCGCGCTGGCGGCGCCGCCTTGGCGCCGCGCGGTGGCGCAGAACGCCAGCGCCTGGTCGCGCAGGCAATGGCCGTCCTCGAGCAGGATCAGCCGTGACTGGTCGATCGCCCCCACCGCCACCGGCACCGTCTCCGGCCGCGGATCATCGGCCGGCACCGCCAGCAGGAATAGATCCTCGAACAGCGCGATGGCATCGAGCTCGTCGTCGCCGGCCGGCAGCGCCAGCAGCGCGGCGTCCAGCACCCCGCTCTTGATCTCGCCGACCAGCTGCCTGGTCTGGCTTTCGCGCAGCTCCAGCCGCAGCTCCGGGAACTGGCGTTGCAGCTGCGGCAGGATCTTCGGCAGCAGATAGGGCGCCAACGACGGGATCACCCCGAGCGTCAGCCGGCCGGTCAGTGGCGCGGCGCGATGCCGGGCGAAATCCACCAGATCGCGCGACGCCGTCAGCACCGCGTCGCCGCGCCGCGCGATCTCGCGCCCGGCATCGGTGAGAATCACCTCGCCGGGGCGGCGCTCCACCACCTTGACCCCGAGCCGGCGTTCCAGATCGCTGATCTGCATCGACAGCGCCGGCTGGGTCACCGCGCAGGCCTCCGCCGCCCGGCCAAAATGGCCGTGGCGGGCGAGCGCGGAAAGATAGCGGAGCTGGCGCAGCGTCACCATGATGTCGATCAGATAAACTGATCGATGAAACAATGCAAATCGACTGGACCTGATGGTGGAATTGTTCCAGATTGCCGTCACCGGGTCCCGACCGACCATTGCGTCGGGGATCACCGGTCAACACAACAACATCATCATCAGACGATAAGCCGAGGCCGGCCGTCGCCAGCGGACGATATTTCGACCTCATTGCCGGAAGGAACACGATCATGGACGCAAAGACTGAAAACAGCGCGGGCAAATGTCCGATGTCGGGTGGCTCGCGCGGACACCGCAACCGCGACTGGTGGCCGGAACAGCTCGACATCCAGGTTCTGCATCACAACTCCAAGAAGTCCGACCCGATGGGCGAGGCGTTCGACTATGCCGCGGAGTTCAAGAAGCTCGATTTGCAGGCGCTGAAGCAGGACCTCACCGCGCTGATGACCGATTCGCAGGATTGGTGGCCGGCCGATTTCGGCCATTACGGCGGCCTGTTCATTCGCCTCGCCTGGCACAGCGCCGGCACCTATCGGATCAGCGACGGCCGCGGTGGCGCCGGCGCCGGCCAGCAGCGCTTTGCGCCGCTCAATTCCTGGCCCGACAACGCCAATCTCGACAAGGCGCGCCGGCTGCTGTGGCCGCTCAAGCAGAAATACGGCAACAAGATTTCCTGGGCCGACCTCTATGTGCTGGCCGGCAATGTCGCGCTGGAATCGATGGGCTTCAAGACCTTCGGTTTCGCCGGCGGCCGCGCCGATACCTGGGAGCCCGAAGAACTGTATTGGGGCCCCGAGGGCACCTGGCTCGGCGACGAGCGCTATAGCGGCGAGCGCGAGCTGTCGAACCCGCTCGGCGCGGTGCAGATGGGTCTGATCTACGTCAATCCGGAAGGCCCCAACGGCAATCCCGACCCGCTCGGCTCGGCCAAGGACATCCGCGAGACCTTCTTCCGGATGGCGATGAATGACGAGGAAACCGTCGCGCTGATCGCCGGCGGCCACACTTTCGGCAAGACCCACGGCGCCGGCGATCCGTCGCTGCTGGGGCCAGAGCCGGAAGGCTCGGCGATCGAGGATCAGGGCCTCGGCTGGAAGAGCAAATATGGCAGCGGCTTCGGCGGCGACGCCATCACCGGCGGGCCGGAAGTGATCTGGTCGCAGGAGCCGACCAAATGGAGCAACCACTTCTTCGACAATCTGTTCAAGTTCGAATGGGAGCTCACCACCAGCCCGGCCGGCGCCAAGCAATGGGTCGCCAAGGGCGCCGAGCCCTCGGTGCCGGATCCGTTCGATCCGTCGAAGAAGCGGCTGCCGACGATGCTGACCTCCGATCTCGCGCTGCGCTTCGATCCGATCTACGAGAAGATCTCGCGCCGCTTCTACGAGAACCCGGATCAGTTCGCCGACGCCTTCGCGCGGGCCTGGTACAAGCTGACCCACCGCGACATGGGCCCGGTCACCCGCTATCTCGGCCCGGAAGTGCCCAAGGAAGTGCTGCTGTGGCAGGACCCGGTGCCGGCGCTCGACCATGATCTGGTCAGCGACCAGGACATCGCCGACCTCAAGGCCAAGATCCTGGCGTCCGGCCTGTCGGTGTCGCAGCTGGTGTCGGCGGCCTGGGCTTCGGCCGCGACCTTCCGCGGCTCCGACAAGCGCGGCGGCGCCAATGGCGGCCGCCTGCGGCTGGCTCCGCAGAAGGACTGGGAGGTCAACCAGCCGGCCGAGTTGGCCAAGGTGCTGAGCAAGCTCGAAGCGATCCAGACCGAGTTCAATGGATCGCAGAAGGGCGGCAAGAAGGTCTCGATCGCCGACCTGATCGTGCTCGGCGGCTCGGCCGCGATCGAAAAGGCCGCCAAGGATGCCGGCCTCACCATCACGGCGCCGTTCACGCCCGGCCGCACCGACGCCTCGCAGGAGCAGACCGACGTCGAATCATTCCGGCCGCTGGAGCCGCATGACGACGCCTTCCGCAACTACTACCGCAAAGGCCACCTGATGGCCCCCGAGGAAGCGATGGTGGATCGGGCGCAATTGCTGCGGCTGACCGGACCGGAGCTGACGGTGCTGCTCGGCGGCATGCGCGTGCTCGGCGGCAATGTCGGCAACGACAGCCACGGCGTGTTCACCGAGCAGAAGGAGAAGTTGACCAACGACTTCTTCGTCAACCTGCTCGACATGCGCACCGCCTGGGCGCCGGCCGCCAATGCCGAGGGCGTCTATGAGGGCCGCGACCGCAAGACCGGCGCGCTGAAATGGACCGGCACCCGTGTCGACCTGATCTTCGGCTCGCACTCGCAACTGCGCGCCTTCGCCGAAGTCTACGCCCAGGCCGACGCCAAGGAAAAGTTCGCCAGGGATTTCGTGGCGGCCTGGACCAAGGTGATGAACGCGGATCGCTACGACCTCTCCACCAAGCCGATGCTGCAAGCCGCGGAGTAATCCGCACGCACGGATAGCTGACGACTGAGAAGCCCGCACGGCGCAAGTCCTGCGGGCTTTTTCGTGGTTGAGCTTACCATTGCAACGCAGCGCCCCTTCTCCCCTCCCCCTTGCGGGGGGGGGGGGTCGGGGGTGGGGGTCCACAACGGAAGCCTCGCTTGCGGCTTCCCCCCACCCCAACCCTCCCCCGCAAGGGGGGAGGGAGCGCGCGGCCGATGAGGCGGCGCGTAAACGAGAAAGCCCGCACGGCACAAACCTTGCTGACTTCATCGTCAGCTCGCGCCCAGCAATGCAGCGCCCATTCTCCCCTCCCCCCCTGCGGGGAGGGGTCGGGGGTGGGGGTCCACAACGGAAGCCTCGCTTGCGGCTTCCCCCCACCCCACCCCTCCCCGCAAGGGGGAGGGAGCGCGCTGCCGATGAGGCGGCGCGTAAACGAGAAAGCCCGCAAGGCGCAAACCTTGCTGACTTCATCGTCAGCTCGCGCCCAGCAATGCAGCGCCCCTTCTCCCCTCCCCCCTGCGGGGAGGGGTCGGGGGTGGGGGTCCACAACGGAAGCCTCGCTTGCGGCTACCCCCCACCCCGACCCTCCCCCGCAAGGGGGGAGGGAGCACGCGGCCGATGAGGCGGCGCGTAAACGAAAACGCCCGCACGGCGCAAACCTTGCTGACTTCATCGTCAGCTCGCGCCCGGCAACGCAGCGCCCCTTCTCCCCTCCCCCTTGCGGGGAGGGGTCGGGGGTGGGGGTCCACAACGAAAGCCTCGCTTGCGGCTTCCCCCCACCCCAACCCTCCCCCGCAAGGGGGGAGGGAGCGCGCTGCCGATGAGGCGGCGCAGGGCGTTTCTCACCGGCCGACAAACGTCGTTATCATTTCGTCTCTCGTCGCACCGGTGCCTTGCACGTCGAGCCGAATCTCCGCACAGACTCGTCAACCAGCCAGCACACCTCACGCAACGGAGTGCGTCATGATGAAGCTCTATTGGTCGCCGCGGTCGCGGTCGTTCGCGGCGCTGTGGCTGCTGGAGGAGACCGGCGAGCCCTATGAGCGGGTGCTGACCGAGATTTCCAAGGGCGCGCAGCGCACGCCGGAATTCCTCGCGATCAACCCGATGGGCAAGGTGCCGGCGCTGCAGGATGGCGAGGCGACGCTGGCGGAATCCGCGGCGATCTGCGCCTATGTGGCGGAGCGCTATCCGCAGGCCAAACTGGCGCCGCCGCTCGGCGACGTCCGCCGCGCCAAATATCTGTACTGGCTGTTCTTCGCGCCCTCCTGCATCGAGCCCGCGATGGTGCAGATCGCCACCAAGATCGAGATGAATTCGATCGCCGCCGGCTGGGGCGACTCGACGCGCGTGTTCGACGTGCTCGACCAGGCGCTGCAGCAGGGGCCGTGGATTGTCGGCGAGGACTTCTCCGCCGCCGACATCGCGATCTGCGCCGGGCTGAATTTCGCGGTGCGGATGTTCAAGATGGTGCCGCCGCGGCCGTCCTTCGAGCGCTATCTCGACCTCTGCGCCGCCCGCCCGGCATTCCAGCGCGCGATGGTGCTGAGCGAGGGCGAGAAGAGCTGAACGTCCGTCATTGCGAGCGCAGCGAAGCAATCCAGGGGCTCAGTGCACGGCGCCCCTGGATTGCTTCGCTGTTCGGACGGCGCGATGCGCCGTCCTCGGCTCGCAATGACGGATGAGGCTTACTTCGCCGCCTGGGTGGCGCGTTGTTCGGCGGCGGTTTCGGCTTCGTCGACGGTCTTCAGCGCGTCGGGCTGCGGCATCGAGATGATGTTGTAGCCGGAATCAACGAAGTGGATATCGCCGGTGACGCCGGTCGACAGGTCCGACAGCAGATACAGCGCCGAGCCGCCGACTTCCTCGATCGACACGGTGCGGCGCAGCGGCGCGTGGCGCATCTGGTAGTTGAACATCTGCCGCGCATCGGCGATGCCGGCGCCGGCCAGCGTGCGGATCGGCCCGGCCGAGATGGCGTTGACGCGGATCGCACGCGGACCGAAATCCGACGCCAGATAGCGCACGCTGGCTTCCAGCGCCGCCTTCGCCACGCCCATCACATTGTAGTTCGGCATCACCCGGGTCGAGCCGCCATAAGTCAGGGTGATGATCGAGCCGCCGCTTTCCGGCATCAGATCGGCGGCGCGCTTGGCCAGTTCGGTGAAGGAGAAGCAGGAGATCACCATGGTGCGGGAGAAATTCGCCCGCGTGGTGTCGGCGTAGCGACCCTTCAGCTCGTTCTTGTCGGAAAAGCCGATGGCGTGCACCAGAAAATCGAGATGGCCCCATTTGTCGCGCAGCGTGTCGAACACCGCATCGACGCTGGCGATGTCCTCGACGTCGCACGGCAGCACCAGTTCGGCGTTGAGCGTCTTAGCCAGCGGCTTGACCCGCTTGCCGAGCGCCTCGCCCTGATAGGTGAAGGCGAGTTCGGCGCCATGCTCGGCCAGCGTCTTGGCGATTCCCCAGGCGATCGAATGATTATTGGCGACGCCCATGATCAGGCCGCGCTTGCCCTGCATCAGTTTCTGCATGTGACTCAGTGACTCCGTCGCGCATTCGACTTGCTCCCTCGCCCCGCTCTTGCGGGGAGAGGGGTGGGGTGAGGGGCTTTCCGACCCGCAGATAGTTGACGATGAGGTTGGCGCGGTGCCGGCCCCTCACCCGAAATTCGCGCTACGCGCGAATTTCGACCTCTCCCCGCAAGAGCGGGGCGAGGTTAAAACAATTCATGCATCCATTCGTTTGAACACCAGCGTCGCATTGGTGCCGCCGAAGCCGAAGGAATTCGACAGCACGGTTCCGACCTTGGCATTGTCGATGCGCTTGCGCACGATCGGCATGTCGGCGAAGGCCGGGTCGAGCTCGGTGATGTTGGCGCTTTCGCAGATGAAGCCGTTCTGCATCATCAGCAATGAATAGATCGCTTCCTGAACCCCGGTGGCGCCGAGCGAATGTCCGGTCAGCGCCTTGGTGGCGGAGATCGGCGGGCACTTGTCGCCGGTGCCGAACACCTTGCGGATCGCCTCCATCTCCGGCGGATCGCCGGCCGGGGTCGAGGTGGCATGCGGGTTGATGTAGTCGACCTTGGTATCGACGGTGGCCAGCGCCATCTTCATGCAGCGCTCGGCGCCCTCGCCCGACGGCGCCACCATGTCGTAGCCGTCCGAGGTCGCCCCATAGCCGACGATCTCGCCATAGATCTTGGCGCCGCGCGCCTTGGCGTGTTCGAGCTCTTCCAGCACGATGACGCCGGCGCCGCCGGCGATCACGAAGCCGTCGCGGGAGACGTCATAGGGCCGCGACGCTGTCGACGGCGTGTCGTTGTATTTCGAGCTCATCGCGCCCATCGCGTCGAACAGCACCGACAGCGACCAGTCGAGTTCCTCGCAGCCGCCGGCGAACACGATGTCCTGCTTGTTCCACTGGATCATCTCATAGGCGTTGCCGATGCAATGATTCGAGGTCGCGCAGGCCGAGGAGATCGAATAATTGACGCCCTTGATCTTGAACCAGGTGGCCAGCGTCGCCGACGCGGTCGACGACATCGCCTTCGGCACCGCGAACGGTCCGACCCGCTTCGGGCCCTTGGTCCTGGTGATGTCGGCGGCCTCGACGATGGTGCGCGCCGACGGTCCGCCCGAGCCCATGATGATGCCGGTGCGCGGATCGGAAATATCGCTGGGCTCCAGCCCGGCATCCAGGATCGCCTGATCCATCGCGACGTGATTCCACGCCGCGCCCTCGCCGAGGAAGCGCATCGCGCGGCGGTCGACAAAATCGGCAGGGTTCAGCGTCGGGGCGCCCTGCACCTGCGAGCGGAACCCGAGCTCGACATGCTTGTCGGCGCGCGTGATGCCGGGCTTGGCCTCATGCAGGCTCGCCAGCACTTCCTGGGTGTTGTTTCCGATCGATGAGACGATGCCCATTCCGGTGACGACGACACGGCGCATTGCTTGATCTCACTTCATCTCGTGGGGCGGGTTAGGCCGCTTTTTCCTTGGACAGGCCGACGCGCAGATCCGTTGCCTGATAGATAGTCTCGCCATCGGCCTTAAGCCAGCCATCGGCGATGCCGAGCACCAGCCGGCCGCGCATTACCCGTTTGAAGTCGATGCCATATTCGACCAGCTTGGTCTTCGGCGTCACCATGCCGCGGAATTTCACCTCGCCGGTGGACAGCGCCATGCCGTAGCCGGGCTCGCCGAGCCAGCCAAGGAAGAAGCCGGTCAATTGCCACATCGCGTCGAGGCCGAGACAGCCCGGCATGATCGGATTGCCCTTGAAGTGGCAGGGAAAGAACCAAAGATCCGGATTGATGTCGAGCTCGGCGCGGATCAGGCCCTTGTCATTTGCGCCGCCGGTCTCGGAAATCTGGGTGATTCGGTCGAACATCAGCATTGGCGGCAGCGGCAGCTGGGCATTGCCCGGGCCGAACAATTCGCCGCGCCCACACGCCAGCAGGTCTTCATAATCGTAGCTGGAGCGTCGATCTGGCATGCTGCCTGGCCTCTTGTCTCGATACGGTCATTGCGTCAGCAGGACCTGTGCGCTTCGCCGGATGCAAGAAGCGGTCGCGCGCTCTCTATCATAGCCATGTGACCCCCGCAAAGCGGGTCGGCCGGGCTACCGCTAGGCATAATGGACAACGACGCCAGTTGCGAAAAACTTGCATGTGTGGCCATTGCTTCCTATAGTCAGTGCACGCATTGCAAAATAGGGCTGCCTGACGTGGATATCGGTGAGCGTAGGACATATTCGAGCGACGAGCCCGCGATCGCGGGATCTCATATCTCTGGATCTCACGCCTCGGCTTCGCTGCCGCAGCTGAACGGCTGTCCCTGGCACGACGTCACCGAAATGTTGCAATCGGTCGGTCTGCGCCCGACCCGGCAGCGGATGGCGCTCGGCTGGCTGTTGTTCGGCAAGGGCGACCGCCACCTCACCGCCGAAATGCTCTATGAGGAAGCCAGCCAGGCCAAGGTTCCGGTATCGCTGGCGACCGTCTACAACACCCTGAACCAGCTCACCGATGCCGGCCTGCTGCGCCAGGTCAGTGTCGACGGCACCAAGACCTATTTCGACACCAATGTCTCCGCGCACCAGCATTTCTATCTCGAGACCAACCACCAGCTGATCGACATTCCGGATTCCGACGTGTCGCTGCGCGCGATCCCGGACGTGCCGGAAGGCTACGAAATCGCCCGCATCGACATGGTGGTGCGGCTGCGCAAGAAGGGCTGAGCGCTTTTAGCGTCGGCAGTGCGCGTGATCGCCGCCCCCGTGGCGGGCCCCCGAGCGGTCAGGCCACCGCGAATTTAATCAAAGAATGTCGTCATTCCGGGGCGCGAGCAGCTTTGCTGCGAGCGAACCCGGAATCTTGCAAAAGCGTCGTGCATGGCCGCTGGATTCCGGGTTCGCTCGGCCTGCGGCCTCGCGCCCCGGAATAACCGCTTCATCATGAACGCATGAAAGCCGGTCGGCCGCCTCATCCCTCGCGGCGCCGCTCCTCAGGATGAGGTCCGCGTCAGTTCACCTTCTCATTGAGATAGACGCCCCACAGCCGCTGCTGCTCGATCCAGCCGTCGAAGCCGTTGCCGCTGACCTGGCACCAGCCCTGGGCGCAATGCTTGACCTGGGCCACGACGCCGGCCTCCAGCCGTGCCGCCACCGGGCTTTTCTCATCGGCGCTGTCATACAGCGTCGCCAGATCGTCCTTCGACTTCATCGTCACCACCGCGGTGCGGCGTCCCGACAGCAGCGAATGATAGACCCAGCCCTCGGCGCCCTGGGAATCGCGCACCCGGCGCCAGTTCTCGAATTCGGCGGTGATCTCCACCGGCAGCCCGGCGCGGGTATAGACCCATGCCACCTCATTATCCTTGGTGGGGCCGACGCGAACATTCACATGGTCGGACTTCAGGCTGACATAGCGCGGCACCGGCAGCCCGCTGGCCGCGATGGTGACGCCCTTGGACGCCAGCGCCGGGGCGCCGACGCTTATCATTGCACCTGCGAACAACACGATCCCGATCAGATTTTTCGTCTTCATCAACAAGCCTCTTCATCGCGCGGTCTGCGCGCCATGTGTTTTCGATCAAACCCTGGGTTCTTGTCTTGGCGCGGTCTTCTGCTAGAGAAGTCGGGTAGGCATTCGGGTAACCCCAGGACCAGACAAGGACCAGAAAACCCGCCAAACGCCTTGGCTCACGCTGCACCGCCAGTGTCGAACAGGCGGGTTAACGAGGACTGAACAACCTCGTCACACTACCTTGAGAGTTTTTATATGTCGGTTAAGAAAAAGCCTCTGGTCGTCGTCACCCGTAAACTGCCGGACTCGATCGAAACCCGGATGCGGGAACTGTTCGACGCCCGGCTCAATCTCGACGACCTGGCGATGAGCCAGGAGCAGCTCGCCGAAGCCGCCCGCACCGCCGACATCCTGGTGCCGACCGTCACCGATGCGGTTACCGCCGACATCATCAACCAGCCCGATTGCCGGCTGAAGCTGATCGCCAGTTTCGGCAACGGCATCGACAATGTCGACGTCGCCGCCGCCCATGCCCGCGGCATCACCGTCACCAATACGCCGAGAGTTCTGACCGAAGACACCGCCGACATGACCATGGCGATGATCCTGGCGGTGCCGCGCCGGCTGATCGAGGGCGCGATGCTGCTGACCAATGACGGCGACTGGCCGGGCTGGTCGCCGACCTGGATGCTGGGCCGCCGGCTCGGCGGCAAGCGGCTCGGCATCATCGGCATGGGCCGGATCGGCCAGGCAGTGGCGCGCCGCGCCCGCGCCTTCGGGCTGCAGATCCACTACCATAACCGCCGCCCGGTGGCGCCGCGGATCGCCGACGAATTGGGCGCGACCTATTGGGATTCGCTCGACCAGATGCTGACCCGGATGGACATCATCTCGGTGAATTGTCCGCACACGCCGGCGACGTTCCATCTGCTGTCGGCGCGGCGATTGAAACTCATCCGCAAGGACGCCTATGTGGTCAACACCGCGCGCGGCGAGGTGATCGACGAAGAGACCCTGACCAAGCTGATCGAAGCCGGCGACATCGCCGGCGCGGCGCTCGACGTGTTCGAGAACGAACCCGCGGTCAATCCGAAGCTGCTGCGGCTGGCCAAATCCGGCAAGGTGGTACTGCTGCCGCATATGGGCTCGGCCACCATCGAGGGCCGGGTCGAGATGGGCGAAAAAGTCATCATCAACATCCGCACCTTCCTCGACAGCCACAAGCCGCCGGACCGCGTGCTGCCGGGGATGCTGTAACGCAGCCCGTGTCCCGGACGCGGTGCGGCATTCTTCATGCCGCTCCGCAGAGCCGGGACCCCGGTTCACAAGCATCCGACATCACCGGAGCGCCAGTAGCAGAAGCGGGCTCCCGGTTCTGCGGAGCAGCACGGAGCCTGCACTCGGGCGGCGCGAAGCGCGGACCCGGGTGCGCTGCACCGCGCCCGGGACACCGATGCTCAGTGCCTCCGCTCCCGCTTCCACTCCGCGACGAAATCGACAAAGGCACGCAGCGCCGGCGGCGGTTGGCGGCGGCTTGGATAGTACAAAAACGGCCCCGGATACGGCGCGCACCAATCGTCGAGCACGCTGACCAAAGTGCCGGCGGCGAGGTCGTCGCGAATATAGCCGTCGGAGAGGGCGAAGAAGCCCAGCCCATCGCGGGCGGCGCGCAGGCCGAGATGCAGATAGTTCGCCACCAGCGGCCCCGTCGGCGACACATTCACCACCCGGCCGTCCTTTTCGAACTCCCAGTCCGGCATCGCGCCGCTTTCGAAGCGGATGCGGATGCAGCAATGCGCGAGCAGATCCTGCGGCACGATCGGGCGTCCGCGCCGCGCAATATATTGCGGTGACGCGACAACGCAAAACCGCTCCGGCGGCCCCAACGACACCGCGATCATGTCCTGCGCCAGGCTCTCGCCCCAGCGCACGCCGGCATCGAAGCCGCGCTCGACAATGTCGATCAGCGCGGTTTCGGCGACGATCTCCAGTTCGATCTGCGGATATTGCATCAGGAACGAAGCCACCATCGGCGCCAGCACGAGGTCGACGGCCGGCGCCGGGGCGTTGATCCGCAACCGCCCGGACGGCTGTCCGCTCATGCCGCGCACTTGCTGCAAGGCGGCGTCGACATCGCCAAGCGCCGGCGCGACCTTGGCCAGCAGCAATTCGCCGGCCTCGGTCAGCGCCACGCTGCGCGTCGTGCGATGCAACAGGCGCACCCCGAGCCGGGCTTCCAGGTCGCGCAGCCGCTGGCTCAGGCTGGAAACCGAGACCTGCTGCGCGACCGCGGCGCGGCGGAAATTGCGGGTTCGGGCCACCGCCACGAAGGCCGAGATATCGCGCAGATCGAGATCGCTCATTGTGCACCCCGTCGAACAAGGCATTCGCTATTGTGCACCTTATCACGGCAATGGCGCGGGCGCATATCGGCACCAGCAGCGGCGCGGACAGGCCCGGCCGCCCAACAGGAGATTGCCATGGACAAGCGCCCCCTCGGAAACACCGGCCCCAAAGTCTCGGCCATCGGCCTCGGCTGCATGGGCATGTCGGACGCCTATGGACCGACCGACCGCGGCGAGAGCATCGCCACCATCCACGCCGCGCTCGATGCCGGCATCAACCTGATCGACACCGGCGATTTCTACGCCATGGGCAAAAACGAGCTGCTGATCGCCGAGGCGCTGAAGGGCCGCAACCGCGACGAGGTGCAGCTCTCGGTCAAATTCGGCGCGTTGCGCGCCCCCGACGGCAGTTTTTCCGGCTTCGACGGCCGCCCGGCGGCGATCAAGAACTTTTTGGCCTATTCGCTGGTGCGGCTCGGCGTCGATCATATCGACATCTATCGCCCCGCCCGGCTCGACCCCAATGTGCCGATCGAGGACACGATCGGGGCGCTTAGCGACCTGGTGAAGGCCGGCTATATCAAGCATATCGGCCTGTCCGAAGTCGGCGCCGACACTATCCGCCGCGCCGCCAAGGTGCATCCGATCGTCGATCTGCAGATCGAATATGCGCTGATCACCCGCGGCATCGAGGACGAGATCCTGCCGGCGTGCCGCGAGCTCGGCATCGGCATCACCGCCTATGGGGTGCTGGCGCGCGGGCTGATCGGCGGCCATTGGACCAAGGACAGCGCCGCGCCGAACGATTACCGCGCCATGAACCCGCGATTCCAGGGCGCCAATCTCGACGCCAATCTGGCGCTGGTCGAAAGACTGCGCGCGATCGCCGATTCCATCGGCGCTTCGGTGGCGCAGGTCGCGATCGCCTGGGTGGCGGCGCAGGGCGACGACATCGTGCCGGTGATCGGCGCGCGGCGCCGCGATCGGCTCGCCGAGGCGCTGGGCGCGCTGAAGCTGAAGCTGACGCCGGCGCAACTCGCCGATCTCACCACCGCGATCCCGCGCGACGCCGCCGCCGGCGCGCGCTACCCGGAACTCCAGATGGCGTTTCTCGACAGCGAAAAGCGCAAGACGGCGTAAGTGCGGACGCGGCGCTCGATATTCCCTCCCCCTTGCGGGGAGGGTCGGCCGAGCAAGCGAACCGCGCGAAGCGCCGTTCACGCGCGGAGGCCGGGGTGGGGGTGCGGCGAGTCGCAGTGCCTGCCGTCACCCCCACCCGACCCGGCTTCGCTACGCTTCGCCGGGCCACCCTCCCCGCAAGGGGGAGGGAAAAGAGCCGCGGCGGATCGGCTATGTCATCTCCTCAGTGCCCGCTGAGATCGACGATGCTAGGCTGATCGCCATTCAGCGGATTGGCCGGATCGCGGCCGTAGCGCAGGGTCTCGAACCGCATCGCGCGGGCGTCGACCATCAGCAGGCGGCCGACCAGCCCCTCGCCGAAGCCGACGATTTCGCGGATCGCCTCCAGCGCCATCATCGAGCCGAGCACGCCAGCCAGCGCGCCCAGCACCCCGGCCTCGGCGCAGGCCGGCACCGTGCCGGGCGGCGGCGCTTGCGGAAACAGGCAGCGATAGCTCGGATTGAACTCGCCGGCCTCGTTCCTCTCATGGGCGCGGATCGTGGTCAGCGAACCGTCGAACACCCCGAGCGCTGCGGTGATCAGCGGCTTGCGCGCGAGGAAACAGGCATCCGACACCAGATAGCGCGTGGCGAAATTATCCGAGCCATCGAGCACCAGATCGCAATCGCCGATCAGCGCCAGCGCGTTGGCCGCATCGATCCGCGTCGGATGCGGCACGAAGCGGACATGGGGATTGAGCGCATGAATCCGCGCCGCGGCGCTGTCGACCTTGCGGGCGCCGATATCCGGCGTGGCATGGATCACCTGACGCTGCAGATTCGACAGCGACACGATGTCATCGTCGACCACGTCAAGCGTGCCAACCCCGGCCGCCGCCAGATACATCAGCACCGGCGCGCCGAGCCCGCCGGCGCCGACCACCAGCACGCGCGCGCGCTGCAACGCCGCCTGCCCGGGACCGCCGACCTCGCGCAACACGATGTGGCGGGCATAACGTTCAAGTTCTTCGCTGCTCAGCATGATGTGGTGACATTTCTATTCATTCGCGTTTCTTTCGAAGGCTCGCCCCGGACGTCATTGCGAGGAGCGCTTGCGACGAAGCAATCCAGTCTGTGCTCTTAGCCCCTGGATTGCTTCGCTCTTGGGGCGTCGCTTTGCGCCGACCCAAAGCTCGCAATGACCGCTTGCCCTGAACCCCAGGCCGGCTGTTGCCGACCAGACATTTGTGGTTTGCTTGGCGGGCGCGCAACGCAAGGCAGGAATTGTCATGAGATCGATGCTGGCCGCAACCCTGATGATGGCAACCGGCTTGGCGATGTCGCAGGCCGCCGCCCAGCCGAAACCGGCCGGCGCGCCGGCGCGGCCGGCGCCGCAGACGCCCGCCGAGACCGTGGAGGCGATGGCACTGGCCGAGCGCAAGGCGATCCAGTCGGATCTGGCCTGGACCGGCGACTATAACGGCGTGATCGATGGCGTGGTCGGGAGCCGGACCATCGCGGCGATCAAATCGTTCCAGCAGGAGCGCGGCGCCACGCAGACCGGCGTGCTCAATCCCAAGGAGCGCGAGCTGCTGGCCGACGCCGCCAAGAAATTGCAGAAAAATGTCGGCTGGAAAATGCTGACCGACCCGGTCACCGGCGCGCGCCTCGGCCTGCCCGCCAGGCTGGTGCCGAAATATGCCGGCGACGATCACAGCGCGACTTGGCGGTCGGCCACCGGCACCATCGCGATCACGCTGACGCGGCGTCAGCAGGCCAATCCCTCCACCGCCAGACTGGCGGCCGTCGAGCGGACGAACCCGCCCGGCCGCAAGGTCGGCTACAGCCTGGTGAAGCCGGATTTCTTCGTGCTGTCGGGCACCGAGGGCCTGAAGACATTCTACATTCGCGGCCAGACCCAGGGCAGCGAATTCCGCATCCTCACCGTGCTGTACGATCAGGCCACCGAAGGCGTCATGGCGCCCGTGGTGGTGGCGATGTCGAACGCGTTCGATGCGTTCCCGACCGGCGCGCAGGCGGGGCCGGCGCCGCGCAAACGCGTCGAATACGCCACCGGCATCGTCGCCGATTCCGCCGGCGCCGTCGTCACCGCGCGCGAAGCGGTCGATGGCTGCCTGAGCATCGTGGTCGCGGGCGGCGCGGTGGCGAACGGCCATGCCGAGCGCATCGCCGACGACAAGGACCACGATCTGGCGCTGTTGCGCCTCTATGGCGCGCAGGGCCTGCAGCCGCTCGGTCTGCAAGCGGGCCAACCGACCTCCACGGCCGAGCTGGTCGGCATCGCCGATCCGCAGAATCAGGGCGGCGGCGACGCGGCGAGCCGCGTCAAGGCGGCGGTGACGCCGGGCGATTCCGGCGAGCTGAGGCTTGCTCCGGCGCCCGCGCTCGGCTTTTCCGGCGCCGCGGCGCTGGATTCCAACGGACGCTTCACCGGCATCGCGCTGCTGCGGCCCGCCATTGTCGCCGGGCCGCAAAGCGGCGCCGCCCAGGCGGTGCTGGTCGGCGCCGAGAGCGTGCGCGCATTCCTGCAAAGCAACGGCGTCACGCCCGCCGCCGGCAACCGCTCGGCAGCGCCGACGGCCTCGGTACTGCGGGTGATCTGCGTGCGCAAATAATCGCTCGGCGCGCGCCGCGTCGCGGAGCGATCCTGCAAACTACGCGCGAACTAATCGACGAATTACTTGTGTTACTAAGTAATCGTACCAACTAGCCAGATACCTTTCGAGCGGGCATCGTTGGGACAGTACTGATTCGGATAGCGGCGATCCTGTGCAGTGTGGATCGGACCGGGACGTCCTGAGCGAGAATTGCTCGGCACCATAACGCGGTGCCACCTCAGTCTGCGTACCCGCTTATCGCGCAACCAATCATCCGAAGGAACTTTCATGCAGACGATCGTATTGGCCACCCAAAAGGGCGGCAGCGGCAAGAGCACCCTGGCCATCGGCCTGGCGCTGGCCGCCATCCATTCCGGCCATTCGGTCCGGCTGATCGAGACCGATTCGCTCGGCACGCTGTCGAACTGGCAGCGCCGCCGGGTGTTTGCCGAGCCGCAGGTCGATCCGGTCTACAACGCCGCCGAGATCGAGGCGCGGTTGCAGGCGGCGGCCGACGCCGGCGTCAGCCTGACGATCATCGACACCGCCGCCGGCCTGTCCGCCGCCACCACCGCGGCGATCCGCTACGCCGATCTCTGCCTGATCCCGGCGCGGCCCTGCGTCGCCGATATCGAGGCCACGGCCTCGACGCTGCAGATCGCCCGCGCCTGGGAGAAGCCGTTCGCCTTCATTCTCAACCAGACCCCGATCCGCGGCCAGCGCATCGCCAATGCGGCCAATGCGCTCGGCGACGAGGCGGCGCTGGAAGCCGCCGGCGTGCTGGCGCTGCCCTATGTGGTGATGCGCAACGATCACCAGGACGCGCTCGGCAAGGGCCTGGCGGTCGGCGAATATGCGCCGAACGGCAAATCCGCCGACGAGATCAACGCGCTGTGGCAGTGGATCGAATTGAAACTGACCGGCGCCGTGGCGATCGAGGAGCATGAGACGCTCGACCTCGATTCGCCTGCGCCCGACCTGGCGCCAGCGCCCGCGCCCTACCGGCCCGCGGTGACGGAATCCGCGCTGGTCTCCTGACCGCGCATCTGCCTTCTCCCGAACTTGACGGCCGGTCAGATCTGACCGGCCGTTTTTTTGGCTGGCGTCGGGCGGCGTTGCGAAACAATCCAGCGCTCGTGGCACGGCCTGAATCGCCCGGGCGAGCACGGTTTCGCACCGACGCCAAAAGCCCTTCGTATCAGCACCCAATTAGCTCGCCCCCGAGCCGGTCGGGGCTTACCGCGCGGCGCGCCAACATGATCCAAAGTTAATGGAACGGATGCGATGGCGTCCTGTTGATCGAGCGCTGGTGGCTGACATAACGGAGCACGAAGATGCGTGGAATCCTACTCGCCAGCGCGGCGATGTTGCTAATCTCGCAAGCGGCGGTCGCGCAGAACACCGATCACAACAGCAACGGCAGCAGCAATGCGGCCGCCCCCTCACAAAAGATGCGGTCGAACATCAAAAACATGCTGGAAAAATCCGGCTATCAGCACATCCGGGTTGCGCCGACGGCCTTCCTCATTCGCGCCAGCGACGCCGACGGCAATCCGGTGATCATGTCGGTGAGTCCGGATTCGTTTACCGAGGTCACCGACGTGACCAACGGCTCCAGCAAGGACACGACCGCAAATAGCACGACCAGCAAGAGCATGGTTTCGACCGGCTCGTTCGTGGCGGTGCCGAACGATGATGATCTGAGCTCCCGCGTGGTCGGCCTCGACATCTACAACAACGACAACAAGGACATCGGCCAGATCAAGGACATCGCCTTGAGCCGGTCCGGCAAAGCCCAGGCCTATATCGTCTCGGTCGGCGGCTTCCTGGGCATCGACGAACACTACGTCGCGGTCAGACCGTCGGCGCTCAACATCAGCTACAAGACTACGGACAAGAAGTGGCACGCCACCATGGACGCCACCGCCAGCCAGCTCAAAGCCGCGCCCGAATTCAAGTACCAGGGACGCTGGGAAGCCAGCAAGACCTGATCGCTCCAGCTACAGGCCCTGACTAAGCGGCCGCTGGATCTAAGCGGCCGCTTGTTTCGGTGGCATTGCGTGTCCCGGGCGCGGTGCAGCGCTTAGCGCTGCTCCGCAGAACCGGGACCCCGCTTCAACCGGCGCACCCCAAGCGGGGCCCCGGATCAGCAGCGCACCACGCCGCAAGCGCGGCGCGTTGCGCAGCATCCGGGGCACAGAGTCATTCCTGTCGTTCCATATTCCTCTCCGCGCTCCCCACCATCAGGCTGTTCAGTGGACGCACGCCTCACCCGCGTCCCGGGCGCGGTGCAGCGCATAGCGCTGCTCCGCAGAACCGGGACCCCGGTTCATCCGGCGCGCGCCAACACGCCGCAAGCGCGGCGCGCTGCGCAGCATTCGGGGCACATCGTCATCCCCAATGATTCACCGCTGGCATTTCGGGCACCAGAATGTCGAGCGGCCGTTCTGCACGAAACGTTTCACGGTGCCGGCGCAGCCGTCGCTCTGGCACGGCTCGCCTTCGCGGTCATAGACCTGGAACGAATGCTGGAAGTAACCGAGTTCGCCGGAGGTCTGGCGGTGGTCGCGCAGCGACGAGCCGCCGGCCTCGATCGCGGCGCGCAGCACCTGGTGGATCGCATCGACCAGGCGCACGGCGCGCGGATGCGGCGCGCCGGTCCGCGTCGCCAGCGTCGCGGCCGACCGCTTCGGCGACAGATGCGCGCGATACAGCGCCTCGCAGACATAGATGTTGCCGAGCCCCGCGACAACGCGCTGATCGAGCAGCGCGGCCTTCAGGCTGGTGTTCTTGCCGGCGCAGGCCGCAGCCAGCATCGCGGCATCGAACGCATTGCCGAGCGGCTCCGGCCCCAGCCCCTTCAAGAACGGCTCGTCGGCGATCGCGGCGCGCGGGAAGATCTTCATGAAGCCGAAGCGGCGCGGATCGTTGAACACGATCATGGCGCCGCTCGACATGGCGAACACCACATGATCATGGGTGCCGTGCGCGCCGCGCGGATGATGAAACAGCCCCGGGGTCAGCCCCGGCTGCGGCATCCCCGGCTGCAACACCCCGGGCGGAATCACGGCCGCCGCCAGCGATCCCGGCTCGGCGAACACCCGGAACGAGCCCGACATCCCCAGATGCATCAGCAGCACGTCGCCGCTCGACAGATCGACCAGCAGATATTTCGCCCGCCGCGACAGCGCGGTGACGGTCTGGCCGGTGAGCCGGGCGACGAAATCCGGCTGGAACGCAAAGCGCAGATTGGCGCGCCGCGCCAGCGCGCTGTCGAACGCAAAGCCCTCCATCACCGGCTGCAGGCCGCGACGCACGGTTTCGACTTCGGGCAGTTCAGGCATGGGTGTTCGCCGAGGGTGGGGGGCGTGATCCGTCCATTTTTCCTTCATTGCGAGGAGCGCCGGATCGGCGCGTTGCGCGCCGTCCGGCACAGGCTCCGCAACGAAGCAATCCGGGGCCGCGCGTCGCGGAGCCCTGGATTGCTTCGCTTCGCTCGCAATGACGAAAAGTCACGGCGGGTCCGAGCCGTCTAGGGCATTCAGGTCATAGCAACATCGGCGGTGGCGCGCTATATGGACCGGCGCAAACAGGTTTTGCGGCGGATTTCGGCATAACGCGCTGATTTCGGCGCCGCTTGCAGGAGATCGATGGCATGAATCAGCCGGGCGAGACCACGCATTTCGGCTTTCGGGATGTCGCGTTGGACGACAAGCAGACCTTGGTCAATGACGTGTTCCACTCGGTGGCGCAGCGTTACGACCTGATGAACGACCTGATGTCGGGCGGCATGCACCGGGCCTGGAAGAGCACGATGATCACCGCGCTCAACCCGCCGCGCGACGATGCGCCGTTCGCCCTGCTCGACGTTGCCGGCGGCACCGGCGACATCTCGTTCCGCGCGGCGAAAGCCTCCGGCGCCGGCTTCCACGCCACCGTCTGCGACATCAATTCCGACATGCTCGAGGTCGGCCGCCAGCGCGCCGCGCAGCGCCATCTCGAGCATCAGGTCGATTTCATCGAGGGCAATGCCGAGGCGCTGCCCTTCGCCGATCGCAGCTTCGACGCCTACACCATCGCCTTCGGCATCCGCAACGTGCCGCGGATCGATCTGGCTTTGCAGCAGGCCTATCGGGTGCTCAAGCCGGGCAGCCGGTTTCTGTGCCTGGAATTCTCCCATGTCGACGTGCCGGGGCTGAACAAGATCTACGACCTGTTCTCCTTCAACGTGATTCCGCAGATCGGCCGCGTCGTCACCGGCGACGCCGACTCCTATCAATATCTGGTCGAATCGATCCGCAAGTTTCCCAAGCCGAATGATTTCGCCGAGATGATCCGCGCCGCCGGATTCGCGCGGGTCAGCTATCAGCCGCTGTCGGGCGGCATCGTGGCGCTGCATTCGGGCTGGCGTTTGTGATTTCGGCACTGACCCATCTGGCGCGGCTGGCCCGCGCCGGCTACGTGTTTGCGCGCGAAGGCGTGTTCGGCGTGGTCGATCCGTCGCTGGTGCCGCCGGCGGGGCAATTGGCGCTGCGGATGGCGCGGCTGATCGAGCGCCCCGGCGTCAAATCCGGCCCGCGGCTGTCGCGGGCGCTGACCCGGCTCGGCCCGGCCTATCTCAAGCTCGGCCAATTTCTGGCGACACGGCCCGACGTCGTCGGCGTGACCATGGCGCGCGATCTCGAAAGCCTGCAGGACCGGCTGCCGCCGTTCTCCCAGGACGAGGCCGAGGCGGTGATCGCGGCGTCGCTGGAACGGCCTGTGGCGCAGGTGTTTGTCAGCCTCAGCGCGCCGGTGGCGGCGGCCTCGATCGCGCAGGTGCATCGCGGCGAGGTGATGCGCGACGGCGAACGCCGCCAGGTCGCCGTCAAGGTGCTGCGGCCTAATGTGGCGTCGCGCTTCAACCGCGACCTCGGCGATTTCTTCTACGTCGCCGAAAAGGCCGAGACCTATTCGTCGGAGGCGCGCCGGCTGCGCCTGATCGAGATCATCAACACGATGTCGCGCTCGGTGGCGATGGAGATGGATCTGCGGCTCGAGGCCGCCGCACTGTCCGAGATGGCCGAGAACACCAAGGACGATCCGGATTTCCGCGTCCCCGCCGTCGACTGGGACCGCACCACGCACAATGTGCTGACGATGGAGTGGATCGATGGCATCGCGCTGAACGATCACAAGCGGCTCGCCGAAGCCGATGTCGACGTCGCCGAACTCGGCCGCAAGGTGATCCAAAGCTTCCTGCGCCACGCGCTGCGCGACGGCTTCTTCCACGCCGACATGCATCCGGGCAATCTGTTCCTCGATACGTCGGGCCGCCTGGTCGCGGTCGATTTCGGCATCATGGGTCGGCTGTCGCCGAAGGAGCGCCGCTTCCTCGCCGAGATCCTGCTCGGCTTCATCACCCGGAACTATCGCCGCGTCGCCGAGGTGCATTTCGAGGCCGGCTATGTGCCGGCGCATCATTCGGTGGAGAATTTCGCCCAGGCCATCCGCGCCATCGGCGAGCCGATCCACAACCGCACCGCCGAAGACATCTCGATGGCCAAGCTGTTGACGCTGCTGCTCGAGGTCACCGGCCTGTTCGACATGCGCACCCGCCCCGAGCTGATCCTTCTGCAGAAGACCATGGTGGTGGTCGAAGGCGTCGCGCGCAGCTTCGATCCCAAGCTCGACATCTGGAAAGTCGCCGACCCGGTGGTGCGCGAATGGATCGAGCGCAATCTCGGCCCGATCGGCCGCATCGAAGGCGCGCTGACCGGCGCCGGCGAACTTGGCCACATCTTCACTGGCCTGCCGGCGATCGTGTCGCGCGCGGTGGTGGTGCTGCAGCAGCTCGAGGCGATGACCAAGGACGGGCTGGTGCTGTCGCCCGAGACCATCGCGGCGATGGGCCGATCGGAGCGGCGCAAGAATCGCGGTCGCACCGTCGCGCTATGGATCATCGCCGCGACCTTCGTCGGCGTGCTGCTGACCATGTTCCGACTCTGAGCGGCATATGATTGCAACGACAGCAACGGTTGCAACGCAATCACCTGTTGCAAGCATTGATGGCATGAACTAGGTTTTCCGCCCATGGCAAGCCTCACCATCCGCAAACTCGACGACGCGCTGAAGGCCGAGCTGCGCCAGCGCGCGGCCCGCAACGGCCGCTCGATGGAAGACGAGGTCCGGGTGATGCTGCGCGAGGCGACGCAGCCACGCCCCGATTTTGCCGCAGCTCCGCCGCAAGAAATTCCCCAGTCTTTTCAAGACCCAGCTGGCGAGGCTCGCGACGACCCACGCGCCCATCGCGTCACCCTGATCGTCGGCGGCGGCATCGCCGCCTATAAGGCAATGGATCTGATCCGGCGGCTGATGGAGCGCGGCGCCGATGTTCGCGTGGTGCTGACCCGCGCCGCCCAGCACTTCGTCACCCCGCTGACCGCCAGCGCGCTGTCGCATCAGCGCTGCTACACTGACCTGTTCGATCCCAACAGCGAATTCGACGCCGGCCATATCCGGCTGGCCCGCGACTGCGATCTGATCGTGGTGGCGCCCGCCACCGCCGATCTGATGGCGAAGATCGCGGGCGGCCATGCCGACGATCTCGCCACCGCGATTCTGCTGGCGACTAATCGCCCGGTGCTGCTGGCGCCGGCGATGAATCCGCTGATGTGGAATAACGCTGCGACCCGCCGCAATGTCGATCAGCTGACGCGCGACGGCATCGCGCTGATCGGCCCCAATGCCGGCGAGATGGCCGAAGCAGGCGAGGCCGGTACCGGGCGAATGGCCGAGCCGATCGAAATTGCGACTGCGGCAGAGGCGTTTCTGCAACCGCCGCAACCGCGCCCCCTGGCTGGCAAGCGGGTGCTGATCACCGCCGGACCAACTCACGAGCCGATCGATCCGGTGCGCTACATCGCCAACCGCTCGAGCGGCAAACAGGGTTTTGCCATCGCCGCGGCCGCTGCCGCCGCCGGCGCCGAGGTGATTCTGATTGCCGGTCCGGTCGAACTAAGCGCCCCCGCCGGCGTCACGCTGAGGCGAATCGAATCGGCGCGCGAGATGCTGGCCGCGGTCGAGGCCGCGCTGCCGGTCGACATCGCGATCTTCGCCGCCGCGGTCGCCGATTGGCGCGTCGCCGATGCCGGCGAGCAGAAACTGAAGAAAGACGCCGGCGGCCCGCCGCCGCTGCTGCTCACCGAGAACCCCGACATCCTGGCGACGATCGCGAAATTGCCGGCCAATCGCCCGGCGCTGGTGATTGGCTTCGCCGCCGAGACCGAGCATCTGATCGCCAACGCCACCGCCAAGCTCGCCCGCAAAGGCTGCGACTGGATCGTCGCCAACGACGTCTCGCCCGCCACCGGGATCATGGGCGGCGACCGTAACACCGTGCATCTATTGATCAAATCCGGCGACGCGACAAAGGTCGAGTCATGGCCGGCGATGAGCAAGACCGACGTCGCCACAGCCCTGGTGGCGCGGATCGCGCAAGCCGCAGGAACACCCGACGCATGACTCCCACCGTAACCGTCCACATCCAGCAGCTGCCGCATGGCGACGGCCTGGCGCTGCCGGCCTATCAATCCGCGCATGCAGCCGGCCTCGATCTGCTCGCGGCGGTGCCCGACGCCACGCCGATCACGCTCGCGCCCGGGCGGCACGCGCTCGTTCCGACCGGCTTGATGATCGCGCTGCCGGACGGCTTCGAGGCGCAGGTGCGACCGCGCTCGGGCCTGGCCGCCAAGCATGGCGTCACCGTGCTGAACGCGCCCGGCACCATCGACGCCGATTATCGCGGCGAGATCGGCGTGCTGCTGATCAACCACGGCAGCGAGCCCTTCGCGATCAACCGCGGCGAACGAATCGCCCAGCTGGTGATCGCCCCGGTGTCGCGCGCGCAGCTCACGCCGGTCGCCGCGCTGCCCGCGACCGCGCGCGGCGATGGCGGTTTCGGCTCCACCGGCCGCTAGATTTTGTGTCAAGCGAGCGCTTGAATCTTAAGACGAAATTTACTTTGCCCATTTCTAGGCGATCGACGCGGCGTTCACGGTCTGGACTCTTACAGGTCGAGTCCCGATCAGGATAATGTCGCTCGATTCGAAAACGACGCCGACGCCGCTGATCGGTCGTGGCGTCGTGCGGTTGGGGCAAACCATGTCAGGCGTGATCACATCGATGCGTCGGACCTTGTTATCGTGCACATCGATGGTGCGCGCCGTCACCGGCGTCGCCGTGCTCGCAGCGGGGTCGACGGCCTACGCCGCCGATCCGTCATTGCTCGGCCTCACTTCCACGCTGCGCGTCGATTTCAATCGCCACGAGATGGTCGCGCTGACCATGGCGTTCGCGGTGCTGGGCTTCTCCGTGGTCGCGGCGATTCTGCTGATGCGCACCAGGCTGCGCGCGGCCGCCAACGAGGCAAGGCTGCGCGCCGACATCCAGGGCCTGCAGGTCGAAGCCGACCGCTTCCGCGCCCTGCTGTTCGCCGAGCCGCAGGTGCTGATCTCCTGGGCGGCGGGCGATACACGGCCGCAAATCAGCGGCGACGCCGCGCTAGTGATGCCGCAGAACCCGCAAAACCCGCAGCCGCAACGGATTCTCGCCTTCGGCACATGGCTGCCGCCGGAGCCCGCGCTGCAGATCGACCACGCGGTCGACGCGCTACTGGAAAAAGGCGAAGGCTTCCTGTTGCATCTGGTGACGTCGAGCGGGCGCTCGATCGAGGCGATGGGCCGCGCCATCGGCGGCCAGGCAATCGTGCGGATCCGCGAACTCAGCGGGTTGCGCCGCGATCTCGCCGAGATGACGATGCGCTACAAGGGGCTGCAGGATGAAACCGAGGCGCTGCGCGGCTTCGCCGCCGCGGCGCCGTGGCCGATCTGGACCAAGCGCGCCGACGGCCAGCTCGGCTTCGTCAACGCCGCCTATGCGCGGGCGACCGAGGCCGGCAGCGTCAATGACGCGATCGATCGCAATCTGGAGCTGCTGGATAGCAAGGACCGCAACAATCTCACCCGGGCCCTCAACGACAATTTGGCGTTCGCGGCGCGGTTGCCGATCGTCATCAGCGGCGAGCGGCGCATCTACGACGTCCACTCCCTGCAGGTCAGCGGCGGCAGCGCCGGTATGGCGATCGACGCCAGCGAAGCGGCGGCGCTCGGCGCGGCCTTGGTGCGGATGGCGGAAGCGCATCGCCGCACGCTCGATCAGTTGTCGTCCGGCGTCGCGGTGTTCGACGGCCAGCGCCGGCTCGCCTTCTACAATGATTCCTATCGCAAGCTATGGGATCTGGATCGCGGCTTCCTCGACAGCAACCCGGACGATTCCAGCGTGCTCGACCGGCTGCGCGCCGCCCGCAAACTGCCGGAACAGCCGGACTTCCGCGGCTGGAAAGCGAAGCTGCACGAGGCCTATCGCGCCGTCGATCCGGAAAAGGACGTCTGGTATCTGCCCGACGGCCGCGCCATCAGCATCGTCACCACGCCCAATCCGGAGGGCGGCGTCACCTATCTGTTCGACGACGTCACCGAGAGCCTCGAGCTGGCGCGGCGGTTCGACGGGCTGATCAATGTGCAGCGCGAGACGCTGGACAATCTCGCCGAGGCCGTCGCGGTGTTCGGCAGCAATGGCTGCGCGCAATTGTTCAATCCGCCCTTCGCCCGGATGTGGAATCTGTCCCCCGAAGCTTTGGCGCAGCAGCCGCATATCGAGACGGTCGAGAGCTGGTGCCGGCCGCTGTTCGACGACGACGCCACCTGGCAGAGCCTGCGCGGCGCCATCACCGGCATCGACGACCGCAGTCCGGTGCCGCTGAAGCTGGAGCGCAAGGACGGCAGCGTGCTCGACTGCAAGACTATGCCGCTGCCCGACGGCGCCACCATGCTGACGTTCCAGGACATCACCGACACCGAGAATGTCGAACGGGCGCTACGCGAGCGCAACGAGGCGCTCGAGACCGCCGATCAGATGAAGATCGATTTCGTCCACCACGTCTCCTATGAATTGCGCTCGCCGCTGACCACCATCATCGGCTTCGCGCATTTCCTCAGCGATCCTTCGACCGGGCCGCTCACCGAGAAGCAGGCCGAGTATCTCAACTACATCACCACCTCGACCAATGCGCTGCTCGCCATCATCAACAACATCCTCGATCTGGCCACCATCGACGCCGGGGCGATGACGCTGAATCTCGGGCCGATCGACATTCGCAAGGCGATCGACGCGGCGGCCGAGGGCATCCAGGACCGGCTGGCGCGCGACCACATGACGTTGAATGTCGAGATCGGCAGCGACATCGGCCAGTTCATCGGCGATGAGCGCCGGGTGATCCAGGTGCTGTACAATCTGCTGGCCAATGCGGTGGGATTCTCGCCGCAGCACGCCGCGGTATCGCTGAGCGCGAAGCGCAACGACCATAGCGTGGTCTTCACCGTGACCGACGCCGGCCCCGGCATCCCGCCCGACGTCAAGAACAAGGTGTTCGACTGGTTCGAAAGCCATTCCAACGGATCGCGGCATCGCGGCGCCGGGCTTGGCCTGGCGCTGGTGCGGTCCTTCGTCGAGCTGCATGGCGGCACGGTGACGGTCGATTCGGTGGTCGGCACCGGGACCACGGTGACCTGCGCCTTCCCGGTCGACCAGACCATGCAACGTAACGCCGCCGAATGACCGAACGAGCAACATTCTCGGTTGCGCTCGCGGACGAGGCCGCCACGGCACGGCTGATGGCCGATCTGGCGCTCCTCACCGGCCCCGGCGACGTCATCACCCTGTCGGGTGATCTCGGCGCCGGCAAGACCGCCGCGGCGCGGACAATGATCCGCTATCTGGCGGGTGACGACGCGCTCGAAGTGCCGAGCCCCACCTTCACGCTGGTCCAAGACTACGACCTGCCGTCGTTTCTGCTGCTGCATGCCGATCTGTATCGGGTCGTGGATGCGTCCGAGCTGGAAGAGATCGGATTGTCGCCGATGCCCGACGGCGCGGTTGTGCTGATCGAATGGCCGGAACGCGCCCCCGGCGCGATGCCGGCCGACCGCATCGACATCGCCTTCAGCCAGCGCCCGGCGCTGGGAGCGGACGCCCGCGCCGCCGAGATCACCGGCCACGGCAAGGCCACCGCGCAGGTGGCGCGGCTGGCGGCGCTGCGCGGCTTCATTGAAATTTCCGGCTACGCCGAGGCCACCCGCCGGCATATGGCGGGCGACGCCTCGACCCGGTCCTATGCGCGTTTGACGGGCGCCGGCGACAGCGTGATCCTGATGAACGCGCCGCGGCGGCCGGACGGCCCGGCGATCTATCGCGGCAAGAGCTACAGCGCCGCGGTGCATCTGGCCGAGGATGTCCGGCCCTTCGTGGCGATCGCCAACGGCCTGCGCGAATGCGGCCTGTCGGCCCCCGCGATCCATCACGCCGATCTCGAGGCCGGCTTTCTGATCACCGAGGATCTCGGCAGCGCCGGCGTCGTCACCGGCTCACCGCCGGAGCCGATCGTGGAGCGCTATCAGGCCGCCACCGACCTGCTGGCGTCGCTGCATCAGCGCATTCTGCCGCAGACCTTGCCGCTGACGCCGCAGGAGAGCTACGCGATCCCGGAGTTCGACACCGAGGCGCTGCTGATCGAAGTCGGCTTGATGCCGGAATGGTATCTGCCCGATCGCGGCGTCGCGCCCGCCGCCTCGGTGCGCGCCGATTTCGTCGCGCTGTGGCGCGATCTGCTGCCGCCGCTCGCGGCCGAGCCGCGCAGTTGGGTGCTGCGCGACTTTCATTCGCCAAATCTGATCTGGCTCGACCAGCGCGCCGATATCGCGCGAATCGGCATCATCGATTTTCAGGATACGGTGCTGGGTCCCGCCGCCTATGATCTGGTGTCGCTGCTGCAGGATACCCGGGTCGACGTGCCGGAAGCACTCGAGCTGGCACTGCTCGGCCGCTATATCAAGGCGCGGCGCGCAGCCGATCCGGCCTTCGATCCGGCCGCCTTCGCCGCCTCCTACGCGGTTCTGTCGGCACAGCGCAACACAAGGCTGCTCGGCACCTTTTCACGATTGAACCGGCGCGACGGCAAACCGCAATATCTGCGCCATCAGCCGCGGATCTGGACCTATCTGACCCGTTCGCTGGTGCATCCGGCGCTGGCCGGATTGCGCGCCTGGTATGGCACCAACGTTCCGCCGCCGCCGCGCTAATATCGCCTGGCCTTTACGTCTTGTTAGCCGAGTCCTCGCTAGTTTGTCGGAATATCCCGTCTATTCCGGCCGACGCAGGAGACTGGCATGGTTGCAGGACGCCAAAGCGACGGCCGCGTCGTGTTTGAACGCGGCATCCGCGCGCACATGATGGCGATCGACGGCACCTGGCGCCGCGCTTGCCTGATGGAGGACGTGTCGGAAACCGGCGCGAAACTGTCGGTCGAGGGCTCGGTCGAAGGCCTGCATTTGAAGGAATTCTTTCTGCTGCTGTCGTCGACCGGATTGGCCTACCGCCGCTGCGAACTCAGCTGGGTCAATGGCGAGCAGATCGGCGTCACCTTTCTGAGAACCGACAAGAAGAAAAAAGCCGCGCGTTCCGCGGCGCAAGCGCAGGACGCCTGAGACAGACGTCCGGACAGCCGCCTGAGCCCGCCGCCGCGCGGTTCCCTGCGAGAGCCAATGCGCCGCGCTGTCGTATCGCCGTCACCTTCGATGATTACCCAAACCCATCGATAGACCGCCGAAGACCTCGTGATACAGTCAGGTCATCGCGAATCCTTGCCCCATTTCGAGCACCGTTGCCGCTATGCCCGTCAAGCCAACCAGAGCCATGATCCTCGCCGCCGGTCTCGGCGTCCGCATGCGCCCGCTCACCGACCACATGCCGAAGCCGCTGGTGCCGGTCGCCGGCCGGCCCTTGCTCGACCATGTGCTCGATCGGCTCGCGGAGGCCGGCGTCGCCGAAGCCGTGGTCAATGTGCATTATCTGCCCGACCAGATCATCGACCACGTCGCCGCGCGCACGAGTCCGCGGGTGACGATTTCGGACGAACGCGACGCCGTGCTCGGCACCGGCGGCGCCGTCGTCAAGGCGCTGCCGCTGCTCGGCGCGCAGCCGTTCTTTCATCTCAACGCCGACACGATGTGGATCGACGGCGTGCAGCCCAATCTGACGCGGCTGGCCGAGGCGTTCGATCCGGCGCGGATGGACATCCTGCTGCTGATGGCGCCGACCGCCGACAGCATCGGCTACCATGGCAATGGCGACTACGCGATGGCGCCCGACGGCAGCCTGCGCCGGCGCAAAGAAAACGAGGTGGTGCCGTTCGTCTATGCCGGCGCCGCGATCATGACGCCGGCGCTGTTCGCCGACGCGCCGCGCGGCGAATTCGCGCTGACCGCGATGTTCGACCGCGCCGCCGCGCAGCATCGGCTGTTCGGGCTTCGGCTCGAAGGCGTCTGGATGCATGTCGGAACGCCCGATGCGGTGCACGCCGCCGAAGAGGCTTATCTCGCCAGCGTCGCCTGACACCTCCCGTCGCGCGCCCGCCCATGCCATGATGCCGCCCGATCCCGCGAATCAGGAAGCTCATGCGCGTCTATAGCGTTCCGTCCTCGGCGCCACTGCTGCGCACCACGATCGCCGCGCTGGTCGATGGCCGGCTGGTCGACGGCTTCGAGGCGCGCCGCCAACCCGAACGATTGGCCGAGGCGACGTTGTATCTGCCGACCCGCCGCGCCGGACGTTTGGCGCGCGAGATCTTTCTCGACGTGCTCGGCACCGATGCCGTGCTGCTGCCGCGCATCGTCGCGCTCGGCGATATCGACGAGGACGAATTGGCCTTCGCGCAGGCGGCGTCAGGTTCGGCGGAGCTTGAGGTGCCGCCGGCGCTGGAGGGGCTGCCGCGCCGGCTGCTGCTGGCGCAGCTGATCGCCGCATGGGCCAAGCAGATCAAGCCGGAGGATCGCGCCCAGGCGCCGCTGGTGGTCGGCGGTCCGGCCTCGACGCTGGCGCTGGCCGATGATCTGGCGCGGCTGATGGACGACATGGTGACCCGCGGCGTCGCCTGGAGCGCGCTCGACGCCCTGGTGCCGGACGCGCTCGACACCTATTGGCAGCTGACGCTGCGTTTTCTCAACATCGCCAAGGAGGTGTGGCCGCCGCTGCTCGCCGCCGACGGCAAGATCGAGCCGGCGGCGCGGCGCGATCTGCTGATCGAGGCCGAGGCCAAGCGGCTGACCGCGCATCACGCCGGGCCGGTGATCGCCGCCGGCTCCACCGGTTCGATGCCGGCGACCGCGAAACTCCTCACCATCATTGCCAAGCTGCCGCAAGGCGCGGTGGTGCTGCCCGGGCTCGATCTCGCGCTCGACGAATCCGCCTGGCAATCGATCGGCGGCACGCCGGGCGCGCCGGGAAAATTCGGCGAGCCGCCAGCGTCGAACCATGCGCAATTCGCCATGCATGCGCTGCTGACGGATTATTTCGGCATTGCGCGGAAAGACGTCGCGTTGCTCGGCGAAGCCGCGGCGCATGGCCGCGAGATGCTGGCCTCCGAGGCGATGCGGCCATCCGGCGCCACCGCGCAATGGCATCGCAGGCTGGCCGAGCCGCAAGTGGCGGCGAGCATCTTGGCCGGCATGACGGAGCTCGCGGTGATCGCGGCGCCCAATTCGGAGATGGAAGCGCTGGCGATCGCGGTGGCGATGCGGCAGGCGCGCGAAGCCGGCAAATCCGCCGCCTTGGTCACGCCGGACCGCGCGCTGGCGCGGCGGGTGATGGCGGCGCTGGGGCGCTGGCAGCTGCAGGTCGATGATTCCGGCGGCGACGCGCTGACCGAAACCCCGGCGGGGATTTTCGCCCGGCTTGCCGCCGAGGCGGCACTGCGCGAACTGGAGCCCGCTACATTGCTGGCGATATTGAAACATCCGCTGCTACGGCTCGGCCGCGCGCCGAATGGCTGGCGCGACGCCGCCGCAACGCTGGAGCTGGCGCTGCTGCGCGGCACCAGACCGCAAGCCGGCAGCGCCGGCCTGCTCAAGGACTTCCTCGGATTTCGCCAGCAGCTCGCCAGGCTGAAGCGCGGCGAACCCGCGGCCCTGCATCCGTCAGAACCGCGCGCGCGGCTTGGCGATGACAGCCTCGATCGCGCGCACGCGCTGATCGTGGCATTGCAGGCGGCGCTGGCGCCGCTGGAAAGCGTCGATCCAACGCAGCCGCTGGATTTTTCCGATTTCGCGCGCCGCCACCGCGCCGTGCTGATCGCGCTGACCCAAGACGACAGCGACACCGCGCAGGCTTTCGAGGGCCGCGGCTCGGCGCTGGCGATTGCCTTTGACGATCTCGACGCCGCGGGGCCCCAGAGCGGGTTGATGGTCGCGCCGCGCGACTATGCGGATGTGTTCCAGACCGCGTTCAGCGACCGCATGGTGCGGCGGCCGGAAATCGCCGGCGCGACGCTGCGGATCTATGGTCCGCTGGAAGCGCGACTGACCGAATCCGATCGGGTGATTCTCGGCGGGCTGGTCGAAGGCGTGTGGCCGCCGGCGCCGCGGATCGATCCATGGCTGAGCCGGCCGATGCGGCATCAGCTCGGCCTCGATCTGCCGGAGCGGCGGATCGGGCTGTCGGCGCATGACTTCGCGCAATTGCTCGGCGCCGAGGAGGTGATCCTCAGCCACGCCGCCAAGGTCGGCGGCGCACCGGCGGTGGCGTCGCGCTTCCTGCACCGGCTCGAGGCGGTGGCGGGCGCGCAGCGCTGGAGCGAGGCCCAAGCGCGCGGCCGGATCTATCTCGACTATGCCGAGGAGCTCGATCGTCCCGCCGAGGTGACGCCAATCGCGCAGCCGATGCCGCGGCCGCCGCGCGAGGCGCGACCGACCAGATTGTCGGTCACCGCGATCGAGGACTGGCTGCGCGATCCCTATACGATCTACGCCAAATACATCCTCAAACTGTCGCCGCTCGATCCGGTCGACATGCCGCTGTCGGCGGCCAATCGCGGCTCGGCGATCCACGAGGCGCTGGGCGAATTCACCCAACTTTATGCGACGGCGCTGCCGGACGATCCGGCGCAGGCGCTACGCGCAATCGGCGAACAACATTTCGCGCCGCTGATGGCGCATCCGGAAGCGCGCGCGCTGTGGTGGCCGCGCTTTGCCCGCATCGCCGAATGGTTCGCCAATTGGGAGACCGAACGCCGGCTCAACGTACTGCGCGTCATCGCCGAGACCGAAGGCAAAATCGCCATCCCGCTCGATGGCGACCGCCAATTCATCCTCACCGCGCGCGCCGACCGCATCGAACATCGCCGCGACCGCACCTTTGCGATCCTCGACTACAAGACCGGCCAGCCGCCGACCGGCAAGCAGGTGCGGATGGGGCTGTCGCCGCAGCTGACGCTGGAAGCCGCGATCCTGCGCGATGGCGGCTTCGACGGCATCGCGGCCGGCGCCTCGGTGAGCGAGCTGACCTATGTCAAGCTCAGCGGCAATAATCCGCCCGGCGACGAACGGATTCTCGAATTGAAGCGCGAGCGCGGCGAAGATGCGCAATTCCCCGACGACGCCGCCGACGAGGCGCGCGCCAAAGTGGAAGCGCTGATCCGCAAATTCGACGACCCGGCCACTCCTTACACTTCGCTCAACCTGTCGATGTGGGCCAACCGCTATGGCCGCTATGACGACCTCGCCCGGATCAAGGAATGGTCGGCGGCCGGCGGCGCGGGAGACGAATCATGAGCGCGCCGCGCAGCATTCCGTCGGAGGCCGTGGCGCGGCAGATCCAGGCCTCCGACCCGGCCGCGTCGGTTTTCGTCTCCGCCAATGCCGGCTCCGGCAAGACCCATGTGCTGGTGCAGCGGGTGATCCGGCTGCTGCTCGACGGCGTGCCGCCGGAGAAGATCCTGTGCATCACCTTCACCAAGGCGGCCGCCGCCAATATGGCGGAGCGGGTGTTTTCCACGCTCGGGCGCTGGGTGTCGCTGGATGATGCGGCGCTGACCGCCGCGGTGCGCGCCACCGGCGTCAAGACCGTCGACGCCGCGACGCTGATGCAGGCGCGCAAATTATTCGCCTGCGCGCTGGAGACGCCGGGCGGGCTGAAGGTGCAGACCATCCACGCTTTGTGCACGCGGCTGCTGCAGCAATTTCCGTTCGAGGCCAATGTGCCGGCGCGCTTCACCGTGCTGGACGAGCGCGACCAGGCCGAGATGATGGAGCGCGCCAGCCTCGCGGTGCTGCTGCAAGCGGCGTCGCAGCCCGGCAGCGCCCAGGGTCGCGCGCTGACACTGGCGATGACCAGCGCCGCCGACGTGACCTTTCGCGACGTGGTGCGCCAGGCCTGCACCAGCCGCGACCAGTTCATGGCCTGGACCGACCAAAGCGGCGGCGTCGATGGCGCGATGACGCAGCTAGCGGCCGCGCTCGATGTCGCGCCCGAAGACAGCTGCGACGCCGTCGAGCGGGAGATCGTCGACGGGCCGGAGCTGCCGCGCCGGCGCTGGGAGGAAGTCGCGGCCATTCTGGAGGGCGGCAACAAGACCGATGTCGATCAGGCAACTCGGCTGCGCGAGGCGCTGGCGCTGACCGGGACCGCGCAGATCGACAAATATCTGCAAGTGTTCCTCACCAAGGAGATGACGCCGCGCAAGACCGTGGCGACCAAGAAGATCGCCGACGCCCGCCCCGCACTTGCCGAAGTCTTGAAGCGCGAAAGCAGCCGCGTTGCCGCTTTGCTGGAGCGCCGCCGCGCGCTGTTGATGCGCGACCGCACCCAGGCTCTGTTAGTCATCGCCACCGCGGTGGCGGCGAATATCCGCCGCGAAAAGGCCGAGCGCGGCCTGCTCGATTATGACGATCTGATCGACAAGACCCTGGAGATGCTGGACCGCGTCTCCTCGGCCTGGGTGCATTTCAAGCTCGACCGCGGCGTCGATCATCTGCTGATCGACGAGGCGCAGGACACCAGCCCGCGGCAATGGGACATTGTCGGCCATCTGATTTCCGAATTCACCACCGGGGCCGGCGCCCGCGACGGGCTGCGCCGCACGGTGTTCGCGGTCGGCGACGAGAAGCAGTCGATCTTCTCGTTCCAGGGCGCGGTGCCGCGCGAATTCGCCGAGCGCCGCGAACAATGGCGGCGGCGCTTCAAGGACGCCGAGCTGAAATTCGACGCGGTCAATTTCAACTACTCGTTCCGCTCGGGTGCGGCGATCCTGCAATCGGTCGACTGGGTGTTCCGCGATCCGGCGATCTATCGCAGCATCCACGCCGACAGCGCCTATCCGGTGCATCAATCGCTGGCCGATGCCGGGCCGAGCCTGATCGATCTGTGGCCGCTCGAGGTGCCCGACGAGCGGCAGAATATCGAAGGCTGGCGCGCGCCGTTCGACGCGGTGTCGGAGACCAGCCCCGAGGTCCGGCTGGCGCAGCGGGTACAGGCCGAGATCGCAACATTGATCGCGCAGCGCACCACGACCGGCCCCGCGGGCGACCGCCGCGCGCTGCGCTATGGCGACATGCTGGTGCTGGTGCGCCGCCGCGGCAAGGCGTTCGACGCCATCATCCAGGCGCTCAAGCGCGGCGGCATTCCGGTCGCCGGCGCCGACCGGCTGAAGCTGACCGAGCATATCGCCATCATCGACCTGCTGCATCTGGCCGACGCGCTGCTGCTGCCGCAGGACGATCATGCGCTGGCGGTGGCGCTGAAGAGCCCGCTGTTCGGCCTCGACGATGACGATCTGTTTCGTCTGGCCTGGCGGCGCAAGGGCGCGCTGCGCGACGCGCTCGCGGCACAGGCTTCGACCGATGCCAAATTCGAAACGGCGTTGCGTCAGCTCATCGCTTGCGAGGCCCGCGCCAATGCCGAGACGCCGTTTGCCTTCTATGCCTGGCTGCTCGGCGGCCAGGGTGACGGTGAAGGTGACGGGGGTCGCGCGAAAATGCTGCGCCGGCTCGGCCCGGAGGCCAATGATGCGCTCGACGAGTTTCTGCAGCTGGCGCTGAGCTATGAGCAGAAGGCGCCGGCGTCGCTGCAGGGTTTCGTGACCTGGCTGCGCGCCGCCGATACCGAGGTCAAGCGCGACATGGAAATCTCGCGCGACGAGGTCCGGGTGATGACCGTGCATGGCGCCAAGGGGCTGGAAGCGCCGGTCGTGTTCCTGGTCGACACCACCTCGTCGCCGGCCGACACCCAGCGGCTCAATCTGGTGCATCTGCCGCGCGGCAATGCGGCGCCATCGGCGCCGGGCGTCGTGGTCTGGGCCGGCAAGAAGGCCGACGATCCGCCGGCCGTTGCAGAAGCCCGCGCCGCGATGGTGGCGCAGACCGAGGATGAATATCGGCGGCTGCTCTATGTGGCGATGACCCGCGCCGCCGACCGGCTGATCGTCGGCGGCGTGATGCCCGGCAACCGCAACGAGGTGCGGCCGCTATCATGGTACGATCTGATCGTCACCGGGCTGGAAAATTCCGGGCTGCTGATGCAGCAGGTGCCGCCGCCCGACGGCGTGGTGAAACGCTATCGCCGCGACGATGACGATGCGCCGGAGATCGGCGGCGTCGCCGAGACTCCCCTCGAAACAGCTGCGGTGATCGCGCCGCCCTGGCTGCGCAGACCTGCCCCCGCCGAGCCGAAGTCGGGCGGATCGCTGCGGCCATCCGATTCCGGCGACGGCGACGGCCGCCGCATCCGCCGCGGCGAATCCACCGAGACCCGCGCCCGCGCTCTGCAGCGTGGCGCGCTGGTGCATCGACTGCTGCAATCGCTGCCAGATCTGCCGGCGGCGCGACGCCGCGATGCCGCGACGATCTATCTTGCCCGCAACGCCGCGGACTGGAGCGAGGCCGATCGCGAGGCGCTGGCGGCAAATGTTTTGGGGCTGATCGCCGATGCCAGATTTGCCGCGCTGTTCGGCCCCGGCAGCCGTGCCGAGGTGCCGATCGCCGGGCGATTGCCGCAGCCGGGCGCGCCGCTGCTGGTCTCGGGCCAGATCGACCGGCTGGTGGTGACGCCCGACGAGGTTTTGATCGTCGACTACAAGACCAACCACGCCCCGCCGCACAATGCCGCCGACACGCCACCCGAATACCTGCGGCAGCTGGCGCTGTATCGGGCCGTGCTCGCTAGACTATACCCTGACCGGCCCGTCCGCGCCGCGCTGATCTGGACCGAAAGCACTGAATTCATGGAGATTTCGGCGCCTGCGCTGGACGCGGAGCAGGCCTCCTTCATGTTGCCGTGAGCGTGCTTGACCCGGCCCCGCCGCGTTCCTACCTTCACTTCATCATCCCGGCGCGATTCCCCCCGCCGCGCCTTTCATTGTTCAAACGAGGTACCCCATGGCCGTTGGCAAGGTTTCAGACGTCGATTTCGAATCCGAAGTGTTGCAGGCGACGGGGCCGGTCGTGGTGGATTTCTGGGCGGAATGGTGCGGCCCCTGCCGCATGATCGCGCCGGCGCTGGACGAGATTTCCGGCGCGATGGGCGACAAGGTCAAGATCGTCAAGCTCAATGTCGATGAGAGCCCGAAGACCGCGTCGAAATACGGCGTGATGTCGATCCCGACCCTGATGATCTTCAAGGGCGGCGAAATGGCCTCGCGCCAAGTCGGCGCCGCGCCGAAGCAGAAGCTGCAGCAGTGGATCAGCTCCGCGGTGTGATCTGCGCGAAATAATTGAGTTGGACGGCCGGCTTTTTGCCGGCCGTTTGCGTTGAAGGGGATGGCAAATCTTCGAGCCCGCAAATCCTCCGCACACGCCGCTCTCGCAGCGGACCCCGCTGCCGCGCCCGCCGCGATGGAGGCCCGGTCGGTCGATGCGATTCCGCGCGGCAGCCAATGGCAATATGAACCGAAATGGGATGGCTTCCGCTGCCTGCTGACGCGCAACGGCGACCTGGTCACGCTGCGCTCGAAATCCGGCGAAGACCTGACCCGCTATTTTCCCGAACTGGTCGACGCCGCGCTGACGCTGAAGGCGGGCGCCTTTCTGCTCGACGGCGAGATCGTGGTGCCGAAGGCCAAGACCTTTTCGTTCGACGACCTGCTGCAGCGGATCCATCCGGCGGCGAGTCGAGTCAAGAAACTGGCGATCGCAACGCCGGCACTTTTTCTGGCGTTCGACCTGCTCGCAACCGCGCGGAGCAAAAATCTCGCGGCGCAGCCGCTGAGCAAGCGGCGCCCGGCGCTGGAAAGTTTCGCCGCTGCGCAGTTCAAGGCACAGCCGAGCTTTCGACTGTCGCCCGCAACGGCGCGCTATGCCATTGCCGAAAAATGGCTGGAGCAAGCCGGCGGCGGCTCCGATGGCGTAATCGCCAAGCGGCTCGACCTGCCCTACCAGGCCGGCAATCGCGACGGCATGCAGAAGATCAAGAAATTCCGCAGCGCCGATTGCGTGATCGGCGGCTTTCGCTATGCCAGCAATAGGATCGCGGGCCGCGAGGTGGTCGGCTCGCTGCTGCTCGGGCTGTATGACGATTCCGGCCTGCTACATCACGTCGGCTTCACGTCGGCGATCAAGCGAGGCGAAAAGCCGGCTTTGACTGACAGGCTGGAAGCGCTGATCGCTGAGCCGGGCTTCACCGGAAATGCGCCGGGCGGGCCGAGCCGCTGGTCGACCGAGCGGTCCGCACAATGGCGCCCGCTGAAGCCGTCGCTGGTGGTCGAAATCTGCTACGACCATTTCAGCGGCGAGCGATTTCGCCACGGCACCCGCATCCTGCGCTGGCGGCCCGACAAGGCGCCGTCGCAATGCACGATGGATCAGCTGCGGCAGAAGGCCGTCAATCCGTTGAAGCTCCTTGGATGACCCAGCCGGTGGCGAGCGGCCCCGCAAGCTCCGGCCGGCCGTTGTGTCGCGCCAGCGCCGCCATCGCGTCGTGGTCATACGGCACCAGACGAAAGCTGACCTGCCAGCGGCCGGCGACCAGCTCCAGCACCGCGTAGCTCGGATCCGGCATGCCGGCCTGCACCACATGCGGATAAGGATGGGTATCGCGATAGCCGGGGCAGCCGGCGCTGCCGGGATTGACCACCAGCCGGCCGTCGCCGAGCCGCACCGCGCGCGGAATATGGGTGTGGGCGCACAGGATCAACGATTGCGAGATTCCCGCCGCCGCCTGTTCGATCGACGCCAGCGAGGCGATGCCGACGGTGCCGTCGGGGCTGACGGCGTCGAGCCAATAGGTCTCGTCATGCGCCGGCGTGGCGTGGCAGCAGAACACCTGGTCGCGATAGATCGCAGTGTTCGGCACGCGGCGCAGCCAGTCGAGATGCGCGGCGTCGAGCTGCTGATAAGCGGTGCGATCCCATGAACCCATCTTCTCGGGCAGCTGTTCGATCAGATAGCGGTCGTGATTACCGCGGACATGCACGGCGTCGAGCGTCATAAAGATGTCCATGGTACGCCGCGCATCGAGCGGGCCGCTCGCCATGTCGCCGAGATTGACGATGTCGTCGATGCCCTGGGCGCGGATGTCCGCCAATACGGCTTCCAGCGCTAGATAGTTGCCGTGGACGTCGGCGATCACGGCGAAACGCATGCAATCCCCCAATAGGTCAGGTCGGCGGCGTACCGTTAATCTCCAGCACATGGCCGGCCAGGTACAACGACCCAGCGATCAGGATACGCGGCGGCACCTCGTAAGCAAGCGCGGCGAGCTTGCGCAACGCCGTGTCGATATCGTCGGCGAGTTCGACCCGCATCCCGAGCGCGCGCGCGGCGTCCGTGAGCCGCTCCGGCGGCATCGCGTCGGCGCGATCGGGGATCGGCACCGCGATGATGTGGCGGGTGAGACCGGCGAAATTGCTTAAGAATCCCGCGGCGTCCTTGTTGGCCATCATGCCAGTGATCACCACCAGCGGCCGCGACACCCGCTCCTCGAGATCGCCCAGCGCGGCCGCTGCGACCCGGCCGCCATCGGCATTGTGGCCGCCGTCGAGCCAGATCTCGCTGCCCGGCGGCGCCTGCGCGATCAGCCGACCCGCCGACAGCCGCTGCATCCGCGCCGGCCATTCGGCGCCGACCATGCCGGCCTCATAGGCGGCCTGGCCAATATTGAAACCGTCGAGCGCGCGCATCGTGGCGATCGCCAAGCCGGCATTGTCGACCTGATGCCGGCCGAACAATCTGGGCGCGGCCAGATCCATCAATCCGCGCTCGTCCTGATAGACCAGCCGGCCGTGCTCGATACCGACATGCCATTGCTGACCGCTGGCATGCAGCGGCGCGCGCATCCGCCGCGCCTGCTGCTCGATCACTGCCATCGCCTCGGGCGCTTGCTCGGCGCAGATCACCGGGACGTCGCGCTTGATGATGCCGGCCTTCTCGGCGGCGATCTCGGCCAGCGTGCTGCCTAGAAATTCCGTGTGATCGATCCCGATCGGCGCCAGCACGCAGGCCGCGGGCCGCTCGAGCACATTGGTGGCGTCGAGCCGGCCGCCGAGACCGACTTCCAGCAGCAGCACATCGGCCGGGTTGCGCGCGAACAGATCGAACGCCCCGGCGGTCTCGATCTCGAACAGCGTGATCGGCTCGCCGGCATTGAGCCGTTCGCAATGCGCCAGCGCCGCGATCAGCTGATCGTCGCCGACCAATTTGCCGGCCAGCCGGATGCATTCATTGGGCCGCACCAGCCAGGGCGAGGTATAGACGTGGACGCGCAATCCCGCGGCTTCGAGGATCGCGCGCAGATAGGCGATAGTCGAGCCCTTGCCATTGGTGCCGGCGACATGGATCACCGGTGGCAGGCTGCGCTCGGGACGATCGAGCCGCTGCATCAGAGCCTGCATCCGCTCCAGGCCGAGATCGATGCGGTTGGGATGCAGCTTCGCCAGCCGCGCCCGCAGTGCGGCGAGCGTCGCGGCGGGAGCTGCGCCTTCGCTCACGCCTGCGGCGCGGCCGGCGCCACCACGGGCTCGGCCTCGGTTTCGGGGGAAGCGATCTCGGCCGGCTCGACAACGGGTTCGGGAGCGGCCGGTTCGACCGGGGCCGCGACGACGACCTGCTCGAGCGGCGTCTTGGTCAGGATCCGGCACAGCCGCGCCAGCGTCGGGCGCAGGTCATGGCGGTGCACCACCATGTCGATCATGCCGTGGTCTTTGAGGTACTCGGCGCGCTGAAACCCGTCGGGGAGTTTCTCCCGGATGGTCTGCTCGATCACCCGCGCGCCGGCAAAGCCGATCAGCGCGCCGGGCTCGGCGATCTGCACGTCGCCCAGCATGGCGTAGGACGCGGTGACGCCGCCGGTGGTCGGGTTGGTCAGCACCACGATATAGGGCAGCTTGGCCTCGCGCAGCATCTGCACGCCGACCGTGGTACGCGGCATCTGCATCAGGGACAAAATGCCTTCCTGCATCCGCGCGCCGCCGGAGGCGGCGAACATGATGAAGGGCGATTGTTTCTCCACCGCCAGTTCGAGACCGCGCACGATCGCCTCACCGGCGGCCATGCCGAGCGAGCCGCCCATGAAATCGAAATCCTGCACCGCGGCGACGACGCCGAGACCTTCGAGCTTGCCATAGCCGACCCGGATCGCATCATGGGCGCCGGTCTTGGTGCGGGCGTCCTTGATCCGGTCGACATATTTGCGCTCGTCGCGGAATTTCAGCGGATCGGCGGTGACCTCGGGCAGCGCGACGTCGAACCAGGTCTCGTGGTCGAAGATCGATTTGAGCCGCGCGGTGGCGCCCATCCGCATGTGATAATTCGAGCCGGGGATGACGAACTGGTTCTGCTCGACGTCCTTGTAGAACACCAATTGCCCGGTATCGGGGCATTTGATCCACAGATTCTCCGGCGTATCGCGACGCAGGATGTTGCGGATCTTCGGACGTACGACGTTGGTCAACCAGTTCATGACGTGCTCCGCGCCGCTGCTGGGGCAACGCTCCCAGCCGGGCTCACTGTCTATATGGCGGCCCGGGCGCAACCCGGCAACCGCCGCTTTCGGTCAATATTGACCCTATTTCAGCCTATTCGGCGGCCTGTTTGGCGCCATGGACCCCGGCAGCCAATGCGGCCACCAGATCGGCGACCGCGCCGACGGTCGCCGGGGTGGCGCGATTGTCGGCGTCCAGGCTTTGCTGCAACGCATCGATCAGCGCCGAGCCGACCACCGCGCCATTGGCCTTCCGGGCGATGGCGCGCGCCGCCTCCGGGGTGCGGATGCCGAAGCCGACGCAGACCGGCAGATCGGTATGGCGCTTGATCCGGGCGACCGCGGCGCCGACCTCGTCGGCGTCGGCGCTGCCGGAGCCGGTAATCCCGGTGATCGAGACGTAATAGACAAAGCCCGACGTATTGGCGAGCACCGCCGGCAGCCGCTGGTCGTCGGTGGTGGGCGTGGCGAGGCGGATGAAATTCAGCCCGGCCTTCATCGCCGGCAGACACAGCTCGATGTCTTCTTCGGGCGGCAGATCGACGATGATCAACCCATCGACGCCGGCCTGCTTGGCATCGACCAGGAATTTGTCGACGCCGTAGATGTAGATCGGATTGTAATAGCCCATCAGCACGATCGGCGTGGCGTCGTCGCCGTCGCGGAACGCGCGCACCATCGCCAGCGTCTTCTTCAGCGTGGTGCCGGCCTTCAGTGCGCGCAAGCCCGCCGCCTGGATCGCCGGCCCGTCCGCCATCGGATCGGTGAACGGCATCCCGATCTCGATGATATCGGCGCCGGCCTTGGGCAGCGCCTTGATGATCGCAAGCGACGTCTCAAGATCGGGATCGCCCGCCATCACGAAGGTCACAAAGGCGGCGCGGCCTTGCTGCTGCAGAGCGGCGAAACGGGTGTCGATACGGGTCATGAGTGAGCGCCTGCGTTCTTTGAGAAGCCGAGGCCCCCACCCCAACCCTCCCCCGCGAGCGGGAGAGGGCGCAGGCTGTGCCAGAGGGAGAGGTCTTGCTTCACACGCGTGAATTTGATGGATGAGTTCGCCGCAACGGCGGCCGGTCCCCTCTCCCGCTTGCGGGGGAGGGTTAGGGAGGGGGCGCCGTACTGCGAAGCCTGAACTGCAATCACGTCTTGCCGCCCTTCAAAATCTCCGCGACTTGCGGGATGTCCTTGTCGCCGCGGCCGGAGAGGTTGACGACCATCAGGTGATCCTTCGGCAGGGTCGGCGCCAGCTCCATCACCTTGGCGATGGCATGCGCCGGCTCCAGCGCCGGGATGATGCCTTCGAGCCGCGACAGCAGCTGGAACGCGGCCAGCGCTTCGTCGTCGGTGGCGGACAGATAAGTGACGCGGCCGGTTTCGTGCAGCCAGGAATGCTCCGGCCCGATGCCGGGATAATCGAGGCCGGCCGAGATCGAATGGCCTTCCTGGATCTGGCCGTCTTCATCCATCAGCAGATAGGTGCGGTTGCCGTGCAGCACGCCGGGGCGGCCGCCGGCGATCGAGGCGGCGTGCAGCTGGGTCAGGCCATGGCCAGCGGCCTCGACGCCGAAGATCTTGACCGACGGATCGTCGAGAAAAGGATGAAACAGCCCCATCGCATTGGAGCCGCCGCCGATGCAGGCGATCAGCGAATCCGGCAGCCGGCCTTCGGCCGCCAGCATCTGCGCCTTGGTCTCGGTGCCGATGATCGACTGGAAGTCGCGCACCATCATCGGATAGGGATGCGGCCCCGCCACCGTGCCGATGCAATAGAAGGTATCGCTGACATTGGTGACCCAGTCGCGCATCGCCTCGTTCATCGCGTCCTTCAGCGTGCGCGCGCCGGCCTGCACCGGCACCACCTTGGCGCCGAGCATTTCCATGCGGATCACATTGGGCTGCTGCCGCTCGACATCGACCGCGCCCATGAAGACGATGCATTCGAGCCCGAACCGCGCGCACAGCGTCGCGGTGGCGACGCCGTGCTGGCCGGCGCCGGTCTCGGCGATGATGCGCTTCTTGCCCATCCGCCGCGCCACCATGATCTGGCCCAGCACATTGTTGACCTTGTGGGAGCCGGTGTGATTGAGCTCCTCGCGCTTGAAATAGATCTTGGCGCCGCCGAGATGCGCGGTGAGACGTTCGGCGAAGTACAGCGGCGACGGCCGGCCGACATAGTCCTTGAGATGGCCGTCCATCTCGGCCTGAAACGCCGGATCCGCCTTGGCGTCCGTATAGGCCTTTTCCAGATCGAGGATCAGCGGCATCAGCGTCTCGGCGACGAAGCGGCCGCCGAAAATGCCGAAATGGCCGCGGTCGTCGGGGCCGGAGCGAAAGGAATTGGGCAAAGCTGAATTCATCACATCATCAATTCTTGGCTGGCGCGCGCGGCGCGGAGGAAGGCGCGGATCAATTCGGGATCTTTCACCCCCGGCGCCGTCTCGACGCCCGAGGACACATCGACGCCGCCAGCGCGGGTCACCCGCAGCGCCTCGGCGACATTGGAGGCATTGACGCCGCCAGATACCATAAAAGGCGCTTGCAGATCGAGGTCGCGCAGCAATTTCCAGTCGAACACCGCGCCGAGCCCGCCCGGCCGGGTCGCCCCCTTCGGCGGTCGCGCGTCGAACAGGATGCGGTCGGCAACCGCCGCATAGCGCGGCATTACGGCAAGATCGGCCGCCGTCGCCACGGCGATCGCCTTCATCACCGGCAGCCGGAATTTTTGCTTGATGTCGCCGACCCGCGCGGCGCTCTCGGCGCCGTGCAATTGCAGCAGGTCGGGTGCCAACGCATCGATGATGTCGGTGAGCAGCGCGTCGTCGGGATCGACGCTCAAGGCCACGATGGCGGCGCGGCCACGCGCCTGCCGGCCCAGCTCGCGCGCGCGCTCAAGGCCGAGATGTCGCGGCGACGCGGGAAAGAACACAAAACCCACCATGTCGGCGCCGGCGTCCAGCGCAGCGTCGAGCGTGTCTCGGGTCGACAAGCCGCAGATTTTGACGACGACAGGCATGAGCAACAGACATCGATCGCAATGGAATAAGCGCGAAGACCCTCGCAGCAGGATTGGCGGACGACGAGACGCCGGCGGATGGGCGTTTTTACAACGTCGCGCCGGCCTTGTCGCGCTCGCTTGCGGAATCCCGCCCGAGCAGCCGCGGCGACTCGCTTCTCGCCGGCGTGGCGATGCTGGCGCGCAGATCGGCCAGCTGCGCCCGCGCCTCGGCCGCATCGGCCGCATGCCGTCTGGCGTCGCGGCGCCAATGCCGCTGCCTGATCCAGGTCGCGATGCCGCCTGCCAGCACGCCGAGGATGGCCACCCCGATCACCAAAGCGAATAGCGGCAGGGTGACGCTTCCGGGCGTATCGCCGAGATTGAGCGGGTCGAACGCCACGGTGACCAGGTGTCGATTGGCGACCGCAAACACGATCAGGATGAGTCCGAGCGGCACCAGCACCAAGGCCATGAAGAATTTATACATGTCGTCCTCGCCTTGCCCCGCAATCGGGTTCCGCGCTAAGCGCCGGCGTCTGCGGCGCTCTGCTCGCGGTTCAGCCGTTCGCGCATTTCCTTGCCGGTCTTGAAGAACGGCACGCTCTTCTGGTCGACCGGCACATGAGCGCCGGTGCGCGGATTGCGGCCGGCGCGCGCGGGCCGATGCTTCACCGAGAACGCGCCGAAGCCGCGCAGTTCAACCCGGTCGCCCCGCGCCAGCGCCGCGACGATCTCGTCGAGAATCGCATTGACGATATTCTCCACGTCCCGCTGATACAGATGCGGGTTGTGCTCGGCGATGCGCTGAACGAGTTCTGATTTGATCATCGAGAGATAAGTCCGTGCGTGCGGACCGCCATTTCCGTGAAAATACCCTGAACTGTCAAGACGCTAAATGAAATGAGCGGCGCTGGAAACGAGCCGAGACGCGCGGCGAAAACGCCTCCCGGCGCAGTGTGCGGTATCGCGCGCAAAGTTCCGCACGCCATATCGCGGTATCAGTTGGCCGCTTCGGGACGCCATAGGGCCAGCATCCCGTCCATGCCGAGACGGCCGACAGACTGCATTCCAGCCTGCTCGATCCGCCGCGCCACCGTGCCGAGGCCGAGCGCATCGAATGCGATCGATGCCGTGGCGCGCAGAAACGTCAGATCGCCAAAGCGCGGCTCCAGCTTGTAGTCGCGCACCGGCAGATCGCTCTGCACCTTCTTCTCCGCGACCAGCCAGGCCACCGCGGTCTTCTCGTCGCCGAGCTGGTCGATCAGCTTCAGCCCGGCCGCCTGCCGGCCAGTGAACACCCGGCCGTCAGCGACGGCATTGAGCTGGGCGTCGTCCATGCCGCGGCGCTGCTGCACCAACCCGCGAAACCAGGCGTAGGAATCCTTCACCAGCGATTCCAGCGCGGCGCGGGCTTCGGGACTGGTCGGCTCAAAGCCATTGGGCGCCGCCTTCAGGGGCGACGATTTCACTTCCTCGACCTGGACGCCGACGGTCTTCAGCAACCCGGTGAAATTCGGAAACTGGAACAGCACGCCGATCGACCCGACCAGCGAGCTCTGCTGCGCGACGATATGATCCGACGCCAGCGCGGCGATGTAGCCGCCCGAGGCCGCCAGGCCCTCGACCACCACCACCACCGGCTTCTTCGCCTTCAGCCGAACCAGCGCGTCATAGAGCTGCTCGGAACCGGCGGTGGTGCCGCCGGGCGAATTGATGTGCACGACCACCGCCGCCGCCGAGGATTTCCCCAGCCGCTCCAGCGCCTCGACCCGATCGGAATCGCTGCGGATCAATCCGTTGATATGAATCCGCGCGATCGAGCTCGACGCCAGCATGCCGGGTCCCGACGACGTCATCGACGCCCCGATCCCGACCACGGCGGCGATCGCCACCAGCACCGCGACGACGCGCCAGAAGGTCAGCTTGCGACGCATCCTGCGGCGATCGACGATCAGATCGGAATCAAACGACATGGAATTCTCCGCTGAAGAGGCAGTCACGGTTTTCGATCGGGAATGTTGATTGATCGCGTCCAGAATACATCAATTGCAACCCAATATGAAGAAAACACTTCCTCGCCGCTCTTGGGAGGGGCGATTAGGAGAGGGATTTGGCGCGCCGATACAATGTAGAATTGCTCTCAATAAAAAAGGGCCCCGGCAATCTGCCGAGGCCCTGTCGTGTTGGCGGTAGCTTACTTGTCGCGCTGCTTCAGCGCGGTGCCGAGAATGTCGCCCAAGGTCGCCCCCGAATCGGAGGAGCCGTATTGCGCGATGGCTTCCTTCTCTTCGGCGACTTCCAGAGCCTTGATCGAGACCTGGACCTTGCGGGCCTTCTTGTCGAACTGGATCACCCGCGCATCGACCTTTTCGCCGACGGCGAAACGTTCGGCGCGCTGATCGGAACGCTCACGCGCCAGTTCGGAGCGCTTGATGAAGGTGGCGAAGTCGGTGCCGATGATCTGCACATCGATGCCGCCTTCCTTCACGTCGAGCACTTCGCAGGTCACGATCGCGCCCTTCTTGACGTCGCCCGGCTCGGCGAAGGGGTCGCCTTCGAGCTGCTTGACGCCGAGCGAGATACGCTCCTTCTCGACATCGACATCGAGGACGATGGCCTTGACCATGTCGCCCTTCTTGAAGTTGTCGATCACCTGCTCGCCCGGCTGTTTCCAGTCGAGGTCGGACAGATGGACCATGCCGTCGACTTCGCCGTCGAGGCCCAGGAACAGGCCGAATTCGGTCTTGTTCTTGACTTCGCCCTCGACGGTGGCGCCGACCGGATACTTCTCGACGAACACTTCCCACGGATTGCGCATGGTCTGCTTGAGACCGAGCGAAATGCGGCGCTTGACCGAATCGACCTCGAGAACCTGCACTTCGACTTCCTGCGAGGTCGAAACGATCTTGCCGGGGTGCATGTTCTTCTTGGTCCACGACATCTCCGAGACGTGGATCAGGCCTTCGATGCCCGGCTCCAGCTCGACGAACGCGCCGTAGTCGGTGATGTTGGTGACGCGGCCGGTGAAGCGCGCGTTCAGCGGGTACTTGGCCTCGATGCCCTGCCACGGATCGTCCAGCAACTGCTTCATGCCGAGCGAAATGCGGTGGGTCTCGTGGTTGATCTTGATGATCTTGACCTTGACGGTCTGGCCGATGGTCAGCACCTCGGTCGGGTGATTGACCCGGCGCCAGGCGATATCGGTGACGTGCAGCAGGCCGTCGATGCCGCCGAGATCCACGAACGCACCGTAATCGGTGATGTTCTTGACCACGCCGTCAATGACCTGACCCTCTTCGAGGTTCTGCACCAGTTCCTGGCGCTGCTCGGCGCGGGTCTCTTCGAGAACCGTACGGCGCGACACCACGATGTTGCCCCGGCGGCGATCCATCTTGAGAATCTGGAACGGCTGCGAATTGTTCATCAAAGGCGCGACGTCGCGGATCGGGCGGATATCGACCTGGGAGCGGGGCAGGAAGGCGACTGCGCCATCCAGATCGACGGTGAAGCCGCCCTTGACCTGGTTGAAGATGACGCCGTGGACCTTCTCGTTGTTGTTGAAGGCCTTTTCGAGCTTGCCCCAGCTTTCCTCGCGGCGCGCCTTGTCGCGCGACAGCACGGCTTCGCCGAGCGCATTCTCGATCCGGTCGAGAAACACTTCGACCTCGTCGCCGACCTTGAGTTCGCTGTCTTTGCCGGGGGCTGCGAATTCGCGCAATGCGACGCGGCCTTCGGTCTTCAGGCCGACGTCGATGACGGCCATGTCCTTTTCAATCGCAACAACAATGCCCTTGATGACAGAGCTTTCCTGCAGATTGCCGCCGGCGAAGGACTCGTCGAGCATCGCGGCAAAATCGTCGCGGGAAGGATTATAGGAAGCAGTCGAAGCCATTTGTTCTCCAGATGCGGGTATCGCCGGCCAGTCGGGTTGTTGGGCGGATCGAAGGTGAAGTGTCAGGGGTCCGCGAACCTGACGACCGCCCTGCAAAAGATTGCGGGAGCGGGCCGGCAGCATGCCTGCACGATCGATCCGGTGGTTCGAAAAGCTATTCCAGCAGTTGTCCGGTTATCCGAACGCGACGATCGGCCCCGCAACCGAGGCCGAAGACCATCTTCGTTCAACACCATCTCTGCACAGACCTGGAGCGGGCTTTCCTCCAATGACGGCAGCGGTTTCGCTTGAGCACCCACCTTTGTGAGGAGACCTCAAACCCGCAGCCGGCCCGCTCGAACAGCCTCGACAATGTCGATGGCGGCCCGGACGCCACCTTCTATATCCAAATGCGAGTTGTCGAGCAAGTGCGCATCCGAAGCAGGCTTCAGCGGTGCGACGGCGCGGTTGCGGTCGCGTTCGTCGCGCTTGAGGATATCGGCGAGAATCTGCGCCTCGTCGGCGTCCTCGCCGCGCCCCTTGGCTTCCAGCGCTCGGCGCCGGGCGCGGATCTGCGGATCGGCCACGACGAAGATCTTCACATCGGCATGTGGACAGATCACGGTTCCGATGTCGCGACCGTCCAGCACCGCGCCGGGCGCCTCCATGGCAAATTGGCGTTGGAACGCAACCAGCGCCTCGCGCACTCGCGGGATCGCCGACACCACCGAGGCGGCCTCGCCGACGATCTGCGATTTCAGCGCCGGATCGCCGAATGTCTCCGGGGAGAGCGTCATCGCGACCTCGACCGCACAGGGCTCGTCGGTCAGATCGGCGCCGCGATCGAGCAGCGCCTTGGCGACCGCACGGTAGATCACCCCGGTATCGAGGTGACGAAAGCCGTAATGGTCCGCGAGCAGCCTGCCGAGCGTGCCCTTGCCGGAGGCGGCCGGTCCGTCGATGGCGATGATCATGCTATTCCCGCTCTGCCATAGCTCCCAAGGGGCCACGGCGATCCGGCCCCCGACGGGCCGGCCCTCCTTCAACACCGCCGATCCCGATTTTTCAAGCCGGCCGCTGGTTGCAAGCGCCCGACCGGCTCTATAAACCGCCCGGTTCCGGAGACGCACGGGGCGCCGCAGTGCCGCCCTTGGTTGCGATCCGCCTGGTGAATTGTCGCGATGGCCACACCCGCAATCGTCAAAAGCATTCTGCGCTCGGATGCATTCCAGACTGTCGTCAGCATTCCGATGGCGATCTATTATCAGATCGTGCTCTGGACCGGGCGGATCGACCGGCCGCGGCCGCCGATCGAGGGGCCCTACATCCTGGCGATGTGGCATGGCCGCCTGATGATGCTGTCGATGCTGTGCGTGGAGCAAAAGCCGCTGATCGCGCTGATCAGCGCCCACCGCGACGGCCGCCTGATCAGCAAGCTCGGCGTGCTGTTCGGGATCGAGACCGTGACCGGCTCGAGTTCCAAGGGCGGGATGCGCGCGGTCCGCGAGCTGATGCGATTCGCCAGCTCCGGCCATTGCCTGTTCGTCACCCCGGACGGCCCGCGCGGGCCGCGGATGCATGCCAATGACGGCATCCTCGATCTGGCCCGGCTGACCGGGCTGCCGATCCTGCCGGCCAGTGTCGGTGCGCAACGCGCCAGGGTGTTCAACAGCTGGGACCGGCTGTTTCTGCCGCTGCCGTTTTCGAAATTCGTGGTTCGCTGGGGCGAGCCGATCATGGTCGACCCCGCCGAGGACCGCGACGCGGCCAGCGCCCGGCTCGCGGCGGCGCTGTCGGCGGTGCAGCGCGACGCCGATCTGCTGTCCGGCCGGGTGCCGATCGAGCCGGCCTGAGCGAGCCCGACAGGATTCGCCCCTGCTAAAAAAATTCCGCGCCGAGCCTGCGCATCATCGGGATGAAATCCGGGAAGCTGGTGGCGATGAAGGCGGTATCGTCGACCTGCACCGGCTGCTCCGACGCCAGCCCCATCACCAGCGCCGACATCGCGATGCGATGGTCCATATGGGTGGCGACCAGGCCGCCGCCCGGAACGTGGCCTCGGCCCTCAACAATGAGGTCGTCGCCCTCGATCTCGACCGCGACGCCATTGACCCGCAGCATCGCCGCGGTGGCCTCCAGCCGGTCGGATTCCTTGACCCGCAATTCCTTCAGCCCGCGCATCCGCGTGGTGCCCTCGGCAAAGGCAGCTGCCACCGCCAGCACCAGATATTCGTCGATCATCGACGGCGCGCGCTGCGGCGGCACATCGACGCCCTTCAGCTTCGAGGCCCGCACCCGGAACTGGGCCATCGGCTCGCCGGCATCGCCGCGGACCTCGCTCTCCTCGATCGAGGCGCCCATTTCGCGCAGGGTCTTGAACAGGCCGGTGCGCAGCGGATTGGTCATCACCTCGCTGAGCATGATATCGGAACCCGGCACGATCAACGCCGCCACCATCGGAAACGCCGCCGAGGACGGGTCGGCCGGCACCACCACCGGCGCGCCGCGCAATTCCGGCTGGCCGGTCAGCGAGATCCGGCGGCCATGGGCGCCCTCCGGCTCGGACGTCAGCGCGGCGCCGAAATGGCGCAGCATCAGCTCGGTATGGTCGCGGCTGGCCTCGGTTTCGATCACCGTGGTGACGCCGGGCGCGGCCAGCCCGGCCAGCAGCACCGCCGACTTGATCTGCGCCGAGGCCACGGGGGTCTGGTAGCGAATCGGCAGCGGATCGCGGGCGCCGGCCAGGGTCAGCGGCAAACGACCACCGTCTCGGCTTTCGATGATTCGCGCCCCCATCAGTTCCAGCGGATCGACGATGCGGCGCATCGGCCGGCCGCGCAGCGACGAATCGCCATCGAACGTCGCCACGATCGGGCAGCCCGCCACCGCGCCCATCACCAGCCGGCAGCCGGTCCCGGAATTTCCGAAATCCAGCGGGGCGGCCGGCTGGGCGAAGCCCGCGACCCCAACGCCTTGAACCGTCCAGGCAAAATCGCCGGTGCGGGCGACCTGCGCGCCCAGCGCTTGCATGGCCTTGGCGGTATTGAGAACATCCTCGCCTTCGAGCAGGCCCGAAATCGCGGTTTCGCCGACCGCAAGCGCGCCGAGAATCAAGGCGCGGTGCGAAATCGACTTGTCGCCGGGAACACGAGCGGCCCCGCTGAGGACGGCGCTGCGCCGTGCTTGCAGCGGCGTGGGGTGTGCGGAATTGGTCAAGATTGGGTTCCTTTGCGCGCTCGAGCGGGATCGCCAAGGGCCGCGCGCATCACGCTGCAGGCCATCGCGCGCACAGCGCTATTGACAGCAGCGTAGCAACTAGCCAAGTGAAGCACCGTTTTTCTAGAATTCCCAGGATTGCACAAGTGGCCAAATCCGATCTCGGAACCAAGCGAATTTGCCCGACCACGGGTAAAAAGTTTTACGACCTCAATAAGAGTCCCGTGATCTCTCCCTATACCGGCGAGGTGGTGCCGATTGCGCCGGTACCGCCGCCGCGGACCCGCGCCGACGCGGCGTCCCGCGCCGCCGCAGCGGCATCCGCCGCATCGGCCGCCGAGACGCCCGAGGCGGCCGAGGCCGATGCCGAGGAATTGGTGCCGCTGGAAGAAGCCGATGCCGAGGAAAAGACCGGCAAGGTCAAGGCCGTGGTCCCTGAATCGGAAGACGATATTGAGATCGACGACAACATCGAGGACGATGACGACGACGATTCGACCTTCATCGCCGACGACGAAGAGAGCGATGATGACGTGACCGACATCATTGGTGACGTTTCAGGTGATGAGGAGACTTGAGGTCTGCCCTGATATGTGTTCAGGGTGCTGCCCGCGCGCCGACTGATTTGCCGACGCGCGAAAGTTACGGGGCCATAGCTCAGCTGGGAGAGCGCTTGCATGGCATGCAAGAGGTCGGCGGTTCGATCCCGCCTGGCTCCACCAGCCTTCGCTGGCTTCGCCAGCTTCGGCTCGGCGAGCCGGAAGCCCTCTCGAGGGCGAAGGCAGCGAAGGCTGCCGCGGCGTAGCCCGCAGGGCGAAGCCGGGCCGGTCAAGTTCAGCCAAATTCCTCCACACTTCGCCAGCTTCGGTTCGGCAAGCCGGAAACCCTCTCGAGCGCGAAGGCAGCGAAGGCTGCCGCGGCGTAGCCCGCAGAGCGAAGCCGGGCCGGTCAAGTTCAGCCAAATTCCTCCACACTTCGCCAGCTTCGGCTCGGCAAGCCGGAAGCCCTCTCGAGAGCGAAGGCAGCGAAGGCTGCCGCGGCGTAGCCCGCAGGGCGAAGCCGGGCCGGTCAAATTCATCCAAATCCCGCAACGCTTCGCCAGCTTCGGCTCGGCAATCCTGATTCGGCGATTTGATTCGGCTCGGCCCGATGAAATACGTCTACATCCTTGAAAGTCTTGAATCAGAGCATTTCTATATCGGCATCGCCGATGATCTCCGCGCGCGACTGGCCAAGCACAATGCCGGCGAGGTGTCACACACTTCAAAATTCAAGCCGTGGCGGCTGAAAACCTATGTCGCTTTCAGCGACCGACAGAAGGCCTTCGCCTTCGAGAAATATCTCAAATCCGCGTCAGGCCGGGCATTTGCCAAGAAGCGGCTTTGACGGATAAGTTTCGCGGCGATTCCTCCAAGCTTCACAAAGAAAGCGTTCATGACCTCTGACACTCCCCCCGGCGCAATGGCCGGATTGCGCGTGATCGATCTGACTCGCGTGCTCGGCGGCCCCTATTGCACCCAGATTCTCGCCGATCACGGCGCCGACGTCATCAAGGTCGAACCGCCGGCCGGCGACGAGGTGCGCGACTGGGGCCCTCCGTTCCATGGCGACGACGCGGCCTATTTCATCGGCATCAACCGCAACAAGCGCTCAATCGGGCTCGATCTGGCCTCCCCCGGCGGGCGCACCGTGCTGTTCAAGATGCTGGAGAACGCCGACGTCCTGATCGAGAATTTCAAACCCGGTACGCTCGACAAATGGGGCCTGGGCAATGACGTGGTGCGGGAGAAGTTTCCCCGCCTGGTGCATTGCCGGATTTCCGGCTTCGGCGGCGACGGCCCGCGCGGCGGCAATCCGGGCTATGACGCCATCATCCAGGCGATGACCGGAATGATCGCCGCCACCGGCTCGCAAGCCAGCGGCCCGACCCGAATCGGCGTACCCCTGGTCGACATCACCACCGGGCTCTATGCGGCGATCGGCATCCTGATGGCGCTGGCCGAGCGGCACAAATCCGGCAAGGGGCAGTTCCTCGAGACCACGCTGTACGAGACTGGGCTGGCCATCATGCATCCGCATGCGGCGAATTATTTCCTGCACGGCAAGCCGCCGGCGCTGACCGGCAATGAGCACCCCAATCTGGTGCCCTATGCGATCTTTCCGACCCGGACCGACAATATCTTCATCGGCGTCGGCAATGACGGCACCTTCCGCAAGCTGGCCAAGGAGATCGGCAAACCCGAACTCGGCACCGATCCGCGCTTTGCCCGCAACAAGGACCGCATCGCCAACCGTGAGGCGTTGCGCGCCGAGCTGGCCGCGGTGTTCAGCCAGCACGACGCCGAACCGCTCTGTGACCGGTTGCTCGCCGCCGGCCTGCCGGCCGGCCCGGTGCAGTCGATCGACAAGGCGCTGACCAGCGCCCACACCGCCCATCGCGGCGACGTGGTCGAGCAGGATTGGTACCGGGGCGTCGCCTCGCCGATCCGGTTCGAGCGCAGCAAGGCGTCGTTGCGCAGCCTGCCGCCGAAATTCAGCGAGCACGCCAGCGCGGTGCTGGGCGAGTTCGGCTATTCGGACGCCGACATCAAGGCGCTAGTTGCCGACGGCGTCGTCAGCGGGCCGCAGCGCAAATCCTGAGCGCCGGCTGAGCCCAGCCGGGCTTGCCAATACGGTGCCGCGCAGTGACTGACGCGGCACCGATCGGGTGTTGCCGCACTGCGCTCGCCGCGGTGCGGATGCCGCGCCGCGCCCCGGCCCAGTTTGCGCTTTTTTGCGGCAGCCTTTCGCCGACGCTTTCCCGTCGGCCTTTCGTCGCTTATACGGTCATGTGCCCGTCATCCCGCGCTGCTACCGCGCCAATGACAATGACGGCCCAACCGGGAGATTCTGATGGCTGTTCGACATTTCGGCCTTGCTGCGACCCTGGCGACGACGCTGGCGCTCGCCTCGCCCGCCTATGCGGTGACTGAGATCCAGTGGTGGCACGCCATGACTGGCGGCAACAACGACGTCGTCGTCAAGCTCGCGGAGGATTTCAACGCCTCGCAGAGCGACTACAAGGTGGTCCCGACCTATAAGGGCGGCTACACCGACACTATGAACGCCGGCATCGCCGCGTTCCGCGCCGGCAACGCGCCGCACATCATGCAGGTGTTCGAGGTCGGAACCGCGACGATGATGAGCGCCACCGGCGCGGTCAAGCCGGTCTACAAGCTGATGCAGGAGACCGGCGAGAAATTCGATCCCAAGGCCTATCTGCCGGCGATCACCGGCTACTACTCGACCTCCAAGGGCGAGATGCTGTCGTTCCCCTTCAACTCGTCCTCGACGGTGATGTGGATCAATCTCGACGCCCTGAAGAAGGCCGATATCGCCGAGATCCCCAAGACCTGGCCCGAAGTGTTCGACGACGCCAAGAAGCTCAAGGCGGCCGGCTTCGACAAATGCGGCTTCTCCACCGCCTGGGTGACCTGGGTCAATCTCGAGCAGCTGTCGGCCTGGCATAATGTGCCGCTGGCGACCAAGGCCAACGGCCTCGACGGCTTCGATACCAAGCTGGTATTCAATGGTCCGGTGCAGGTCCGCCACCTGCAGAACCTGATCGATCTGCAGAAGGACAAGACCTACGATTATTCCGGCCGCGCCAATGGCGGCGAGGGCCGCTTCACCTCCGGCGAATGCCCGATCTTCCTGACCTCCTCGGGGTTCTTCGGCAACGTCAAGAAGCAGGCCAAGTTCAACTTCACCAACGCGCCGATGCCGTATTATCCCGACGTCAAGGGTGCGCCGCAGAACTCGATTATCGGCGGCGCCTCGCTGTGGGTGATGGGCGGCAAGTCGAAGGAGGAATACAAGGGCGTCGCCAAATTCCTGGCGTTCTTGTCCGATACCGATCGTCAGGTCTGGATCCACAAGGCCTCGGGCTATCTGCCGATCACCAAGGCGGCCTATGAAAAGGCCAAGGCAGAAGGCTTCTACAAGGAACAGCCCTATCTGGAGACCCCGCTCAAGGAGCTGACCAACAAGGAGCCGACCGAGAATTCCCGCGGCTTGCGGCTCGGCAACATGGTGCAGCTGCGCGACGTCTGGGCCGAGGAAATCGAGCAGGCGCTGGCCGGCAAGAAGACCGCCCAGCAGGCCCTCGACGCCGCCGTCGAGCGCGGCAATGTGATCCTGCGCCAGTTCGAAAAGACCGCGGTGAAGTGATTACGTTGCAACTCACACCAACCTTGATCTCAGGGCTCTTCTCCCCTCCCCCGCGCTTGCGGCGGGGAAGGGGTCGGGGGTGACCCGGGGTAGATGTCGATGGCGCGCACGGTCGACCAACGCATCCCGCGAGCCCGGAGCCTTCGTCGAAACCCGACGGACGCCGAGCGCAAATTGTGGCAGCGTCTGCGTCGGCCGGGCTTTGCCGGGGCCCATTTCCGCCGGCAAGCAACCATCGGCCCTTATTATGCGGACTTCGCCTGCCACTCCCTCCGCCTCGTCATCGAAATCGACGGTGGCCAGCATGACGGATCGACCTCCGATGTCGTTCGCACCAAATACCTCAACGCAGCGGGCTATCGCGTGCTGAGATTCTGGAACAACGATGTTCTGCAAAATATCGACGGCGTTCTTCAGACTATCGTAGACGCCCTGCCTGCGGCTACCCCCACCCCCGACCCCTCCCCGCCGCAAGAGCGGGGGGAGGGGAGCTAGTCATGCTCAAGAACGCCGTGTTCCGCTCGCCGTGGCTGCCCTATCTGCTGATCGCGCCGCAGCTGGCGATCGTGCTGGTCTTCTTCTATTGGCCCGCGGTGCAGGCAGTGATCCAGTCGTTCCTGCTGCAGGACGCCTTCGGGCTGTCGACCAGCTGGGTCTGGTTCGACAATTATCGCGACTTGCTGACCCAGCCCGATTATTTCGCCACCATCCTGCGCACCTTCGGCTTTTCCTTCGCGATCGCGCTCTCGTCGCTATCGCTGGCGCTGCTGCTCGCGGTGATGGCCGACCGGCCGCTGCGCGGCAGCCTGTTCTATCGCACGATGCTGATTTGGCCCTATGCGGTGGCGCCGCCAGTGGTCGGCGTGCTGTGGGTGTTCATGCTCAACCCGTCGCTCGGCGTCCTCGCCCATGGGCTGAACGCGCTGGGCGTCGACTGGAATCCGCTGCTCGACGGCGATCAGGCCGCCACGCTGATCATCCTCGCCGCGGCGTGGAAGCAGATTTCCTATAATTTCCTGTTCTTCCTCGCCGGGCTGCAGGCAATCCCGTCGAGCGTGATCGAGGCCGCCGCGATTGACGGCGCGCGGCCGATGCGGCGGTTCTGGACCATCATCTTCCCGCTGCTGTCGCCGACCATCTTCTTCCTGATCATCGTCAACATCGTCTACGCCTTCTTCGACACTTTCGGCATCATCGACACCATGACCCGCGGCGGTCCAGCCAAGGCCACCGAGACCCTGGTCTACAAGGTCTACCAGGACGGCCTGCTCGGCAGCAATCTCGGCAGCTCGGCGGCGCAATCGGTGATCCTGATGGGCATCGTGATCGCGCTGACCGCGTTCCAGTTCCGCTTCGTCGAGCGCAAGGTGAATTACTGATGGTGGAGCACCGCAAATTCGGCAATCTGGTGCCGCATCTGATCCTGTGGATCGGCGTCATCATCGTCGCCTTCCCGGTCTATCTCGCCTTCGTGGCCTCGACCCAGGACACCGTGACCATCGCTAACGGCCAGATGTCGCTGCTGCCCGGCGGACATTTTCTCGAGACCTATTACAAGACGATCTTCGTCGGCTCGTCGGGCACCACGCGCGAGCCGGTCGGCAGCATGCTGTTCAATTCCTTCGTGATGGCGATGACGATCGCGATCGGCAAGATTGCGATCTCGATCATCTCGGCCTACGCCATCGTCTATTTCCGTTTTCCTTTGCGGATGGCGCTGTTCTGGCTGATCTTCATCACCCTGATGCTGCCGGTCGAGGTGCGGATCTATCCGACCTACAAGATCGCCGCCGATCTGAACCTGCTCGATTCCTATGCCGGGCTGACGCTGCCGCTGATCGCCTCGGCCACCGCGACGCTGCTGTTCCGACAGTTCTTCCTGACGGTGCCTGACGAACTGCTGGAGGCGTCGCGGATCGACGGCGCCGGGCCGTTGCGGTTCTTCTGGGATACACTGTTGCCGCTGTCGCGCACCAACATCGCGGCGCTGTTCGTGATCCTGTTCATCTACGGCTGGAATCAGTATTTGTGGCCGCTGCTGATCACCACCCGCGACGACATGCAGACGATCCAGATCGGCATTCGCAAGATGATCGTCACCTCCGACGCGCTGACCGAATGGCCGGTGGTGATGGCGACCGCGGTGCTGGCGATGCTGCCGCCGATCGCCGTGGTGGTGCTGATGCAGAAGCTGTTCGTGCGCGGCCTGGTCGAGACGGAGAAATAGCAGCAGATGGCCAGCGTCACCCTTCGCAATATCCGCAAGACCTATCCGGGCGACTTCGAGGCCATCAAGGGCGTCGATGTCGAGGTCGGCGACGGCCAGTTCTGCGTGCTGGTCGGCCCGTCGGGCTGCGGCAAGTCCACGCTGCTGCGCATGGTCGCGGGACTCGAGACCATCACCTCGGGCGAGATCGATATCGGCGGCCGCATCGTCAACCAGATCGAGCCGGCGGAGCGCGACATCGCGATGGTGTTCCAGAACTACGCGCTGTATCCGCATATGAGCGTCTACAACAATATGGCCTATGGGCTGCGCAATCGCGGCATGGCGAAGCCGGAGATCGACGCCAGGGTGCAGGAGGCCGCGCGGATCCTCGAGATCGGACCGATGCTGGCGCGCAAGCCGCGGCAATTGTCTGGCGGCCAGCGCCAGCGCGTCGCGATGGGCCGCGCCATCGTGCGGCAGCCCAAAGTGTTCCTGTTCGATGAGCCGCTGTCCAATCTCGACGCCAAGCTGCGCATCGCGATGCGGGTCGAGATCCGCAAATTGCAGCGGCGACTCGCCACCACGGCGATCTATGTCACCCATGACCAGCTCGAGGCGATGACGCTGGCCGACATGCTGGTGGTGATGAATGGCGGCGTGGTCGAGCAGATCGGCAATCCGCTGGAGGTCTACCAAAGGCCCGCCACCACTTTCGTCGCCTCCTTCATCGGCGCGCCGCCGATGAACCTGATCGCGCTCGACGGCCCCGAGCTGCGCGCGCAATTTGCCGGCGACAGCCGCAGCACCGCCGAGGCCGGGATTCTGGGAATCCGGCCGGAGGACCTGTCGATTGCGGCCGGCTCGCAGACCGCCGGCGGCTTTGCGCTCGACCTCATCGTCGACGCCATCGAGCGGGTCGGCCCGGAGACCTTCGTCTATGGCGCGCGGTCCCAGCACGGCGACGCGCCGAGCGTGAGCACCAAGCCCGGCGAATTGCCGCCCGACGAGGTGATCGTGCGGGTCCCGGGCCAGATCGCGCCGGCGATCGGCGAACGGATCGTCGCCACCGCGCCGCGCGACAAATTGCATCTGTTCAGCGCCGACGGCCGCCGCCGGATCGACCTGTGAGGGGGTAAGCCGCGCGTTCCACTGGGCCTTTTGCCATCTTGAACCGTCTCGAAATGATGACCATATTGGCTGTTGACCGACGAGCGCAGTGTTCGCCGATCACCATGGGGCGCCGTCAGGGCCCCTCAAAGTCGCTTCGAGAGGACTTTGTATGTCTCGTGTTCCTTCGTTATCCAGTCCGTTCCTGTTGGGGTTCGACGAGATTGAGCGTGCGCTCGATCGCGTCGTCAAAGGTGCCGACGGCTATCCTCCGTATAATATCGAGCGCTGCGACCGCAACAGCGGCGAGCCCGAACGGTTGCGTATCACGCTCGCGGTCGCGGGCTTCACGCGTGACCAACTCGATGTCACCATTGAGGAAAACCAGCTCGTCATCCGCGGCCGCCAGCAGGACGACAAGACCCGGCAATATATCCATCGCGGCATCGCCGCGCGCCACTTCCAGCGCACTTTCGTGCTGGCGGAGGGGATGCATGTGCTGGGTGCGGATCTGAAGAACGGGTTGTTGTCGATTGATCTGGCCCGGCCCGAGCCGGAAAGGATCGTTAAGACAATCGCTATCAATGAACACGAATAATGGAACGAGTAGCGGACTCGACCGCTTAAGCTCACAGAGGAGTCGAGACCATGAATGAAGTTGGTAGTTCTACCTGCGATAATGCCAGCCTGACCACCGAGGCGCTGGCGCATCTGGGCGAAGGCCATATCGCTTATGTGAAACAGATCCGCTCCGAGGATGTCCCGGGGCTGTTTCCCCAGGCGCCGCAGATCGCGCCCGGCCTGATGCTGTTCGCGCTGCATTCCGCCGACGGTACCCCGATCATGCTGACCGACAGCCGGGAGGCCGCGATCGCCAATGCCTGGAGCCAGGAATTGCAGGCCGTCAGCGTTCACTGAACGCGGCCAGCCGGCACCGAGTTACGATGCGCGGGACGCTCCGACCGGGGCGGCCCGCGTATTTGTTTGTGGATTTGATCGCCGACGGAACGTCGGGGTGATCGACGCAAGCCCGCCGGTGCGAGGCGGCCGCGGTGACAATACGCTCTTATACCAAAGGCGGTTGGTTTCGACTCATCGACGCGTCATGGCCGGACTTGTCCCGGCCATCCATGCCTTTGATCCAGAACGGCTTTCAAGGCGTGGATGCCCGGCACAAGGCGGGCATGACGAGTGCGAGGCCGTGCCCTTAGTATTACGCTGCGCTGGCCGGCGGCAGCGCCAGCACTGAATAGATCGCTTCGGCGTCGCGCGAGGCGCGCAGCTTCTTGGCGACGTCCTGGTCGCGCAACAGCCGCGCGATCCGGGCCAGCGCCTTCAGGTGGTCGGCGCCGGCGCCCTCGGGAGCCAGCAGCAGGAACGCCAGATCGACCGGCTGGCCATCCATCGCCTCGAAATCGATTGGCCGCTCCAGCCGGGCGAACAGGCCGAACAGGCGGTCCAGCTTCGGCAGCTTGCCATGGGGAATCGCGACGCCATAGCCGACCGCCGTGGTGCCGAGCTTTTCGCGCTGCAGCAAAACCTCGAAAATCGACCGCTCATTCTGTCCGGTCAGCTCAGCGGCGCGCGCGGCCAGTTCCTGCAGCGCCTGCTTCTTGCTGATGACTTTCAACGCCGGGATGATGGCCTCGGGCGCGACCAGGTCGGTAATCGTCATGAGGCGTTCCGAGGATGAAGGGGGCCGTCAGGGTGTGAAATAGCGTTCCGGCAGTCTGCGTCAAGCGTTTGATCGGGGACGACCAGAGTCACAGCGGCGCGCCGGCCGAAAACAATCGTGGAATCATCGGTCTGGCGCATTCGAACACCGCTGCCGGTGGGGCCAAAATCGAGCCCGTTGTGATCCGCCAGCGAAGGCGGCGGACCATAGGCAGAGCCCCGCGGGGGCGTCAATGACGATCTCGCGGGGGCTTGCGGAACCGGCTGGCTAGGATGCCGCACCATTGAGCGTCGGCGGGTCGATCCAGCCGACATTGCCGTCGGCCCGCCGGTAAATGATATTGACCCGGCCAGACCCGCCATGCAGGAACACCACCACCGGCGCGCCGGTGAAATCCAGTTCCATCACCGCCTCGCTGACCGAGAGCCGCTTCAACGAGGTGGTGGCTTCGGCGATGATCACCGCGTTGTAGGCGTCTTCCTCGTGCTCCTCCTCGCCGCCGGGGGCTTCGATGACGTAGCTCGGCGCGTTCAGCGACGGCGTCGTCAATTCGGCGATCGCCTGGGCCTCGGCATGGGCCTTGCGGGCGGAGCGGTCCTTCAACCGGCTCTTGTAGCGGCGCAACCGCTTTTCAATCTGCACCAGCGCCTGATCGGCGCTCGCATAGGCGTCGGCGGCGTTCGATTCGGCCTCGAGGGTGACGCCGGAATCGAGGTGCAGCGCGCAGTCGGCACGGAATCCGAAGCCATCCTTGCTGAAGGTAATATGGCCGGAGTAATTCCCGTCGAAATACTTGCGCAGCACTTCTTCGGTGCGTTCGTTGACACGGTCGCGCAGAGCTTCGCCGACACTGATGCTTTTACCGGAGACCCGGATCGTCATGGGATGCCTCGATTCGTCTTAGGTCGGGTGACACTAGTCAGAGGGAAGGGTTGCAATCAAGCCGGAGCGGTGTCGCGGGATCGGTCTTGCGCCGCGGCAGGCGCCGTCAGGGCATTGCCGAGCATGCTTTGCTTGTCGCGGCGACGTTGCACCGATGAGGGAATCCGCATCGCCTCGCGATATTTGGCGACGGTTCGGCGCGCGATGTCAATTCCGGCCTCGCGCAACCGCTCGACAATGGTGTCGTCGGACAGAATCGTCGCCGGATTCTCGTTTTCAATCAATTGCCTAATCTGGTGTCGGACGGCCTCGGCCGAATGCGCCTCGCCGCCATCGGCGGAAGCGATCGATGCGGTAAAGAAATATTTCAGCTCGAAGGTGCCGCGGTTGGTCGCCATGTATTTGTTCGCCGTGACCCGCGACACCGTCGATTCGTGCATCTGGATCGCATCCGCGACCGCTTTCAGATTGAGCGGCCGCAAATGCGACACGCCCTGGGTGAAGAAGCCGTCCTGCTGCCGCACGATCTCGGTGGCCACTTTCAAAATGGTGCGGGCCCGCTGATCCAGCGCGCGCACCAGCCAGGTCGCGTTCTGCAGACAGTCGGTGAAATAGGTCTTGTCGCCGTCCTTGCGGATCGTCTTCGACAATTCGGAATAATACACCTGATTGACCAGGACTTTGGGCAGGGTGTCGCTGTTCAGTTCGACCAGCCAGCCGCCATCCTGCGCGGGCCGGACATAGACATCCGGCACCACGGTCTGCACCCGGGTCGAGCCGAATTTCAGGCCCGGCTTCGGATCCAGATGGCGGATTTCGCCGATCATGTCGGACAGGTCCTCGTCATCGACACCGCAGATCTTGCGCAGATTGCCGATGTCGCGCTTGGCCAGCAGATCGAGGTGCTCAACCAGGGCCTGCATCGCCGGATCGTAGCGGTCGCGGTCGCGCAGCTGGATCGCCAGGCACTCGCTCAAGGATCGCGCGCAAACCCCCGGCGGATCGAATTTCTGCAACACCGCAACCACCGCTTCGACCTCTTCGGGCGAGGTGCCAAGCCGCTCGGCGGCGTCGCCGATGTCGGCCGGCAGATAGCCGGCGTCGTCGACCAGATCGATCAGATATTTGCCGATCATGCGCTGCACCGGCGAGGTGAAGGCCACCGCCAGCTGCTCGGCCAGATGGTCGCCCAGCGTGGTCTCGGCGGCGACGAAGGCCTCGAGATTGTAACCCTCGTCATTGGAGGCGCCGCCGCCCCATTCGGTATAGGCGGTCGGGGCCGCATCCTGCGCGCTGCGCGCCGCAGCCTCCGCCGGCTCCTCCGGAAACACGTTTTCCATTCCGGTATCGAGCGTCTGCTCGATCTCGCTGCGGCTGCCGAGGTCACGATGCATCCAGTCCTCGGTGCCGGGCTCGAAAGCGTCGGCGCTGCCCTGGTCGGAGAAATCCGAGCGATCGCCGCTTCCCTCGCCGGCCCCCGCGTCAAAGTCGTCGCGGTCGGAAAATTCGGCGCGTTCCGGGGTCGCCTCACCGGCAACCGGCGGCTCACCATTCTCATTGGCGCGGTCCAGCAGCGGGTTTTTTTCGAGCTCGTCCTCGACGAACGCCGCAAGGTCGAGATTCGACAACTGCAGCAGCTTAATCGCCTGCATCAGCTGCGGCGTCATCACCAGCGACTGCGACTGGCGGAATTCGAGTCGTTGAGTCAGTGCCATGGACGCAAAACCGATCCAAATTGGTCCGTTTCTTGCTTACCCCTTTCACGGGGTGATGTACACGGCTTGACGAATTGGAAATTCGGAGTAGAGGGCGCCCGCGAAGCCATCGGCTGGTTTTGCGCGATCCGAGCTGACAATGGCGCCGGGACCCGAGCAAGCGAGGCTTTGACCGCCCGCACCCGCAACAATGAAATCATGCCGCAATGCGGCGCGGACTTCAATCACCTCAGAGGCGAAATTCCTCACCGAGGTAAAGCCGACGCACGTCGGGATTGTTGACGATCTCCTCCGGGTTGCCCTCGGTCAGAATTTCGCCCGCATAGACGATATAGGCGCGGTCGGTCAGGCCCAGCGTCTCTCGCACGTTATGGTCGGTGATCAGCACGCCGATGCCGCGATTGGTCAGATGCCGAACCAGATCCTGGATGTCGCCGACCGCAATCGGATCGATGCCGGCGAAGGGTTCGTCCAGCAGCATGTAGTTGGGACGACTCGCCAGCGCGCGGGCGATTTCGACGCGACGGCGCTCGCCGCCCGACAGCGCGATCGAGGGCGACTTGCGCAACCGTTCGATATTGAACTCCTTGAGCAGATTATCGAGCTCCGCCTCGCGCTTGCGGCGATCCGGCTCCACCCCCTCGAGCACCGCCATGATGTTCTGTTCGACGGTCAGGCCGCGAAAGATCGAGGCTTCCTGCGGCAAATAGCCGATCCCAAGCCGCGCGCGCTGATACATCGGCAGTTTGGTGACGTCGTGCCCATCGAGCTCGATGGCGCCGCGGTCGGCCTTGATCAAGCCGGTGATCATGTAGAACACCGTGGTCTTGCCGGCGCCATTGGGCCCGAGCAGGCCCACGGCCTCGCCGCGGCGCAGATAGATACTGACGCCGCGGACGATTTTGCGATTGCCGAAACTTTTTTCGATGGCATGGACCGCAAGATAGCCGGCACGACCGATCAGCTGCGGGCCGGCATCAGCCGGGCGCGGACGTCGCTGCGGCTGCCTTGGCGGCGCAGCCGCCGGCCTCTGGCTTGCTGCCGCAGGCCTCGACGTTGGAGGGGGCGAGGTCGAAGCGAGCGGCGCTGCGGCGCGGGCGACCGGCGGCGCGTCGCGCACCGGGGTCGTCAGCAGATCGCCGACATCGCCGCCGAGCGCCGTCAGATCGAGATCGATCTGCGCGCGGGCGAATTCGGAACGCTTCGCAGTTCGCCGCCGGAATATGCCGAGTAGGTCCACCATCGCGGTATCGTCTGGCCTTCCCGCAATCCGAGCACGCCGCTGTCGAATCGCACGCTTCAACATGACCGAGCAGCACGGATCTGCACAGCCGTCACGGCATCTGGGCGAGGGCTTTCGCCCCATCCAGCCTTGCCCGAGCGGTGTTACAGGCTTGCCGCGCCGGGTTCAACCTGAGGCCCAGTCATATCTTCGTAACCTATTGCGATGATTTGGATTTGCTGCCCTGTGGGCCGAACGGTCCCGGCCCGCCCTGACCAGACGACTGGAACAGACCCTGCACCCGGCCGCTGTCGGATTCCACGCGCGACACACCCGTCGTCATATCGACTACCAGGCGGTCACCGCGTACCACATTCTTGCCCTGGGTCAGGACCACCTTGCCGAGCATCGTGACCAGATTGGTTTTGGTGTCGAACACGGCGGAATCCCCGGTCACCACCTGATCCTTCTGCGTCACCACGACATTGCCCTTGGCCTCCAGGCGCCGGATCGAGGAACTGCCACCCGGCCCGGGGGTCGCCGCGGCCATCGGCACTTGGTCCTTGCCCTTTGATTTCGCGGGAGCCTTCGCCGGGTCCTGATCGTAGAACACCACCAGCGATTTGGAGGTCATGGTGGTGTCGCCCTGCACCACCTTGACGTCGCCGGAGAAGGTCGCCTCGCGCTTCTTGTCGCGCACTTCGAGCGTCTCCGACTCGATCTGGATCGGCTGGCCGCGGTTCTGCGAAAACCCCTGCATCGCATTGGGGACGCCCTGCATCGCGCTCTGCGCCGCAGCCGCGCCGCAGCCGGCAGCCGCAACCAGGATCGCGCAGGCGATACCCAGAAGTCGGCGGTTCGGGTGGTTGCAATCGTCAGCGAACATGCTTGGCTCTATCTGGGTTTGGCGCGAGAGCCAGCCGGCGCGGATGCGCTCGCCTTGCCGGGCGCGTCGTCCGGCTCCGCGGAACCGCTGGCCGGGGATTCGGAAGCGGCCGGCGCCGGGTTGGCATTCTCCAGATTGACGACGACCCCGCCCTCGAACCTGATCACCTCGCCTTTGCCGGTAATTCGAAGCCGCTGGCCGCGCAGCTTGCCGCCCACCCATTTAACGTCGACGGGGCGGTCCGACGACACCGTGCCTTTGCCCATATCGACATCAGCCTGGGTCATCCAAGCCTCGTTGCCGGTCGAGGTGCGCAGATAGACATCCTTCTGCAGATTGAGCAACTGCGCCTTGGTGTCGAACAGGCCGTCGCGCGCATCCATGGTGATGGTGGTCTGATCCTCCGTCATCACCTTCGCCCGTAGCGTCTGCAACGCGACGCGGTCGGGGTTGGTGAGATCCTGGGTCGCGGTTCTGGCCCACAATTCATAAGGCCGGCCGTCCGGCGTAAAGCCCGACAGATGCGGAGATTCCATCGTGATCTTGGTGCCCGACACCACCAGGTCACCCATGTCGATCGGCAATTTGGCCAGATATCGGAACGGGTTGAAGATCGAAATTGCGACGATCACGGCCATGGCCAGAACCACCGCCAGCGGCACCGCGATGCGCAGCATGCGCACAAGCCGGCTGTGGCGCGCAGCGACCGCAAAGCGCGCATCCATTCCGGCCTGATAGGAGGGCATCCGAACCGAAGCCACCAATTCTCCCTGCTGTTGAACCGAGCGTCGAACCGGACCGCCAAGCGGCACGCGGGCGCTGCATCACCCGTTATAATAATAGCGAAACAGCCGCGATCGAGGCCTCGTCCTCAATTCACAACCGTACCAGAACGACGAGTATGACCGAAACGGGGCGGACGCACCTTGGCGTGGCCTAGCCCGCCACACGGTCACGAATGCGCGAAAATATCCTGGTCGTTCCAGCCATTGAGGTCGAGCATGGCACGCGACGGCAGAAAGCCGAAACAGGCCTGCGCCAGCGCGGTCCGATCCTCGCGGGCCAGCATGGTATCGAGCCGCTCGCGCAGGCCGTGCAGATGCAGCACATCGGAGGCTGCATAAGCCAGCTGGGCATCGCTCAGGCCCTGGGCGCCCCAATCGCTGGATTGCTGCTGCTTCGACAGGTCGACCCCGAGCAGCTCGCGCACCAGATCCTTCAGGCCGTGACGGTCGGTATAGGTCCGCACCAGCCGCGACGCGATTTTGGTGCAATAGACCGGCGCCGGCATCACGCCGAGGCCGTTATACAGCGCGGCCAAGTCGAACCGGGCGAAATGAAAGATCTTCAAAATCTTGGGATCGCCGAGTAGCTTTTTCAGATTGGGCGCGTCGGTGTGTCCGAGCGGGATCTGCACCACGTCGGCGCTGCCGTCGCCATTGGACAATTGCACCACGCAGAGCCGGTCGCGATGCGGATTGAGACCCATGGTCTCGGTGTCGATCGCCACCGAATCGGTGTAGCGGGCAAGATCCGGCAAATCGCCGCGATGCAGACGGATGGTCATCTTCAGGAAAACCCTTGAACCAGGAAACGGACAGGTTGCCGTTCCGAATCGACGGCGCAACCTAACGCTCAAAGCACCGCGAGGCGAGCCGGATCGCGCCGCGGCGCGGTCCGCGGGTCGATCGGCCGTAAAATCAACGGCTTACGGCTGCTTAACCCGTTCCGTCAGGATGCGACTCCGAGAAAATCCCGCGCCAGCTCCGGGTTCGTGGAGAGTTCCGCCGGGGTCCCCTCAAACACCACATGGCCGTTATTGAGACCATAGACCCGGTTGGCGAAGGAGAGCGCGGCAGCGACATTCTGCTCGACCACGATCATGGTGCGGCCCTCGGCGGCGAGACTGCGGGCGACCTCGACCAGGTCGCGCACGATCAAGGGCGCCAGGCCTTCAAAGGGTTCGTCGAGCAGGATGATGCGGGCGTCGCGGATCAGCGCGCGGGCGATCGCCAGCATCTGCTGCTCGCCGCCGGACAGCGACCGTCCGGCCGATTTGCGCCGCTCCTTGAGCCGCGGAAACACCTGGTAGATACGCTCGAAGGTCCAAGCGTTGGGCGCGGTCAACGCGGCGATGCGCAAATTTTCCTCGACCGTGAGGCCGCCGAAAATGGCGCGCTCCTCGGGGACCAGTTGCAGCCCCATTGCGGCGATAGCCGACGGCGGCAATCCGCCGATCGGCTTGCCGTCCAGCCGGATCGCGCCGCTACGCGGCGCCAGCACGCCCATGATCGAGCGCAGCGTCGTCGTCTTGCCGGCGCCGTTGCGGCCGAACAAAGCGACCACCTCGCCCTGCTCGACCCGGATCGAGAGGTCGAACAGAACGTGGGAATCGCCATACAGCGTATTGATGCGGTCGACTTCAAGCAGGCTCATTGGCGTGCAGCCCTCCGAGATAGGCATCCTGGACCGCCGGGTTGCGCCGGATCTCGTCGGCGGTGCCGTCCGCGAGCAGCCGGCCCTCATACAGAACGGTGATCCGTTCGGCGAGGCCGAAGATGGCGTCGAGATCGTGCTCGACGATCACAACGGTGCGGACCCGGGCGATGTCGCGAATGAACGCGCAGGTGGCGGCGCGCTCCGCCGGGCTCATGCCGGCCAGCGGCTCGTCGAGCAGCAGCACGTTGGGACTGGTCGCCAGCGCCATGCCGATCTCGAGCCTGCGCTTTTCGCCGTAAGCCAGAATATGCGCGGGCGTATCGGCACGCTCGACCAGATTGAGCAACGCCAGGATCGACTCGATCTGGGCTTCCACCTCCGGCAGGCTGTCGGCGCGCCGCCATAGATCGAAGCGCAACGGACCGCGCTGGCGGGCGAGCGCGCCCATTCGAAGATTCTTGCGCACCGACATGTTGGGAAACAGCTGATTGAGCTGGTTGCTCTTGGCGATGCCGAGCTGCGCGGCCCGGCTGGCGCCGGCGCCGGTGACCTTCTCGCCGAACAGCAGCACCTCGCCGGAGGTCGGGCGGACCTCGTCGAGCAGCATCTTGAACAGCGTGCTCTTGCCCGCGCCATTGGGGCCGATCACCGCGTGAATCGAGCCGCGGTATACTTTGAACGAGATGCCATCGACCGCCTTGAGGCCGCCGAAGTGCCGCGCCAGCGCGCGCGCCTCCAGGGCGATCTCGCCGTCGCCGGTCGCGGGCTCGGCCAGCGGCAGGGTGATATCCATGACCTCCGCCACGGCGACGGGCGCCGCATCGGTGTTGTGTTCCTCGATCGCCTCGGTTCTGGCCTCGGCGGCGCGCAGCGCGGCAAGATTGCGCCGTTCGTTCCACCAATGCGCGATCTCGCCGCAGATGCCGCGGCGCAGCCCGATCACCAGCACGATGAAGGCGATGCCGAGCACCAGCTTCCACAGCGTGGCGAGGCCCGGAATTAGCTGCAGATTGTCGCGCAGCCAGAGCCAGACCGCAGCGCCGACCAACGGCCCGATCAGCGTGCCGGCGCCGCCGACGATGGTCTGAACCACCAATTGGCCGGAGGTCTCCAGCGAGAACGCATCGGGCGGCATGTAGCTCTGAAACGAGCCGAGCAGACCGCCGGCAAGGCCGGCGTAAAGTGCCGCGATCACGAAGGCCGTCAGCTTGTAGGCCGGCACATTGTGGCCGAGCATCGCCACCCGACCGGTGTTCTCCTTGATCGCCAGCAGGATGGTGCCGACCGGCGAATGCACGATCCGCCGCGCCAGCACATAGCCGAGGAAGAAAATCACCGCGAACAGCACATACATCGGCAGCCCGGCGCTGATGCTGATCGCGCCGGCGCCGAAGCCCAGCGTCGGCACGGGCACGCCGGGAAGGCCGTTTTCGCCGCCGGTATAGGCCGACAGCGGCGAGTTCTCCATGAAATACGCCATCTGGCCGAAGGCCAGGGTGATCATGGTGAAATAGATGCCGATGCGGCGGACCGCGAACCAGCCGACCAGCAGGCCGAACAGGCCCGCGGCGGCGGTGCCCGCCAGCAACGCTAGCCAGACGCTGCCGAGCGTGCCCGACACCAGCAGATAGGCCGATACGAAACCGCCGACGCCGAAAAACGCCGCCTGCCCAAATGACAGCAGCCCGGTCAGGCCAAACAAGATATCGAAGCCAAGGCCGATCAGGCCCCAGTTCAGCACCCGCGTCAGGAGGTCGGTGGAGAAGCCGAGCGGCTTGAGCAGCAGCGGCGCCGCGATCAGCGTGACCAGAACGGCGACTTCCGGAAGATAGGCCCGCGCGCGCCTCATGACCGGCCTTCCGCGCCGAATAGGCCCTGCGGGCGCAGCACCAGCAGCAACGCCATCAGCGCGTACAGCATCACCTCCGAATAGGAGGAGTTGAAGGCGCTGGTCAGACTGATGATCTCGCCGGCGATCAGCCCCCCGACAATCGCGCCGGGGAACGAGCCGAGCCCGCCCAGCACGATGACCACGAAGGATTGCGCCATGAAATTGGCGCCCATATCGGGCGTCACCGCCACCACCGGCGCATAGAGCATGCCGGCAAGACCGACGGCGACGACGCCGATGGCGAAAACCAACAGGAAGGCGCGACGGACATTGATGCCGAGGATGCCGACCATGACAGGGTTCTCGATGCCGGCGCGAACCACCAGACCCATCGAGGTGCGGTACAACACGAGATAGAGGCCGAGAAGCAGGCCGGCGATGATCGCGATCAGCTGCAGCCGGTAGGTCGGATAGATCAAAAAGCCGAGCTGGGTGGCGCCCTGCCCCCAGGACGGAACGGGCACGCGCTGCGCATTGCCCCCGAAGGCGGCGCGGATGCTTTCCACCAGCACGATGCCGATGCCGTAGGTCACCAGGATCTGGTCCTCATGCGGGCGATCGTAGAAATAGCGGATGATGACGCGCTCGAGCAGGAAGCCGAGCACCAGCATGAAGCCGCAGCCGAGCAGCACCGCCAGCGCGAATGACGGCGTATATTGCAGCAGCACAAAGGCCGCGTAGGCCCCCACGGCGAACAGCGCGCCGTGGGCGAAGTTGAGCACGCCGAGGGTGCCGAGGATGATCGTCAGCCCGCTGCTGACGAGCGCCAGCAACGTGCCGAGTGCCAAGCCGTTGAAGGCCTGCGAAATGAGAACGGGCCAGCTTGGCATGACGATCCTTAGGTGTAGGGGCCGAGCTTGCAGCCGAAGAAGTCGGGCGAATTCATCACGCTCTCGCCGTCGCTGATCGCGACGATGTCGTAGAAATCCTCCTTGTGCTTCATGTCGGACGGCTTCTTGCCGCGCAGAATCGGAATCGGCCGCACCATCTGGTGATCCTCGGCGCGGAAATACACCTTGCCCAGCGTCGTGTCGTAGGGCTGCGCCTTGGAATTCTCCATCGTCTTGATGACGTCGACCGGATTGAAGGTGTTGGCGCGCTCGACCGACATTGCCCACAGATAGGTCTGCATATAGCCGATATGGGCGCCCCAGCGCGGATAGTACTTGTTCTGCGCGACGAAGCTTTCGACGAAGGTCTTGGCGAGCGGGTAGGTGTCCTGCAGGCCGAACCAGAAATCGCAGCTGCCATAGACGCCCTGCATCAGTTCGGCGCCAAGCTCCTTGGCCTGGAACGACGACAGATTGGGGACCACGAGCTTCATGCGCTTGAGCACGCCGAACTGCTCGGCCTGCTTGGTCGAGGCGACGGCATCGCCGCCGAACGCGATGTTGACGAAGACGTCGGCGCCGCTATTGGCGATGTTCAGCAGCGCCGAGGAATAATCGGTGGTCCCGAGCGGCACGACTTCCTTGGCGACCTGTTTCCAGCCCTGCTCGGTCGAGAATTTGGCGAAGCTGTCATAGACGGTGTGGCCGTAAGTGTAATCGGGGACCAGGAACGCCATCTTGATATTCTTGCCGAGCGCCTTGGCGACGACCGGCGCCAGCGCCTTGGCGGCCATATAGGCGTTCTGCTGCGAGCGGAATCCATAGCGCTGACAATTCTTGCCGGTGATGTCGTTGGAGCCGGCGATGCCCACCATGTAGAGCACCTTTTCGCGCGAGCCGAGCTCTTCCAGCGCGATCGCGCTGGCGCTCGACACCGAGCCCGCGACCATGATGGCCTTGTCGCGCTGGATGAACTGGGTGGCGCTTTGGACATCCAGATTGGGTTTGCCCTCGGTGTCGGAGACCTTGTAGCGAATCTGGCGGCCGAGCACGCCCTTGCCCTTCAGGCCCCATTGCTGCGCGGCATCGCCGCCGGCATTGATCTGGGCGATCGCGAGTTCATAGCCGAGCTTGAGATCGCCGCCATCGCCGGAGAACACGCCGGTCAACGGAATAGTCAGACCGACAAAGACCGAATCCGCAGTGACGCCTGCGGGGAAAGTGCCAATGCTGGCGGGCGACTGCGCGAACGCGCCTCCTGGAAGCATGAGGCCGGCGGTGGCGCCGACTCCCCCAAGCAAAAGCTGCCGACGGTCAATTTGCATGACGCACCCTCTATGTTCGATCACGGCCATCGGCCAGTGAAGTACGGATGGGGACAAGCCCCGGCGAAAACCTAAAAGCCGATACGCGCCGTCTGTGGCGCGCGCCCGCTATCGTCCCCGGCATCGTCCGGGACCGCGGCAGGCAACTCGTCATTGATGAAGGTCGCCGGCACCAGCCGGCGGCGGTTGATCGACAGATCGAAAATGTCGAAACGGTTGTAGTAGCCGACGACGTCGTGAAACTGCTTCGGCTCGACGCATCGATTGAGGTCGATGTCGGCATACAGGATGCCTTCGTCCTCGCACAGCGCCTCGCCGATCTGCTCGCCGGTCGGGTCGAGGAAGAAGGTCGCGGCGCGCGGCGTGCCGTCGAGCACGGCGGCCGCGGAGGGATCGTGCGCCACCAGCATGTCGCGCGCTGCCTGGTCGAGCACGCCGGCGGTGACGAGACCGAACACCTTGGCTTCGAAACAATGCGCGCTGGCACGAATCCGGGTGGCGGCCGCGATGTGATAGTTCACGCCGTCCGACGGACGTCGGGTCGGCCACACCGGCGGCCAGCTCGAAATATGGAACTGCTCGCCCTGCGCCATCAGCGCGTAGCGCGCCAGCGGATTGGTGTTCTCGCCGCAGATCAACTGACCGATCCTGCCGAGCCTAGTCTCGACGACGCGAAGACCGGCGCCGTCGCCGGCGCTCCAGATCAGCTTTTCGTAGAAGGTCGGCACCAGCTTGCGGTGGTGGTTGAGAATTGCGCCATCCTCGCCGATCAGGAGATTGGAGTTCCAGATACAGCCGACGCTGGCCGGGGATTTTTCGCTGATCCCGATCGAGACCACGATGCCCTGCGCTTTGGCCTCGTCGCGGATCGCCTTGACCTCGGGGCCGTCGACCAGCACCGACTGGTCCGCCATCCGGACGAACAGATCGTGATTGTCGATCGGCGCCGACAACGCGGCCCAGACCGGGAAGGCCGGAATGAACGTCTCCGGAAACGCCACCAGTTCGGCGCCGGCAGCGGCTGCCTCGCGGATGAGCGCGACCGCCTTTTTGGTGGTCGCAGCCTTGTCGAGAAACACCGGCGCGGCATGGATCGCGGCGGCCTTGAATTGCGGAAGCATGGTCTATCCTTCGTTTCGCAAAGGCTAAATCGCTTCCGGCGGCGCTGGGTATAGGCAATCCTGCAAGCCGGCTTGCAGGTCGCGACAATCCGCCTCACCCTGCCACGGTCTTGGCACGGCTCTTGCTGATACCTCCGGATGAAAGATTTCAACTCACTCGACTGGGACGACCTGAAGGTGTTCGTCCACACCGCCCGCGGCGGCAGCTTGGGCAGCGCGGCGAGATTCCTGAAAGTCGATCAATCGACCATCAGCCGCCGCATTGCGCATCTTGAGAGCACGCTGGGGGTGGCGTTGTTCGAACGGCTGCCCTCCGGATTGCGTATCAACGAGGCCGGCGACCGCCTGCTGTGCCATGCCGAACGGATCGAAAGCGCCGTCATCGCCATGGGCGAGGATTTGCAATGCGGCCGCAGCCGGATGGCCGGGCGGGTCCGCCTTGCCACCATGGAAGGCATTGCGTCGCTTTATCTGGCGGCCCGCTTCTCGCGCTTGCGCCGCCAGCATCCGCAACTAACCGTGGAATTACTCACCTCGCCGCAGACGGTTTCGGTCAACCGCCGCGAGGCCGATCTCTTCCTCAGCTTCTTCCAGCCCCGAGCCCAGGGCATGGTTTCGGAACGACTTGGCCGCTTCAAGCTCGGCCTCTATGCCTCGCAGGATTATCTCGACGAGAATGGCATGCCCGGCTCCACCGCAGATCTGGCTCGGCATAGCTTCGTCACTTATATCGACGACCTTATTCAGCTCGATTCGGTGCGCTGGCTCGACGACATCATCAAGAACCCGCCGATCAGCTTTCATTCCAACAGCATGATTGCGCAGATGAACGCCGCCGCCGGCGGGATCGGGCTGGTGCTGCTGCCAAGCTTCGCCGCTCAGGGCCGCGACGATCTGATCCCGGTGCTGCACGAGCGGATATCGACGGTCCGCGAATTGTGGATCAATGTCCACACCGACCTGCAATTCGTGCCGCGCATCCGCGCGGTGTCGAGTTTCCTGAAAACGACCTTCAGGTCCGACCCGATGATGCAGGCCGAAACGTCGGGCCGCGAACTGCTCGATGCGCTGTTGGAGACTCCTTGCGCGATTGGGCCAGGCCAGCGCTTGCAGTCAAGATCGGCCGGCATCTCCGCCGCCCCCGATTCGGCCGGGGCAGATCCCCGGCGCTTTCGGAGTTGAATCCACATTGGCACGCAAGCGCGGTCGCGCGCTCAGGCCGACGCGCCGACAGGCATCGCCAGGCGAGTGCTGCGGACACAGGACGGTCATCCGCAGGGATGCGTTCGCGAAGGCTGAGAAAATTGAATTGCATGATCCGTCGCGGCGCTTCGCCAAGCAACCGTTCGACAGCGGAGCCGCGCCCCCGTTGTTACACAGGATGGGCCCGCGCAACTCTGATGGGGCATAACTTATTGAAGTCACGAATGACTTCAGGGGAATGGTGCCCAGGAAAGGACTCGAACCTTCACAGCCGTTAAGCTACTGGCACCTGAAGCCAGCGCGTCTACCAATTCCGCCACCTGGGCTCGGCCGGGTTAGTACGGATCGGCGGCGCGCTTGTCAATTCAATGACGCCGCGATCTGAGCCGCTGTTCACCGTTTGGTTGACGACGGATCGCGAAACCGCCAGAACCTTGAGGCTCCCAACCATTTCGACCCGATCAGGACGCAGCGCATGGCCTCGAATTTGGACACCCTCGTCACCGTATTTGGCGGCTCCGGCTTTCTCGGCCGGCATGTCGTCAACGCATTAGCGCGGCGCGACTTCCGAATCAGGGTCGCGGTTCGACGGCCGGACCTGACCGGGCATCTGCAGCCGCTCGGCAAGGTCGGCCAGATCCACGCCGTTCAGGCCAATCTGCGCTACCCCGAATCGGTGCAGGCGGCGATGCGGGATTCGCATGTGGCCATCAATCTGGTCGGGATTCTCGCCGAGAGCGGCGCGCAGAAATTCGATTCGGTGCAGGCCAGGGGTCCCGCGGCAATCGCCGAGGCCGCGGCCGCCGTCGCCGCGCGGATGGTGCATGTCTCGGCGATCGGCGCCGATGCCGATTCGGCGTCGCGCTATGCGCGCTCCAAGGCCGCCGGCGAACAGGCCGTGCTGGCCGCGGTGCCGGATGCGGTGATCATGCGGCCCTCGGTGGTGTTCGGCCCCGAGGACGCCTTCACCAACCGATTCGCCGCGCTGGCGCGAATGTCGCCGGTGGTGCCGCTGGTCGGCGCCGACACCAAATTGCAGCCGGTCTATGTCGGCGATGTCGCCACCGCGATCGCCGAGGCGGTCGAGGGCCGCGCCAAGGCCGGGGCGACCTACGAGCTCGGCGGGCCGGAAGTCATGACCATGCGCGAGATCATCGAGCTGATCCTGGTGACGATCGACCGCCGCCGCCTGATGCTGCCGCTGCCGTTCGGGCTGGCCAGCCTGCAGGCGATGCTGCTGCAATTTGCCCCCGGCGGGCTGAAGCTGACGCCCGACCAGGTGGCGCTGCTGCGGGTCGACAATGTGGTGAGCGATGCCGCCAAGGCGGCCGGGCTGACGCTGCAGGGTCTCGGGATCACGCCTGATTCGCTGCAGGCGATCGTGCCGTCCTATCTGTGGCGGTTCCGCAAGACCGGCCAGTTCGCCCGCAAAAGCGCCTAACGCGGCGCGGCGCCGGCCGAGGCCGGGCTAGAGCAATTCCGGTTCTGATCGACCAGAACCGGAGCTTTAGATTTCTGTTTTGACGCGCTTTTTTCACGCGAACCGGTTTTCACTTCGCTCGAAAACGCTCTATTTGCCCATCGCCAGCGCGATCAGGCCGAGGGTGCCGACGATCACCCGCCACCAGGCGAACAGCACGAAGCCGTGCCTTGTGACGTAATCGAGGAAGGTCTTGACCACGATCGCCGCGGTGATGAACGACACCGCAAAGCCGATCGCCACCAGCACCCCATGGTCCATCGTCATCTCGCCGCGCCCCTTGTACAGATCGTAGGCGAACGCCCCGATCATGGTGGGGATCGCCAGAAAGAACGAGAATTCGGCGGCCGAGCGCTTGTCGGCGCCGAGCAGCATCGCCGCGACGATGCTGGCGCCGGAGCGCGATACGCCCGGAATCATCGCCAGGCACTGCGCGCAGCCGATGTAGAAATACATCGGCAGCGAAAATAGCGTGGCGTCATGGTCACGCGGCTGCAGATCGAGCTGGTCGACCCACAGCAGAATGGCGCCGCCGACGATCAGCGAAAAGCACACCACCCAGGGATTGAACAGATACATCTTGATGTAGCCGCCGGCGGCTGCGCCGATCACCGCGGCGGGCAGGAACGCCACCAGCACGCCGATGACGAAGCGCTGCGAGTCGGGATCGGAGAACATTCCCAACGCGATCCGCCACAATTTCATGAAATAGATCGACAGAATCGCCAGAATCGCGCCGAGCTGGATCAGCACCGCGAAGCTCTTCCAGAACGGGTCCTCGCCGAGGTCGAAGATCCGTTCCGCCAGCAACAGATGGCCGGTCGAGGACACCGGCAAAAACTCCGTGACACCCTCGACGACGCCGAGAATCACGGCCCTCAATGTATCGGAAATCATGAAAAGGCCCGCGATGTCGGAACTGGCTGATGAAGCGGAGCGTTTCTCGCCTATTCGCCCGCGTGCCGCAACGTCAAAAAACGCATAATTGCCGCCTTGCCTCGCCGCCGTGCTCGGCTAGTTTGGCCCTGGCCGCGGGCCAAGGCGCCGCCGCTCGGCGACGATTTGTTAAGCCCTGCGAAACTATCAAGGTCACCATGTATACCCTATTCCATCATCCGTTCTGCCCGCAGTCGCGGTTCATCCGCCTTGCGCTCGGCGAGCATGGCCTCGATCTCAGGCTGGTGGAGGAGCGCGCCTGGGAGCGCCGGGCCGCATTTCTCACGCTCAACCCGGCCGGCACCACGCCGGTTCTGGTGGCCGAGGGCCGACCGGCCATTCCCGGCGCCGGCGTGATCTGCGAGTTCCTCGACGAGAGCCATGGCGCCGCGCTTGGCGAACGCCGGCTGCTGCCGCATTCGGTCGGCGAGCGGATCGAGGTGCGCCGGCTGCTATCGTGGTTCAACGACAAGTTTTTCGAGGAGGCCAGCGGCCCCCTGGTGACCGAGCGCATCTACAAACGCTTCATGGCCGAGGAGGATGGCGGCGGGCCGCCGGCGATGGAGGTGATTCGTGCCGCCACCGCCAATGTGCGCTACCATCTGGCCTATATCGGTTGGCTGGCGCGGACCCGGAACTTTCTCGCCGGCGACCGGCTGAGCTATGCCGATCTCGCCGCCGCGGCGCATCTGTCGGCGATCGACTATCTGGGCGACGTGCCATGGAACGAGGACGAGGCAGCAAAGGCCTGGTATGCGCGGATCAAGTCGCGCCCCTCGTTCCGCCCGCTGCTCAGCGAATGGCTGGCCGGGGTGCCGGCCTCGCGCACTTATGTCGATCTGGATTTTTGACGGCGTTTCGGCGATCCCCACTCGCATTGGTCCAGAGCCCCTCACCCGGATTGCTTCGCAATCCGACCTCTCCCTATGGGAGAGGTAAAGACGTCGCGCGCGGCAGCAGCCGGTTTCCATGGTGACCGGTCATCTGAAACAGGCGCTGATCGCGCAGGCCCGCGCGCTCGGCTTCGACGCGCTGGGCGTCGCCGCTCCTGACTCGATTGCCGGCGCCGGCGACCGGTTTCGATCCTTCATCGCATCCGGCATGCATGGCGAAATGGACTGGCTCGCGGCCAATCCCGACCGCCGCGCCGATCCGCGCGCGATGTGGAGCGAGGTGCGCTCGGTGATCATGCTCGGCATGAATTACGCGCCCGACGCCGACCCGCTGGCGATGTTGCAGCAGCGCAGCCACGGCGCGATCTCGGTCTATGCCCAGGGCGACGATTATCACGATGTGATCAAGCCGCGGCTGAAGCAGCTGGCGCGCTGGCTGATCGCAACCGCCGGCGGCGACGTCAAAGTGTTTGTCGACACCGCTGCCGTGATGGAAAAGCCGCTGGCGCAGGCGGCGGCACTCGGCTGGCAGGGCAAGCACACCAATCTGGTATCGCGCGAATTCGGCTCCTGGCTGTTTCTCGGCGCGATCTTCACCACGCTGGATCTGCCGCGCGACGCTGCCACGATCGATCATTGTGGCTCTTGCCAGGCCTGCCTGGAGATCTGCCCGACCAAGGCGTTCCCGGCGCCGTACCGGCTCGATGCGCGGCGCTGCATCTCCTACCTCACCATCGAGCACAAGGGCGCGATCCCGCGCGAATTCCGCAAAGCCATCGGCAACCGGATCTATGGCTGCGACGATTGCCTGGCGGCCTGCCCCTGGAACAAATTCGCGCAGGACGGCCATGAGGCCAAGCTTGCCGCGCGCGACGCGCTGCGGGCGCCGACGCTGGCGGAGCTGGCGCGGCTGGACGATCCGGCCTTTCGGGTGCTGTTCGCCAAATCGCCGGTGAAGCGCATCGGGCGCGATCGATTCATCCGCAACGTGCTGATCGCGATCGGCAATTCGGCCGACGCGGGGCTCGCGCCAGAAGCCGTCAGACTGCTCGACGACGCCAGTGCGCTGGTGCGCGGCGCCGCCATTTGGGCGCTGGGGCAATTGCTGGCGCCGGATCAGTTCGAAGCCTTGGCAGAGTCGCGGGTCGGCGGCCAGGACGACGCGGAGGTTCGCGCCGAGTGGCAGCCGGCAGATGCTGAACCCTCATCCTGAGAGCCTGACTGAAATGGCAACCAATAGGGTCGCACTCGATTTCGTCGTTGCGAGCCGAGGCCGGCGCGTAGCGCCGTCCGAAAGCGAAGCAATCCAGGAGCCGGCAAGCAAAGACTGGATTGCTTCGTCGCTCCGCTCCTCGCAAAGACGAACTTGAATGCCGGATTCTATCCGTCGTTTTCGAGTCAGCCTCTCACCATGAGGCGATCTCTGCGCAGGACCCTACGCGAATTCCTGCACCGCCGCGATGATCCGCGCGATGTCCTGCGGCCGGCTCAGGCGGTGGTCGCCATCCTGGATCAGGGTCAGCACCACATCGTCGCTGGGCAGCCGGTCGGTCAGCGCGAAGGCGTGCCGCCACGGCACGTCGGGGTCCTGCGTGCCCTGCAGGATGCGCACCGGGCAGCCGAGCGAGATCGCGCCGCCGAGCACCAGATGTTTGCGGCCGTCCTCGATCAGCGCGCGGGTGATCGGATAGGGCTCGCCATAATCCGACGGCCGCAGCCAGACACCGGTGGTTTCGATCTGGGTGCGAATCTGCGGGGGAAACGCCTTCCACATCAATTCCTCGGTGAAATCCGCCGCCGGCGCGATCAGCACCAAGGCGGCCAGGCTGGCTCGCTTGGCGCCGCGCCGCGCCAATTCGCGCGCCAGCAGCAGCGCGATCCAGCCGCCCATCGAGGATCCGACCACGATCTGCGGACCTTCGCAGCAGGATTCGAACACCGCCAGACTGTCTTCGAGCCAGCGCCCGATGGTGCCGTCGGCAAAGGCGCCCCCCGACTCGCCATGGCCGGAATAATCGAATCGAACACAGGCGCGGCCGCTCTCGGCTGCCCATTGATCCAGCGCCGCAGCCTTGGTGCCCTTCATGTCGGACAGAAAGCCGCCGAGCCACAGCAGCCCGGGCGACGAACCCGGCCGGGCCCGAACTGCGATCGCGCGCTGATCGGAACCGTTGCCGACCGCGATGAAAGTCGGGCTCTGCCCGGTGAAGCCGCTGGATGGATTGGTCATGCAAACCTCGCTGTGGAGCGCTGTTTGCGGCAACCCCTTTCGCCCGTCAACGGCCGCGCCGCTCGCTCTGCGACGTTGGACCGCAGGAACCGGTCCGCCGGCCCAAAGTTTGCCGCCTATCGACGGAATAGCGCTTGGCGCGTCCAAAATGCCGCGCAATGGGCGGTTTTCTTGGTGTTAGGCGGAAGTCTGCTTGCCGGTCCGGCCTTATTCCGTCACACTGCGACGCGATCAGCGACCATGGCCCCGGTTTTTGACCCGGGGACGACTTCCGTTTTGCGTCAAGTCGCACTCTGACCTATATAGAGCGCATGATCTGATCGCCTAAGCCCAGCTTTGACGGATCATTCGCCGCCGACATTCACAATTTTGGAGAGCCACCCATTCGCCGTCCCAACAGAGCCCCGCCCGCCGCAACCAAAGACGGGCCGCGCACCAACGATGAAATCCGCAACGCCCAGGTTCAGCTGATTGATCAGACAGGCCTCAACCACGGCACTGTCGAAACGGCAACCGCTGTGAAAATGGCGATGGATGCCGGCATGGATCTGGTCGAGATTTCGCCCAACAACAATCCTCCCGTTTGCAAGATTATGGATTACGGGAAGTTTAAATATTCGGCCCAGAAGAAGGCCGCCGAGGCCCGCAAGAAGCAGAAGATCGTCGAAATCAAGGAGATCAAGCTCCGGCCGATGATCGACGATCACGATTACGACGTGAAGATGCGGGCCATGCAGCGGTTCTTCGAGGAAGGCGACAAGGTCAAGATCACCTTGCGCTATCGCGGCCGCGAAATGGCGCATCAGGAAATCGGCACCAAGCTGTTGGACAAGGTCAAGGCCGACGTCGCCGAATACGCCAAGGTCGAGCAGGACGCCCGCTTCGAAGGCCGCCAGGTCGTCATGGTGCTGGCGCCGCGCTGATCGCCCCCCTCACCGAATTGTTGAATTTGGTTGATTTCAAGTTTGGCCCGTCAGATCCCCGCGATCTGGCGGGCTTTGTTTTGCAGGCTACGCCGCGGCCGAGAATTATCGATGGGCGGATCTGCCGGCGCGCGCGGCGTTAAACATTGCCAATCTGGCGTGGCTCTGCCATAAGCCCATCCTTCATCGCCCGGCTGATCAAGGGCTGCCGTGTCGATGACCGTGCTGACCATGTCCGTAAGGACCAAAGTCGAGCACTTTCAACGCTCTAACGAGCATTTTAGCCGGCCTGACGTCCTTCGGGGCGCTTTCAGCGTGCGGTCACAGGAGAGCCAAATGCCCAAGCTGAAGACCAAATCGGGCGCGAAGAAGCGCTTCAAAGTCACCGGGACCGGCAAAGTGATGTCGGCCCACGCCGGCAAGCGCCACGGCATGATCAAGCGGACGAAGAAGCAGATTCGTCAGCTGCGCGGCACCCGCGTTCTGTTCAAGACCGATGGCGACAACATCAAGAAGTATTTCTTGCCGAACGCCTGACCGTTCTGGCCGCATCCTGCGGCAACCTCATCAGGTCGCGTCCGCGCGACCATTCCACCAAATTCAGATGAAGGAGATCAGTCATGGCTCGCGTCAAACGCGGTGTGACGGCTCACGCCAAGCATAAGAAAGTCTACAAGCTCGCCAAGGGTTTCCGTGGCCGGCGCAAGAACACCATCCGCACCGCGAAGGCCGCGGTCGACAAGGCGGCGCAATACGCCTTCCGCGACCGCAAGCGCAAGAAGCGCACCTTCCGCGCGCTGTGGATCCAGCGCATCAACGCCGCGGTTCGTCCGCTCGGCATGACCTACAGCGTGTTCATCAACGGCCTCGCCAAGTCGGGCGTCACCGTCGACCGCAAGGTGCTGTCGGATCTGGCGATCCACGAGCCGGCGACCTTCAATGCGATCGCCGAGAAGGCCAAGGCCGCGCTGGCGGCCTGAGGCCACAACCGGGTTGACCGTCATCGCCGGGCAAAGCGCGAAGCGCGTCTTCGTGCTGCGCCCCGGCGGTCCATCATTCGAGAAGCGATGGATGCCCGGGTCAAGCCCGGGCATGACTTCTTGAAGGAGCGGTGACTGATGTCTGACCTCGAAAAGCTGCAATCCCAGATCCTCGCCGATATCGCCGCCGCCGCCGACGAGGCCGCGATCGAAGCGGTGCGGGTCGGCGCCCTCGGCAAGAAGGGCGCGATCTCGGCGCTGCTGTCGACACTCGGCAAGATGACGCCCGAGCAGCGCAAGACCGAAGGCGCGGCGATCAACCTCGCCAAGGACAAGGTCACGCAGGCGCTGACCGCGCGGCGCGATCTGCTCAAGGCCGCAGCGCTCGATGCCCGCCTCGCCTCGGAGACCATCGACGTCACTTTGCCGCTGCGCGACACTCCGGCCGAACAGGGCCGGATCCATCCGCTCAGCCAGGTGATGGATGAACTCACCACCATCTTCGCCGATATGGGCTTTGCGATCGCCGAAGGTCCGGACATCGAGACCGACGACTACAATTTCACCAAGTTGAATTTCCCCGAGGGCCATCCGGCCCGCGAGATGCACGACACCTTCTACTTCAACCCGAAGCCGGACGGCTCGCGGCTGTTGCTGCGCACCCACACCTCGCCGGTGCAGGTCCGCACCATGCTGAACCAGCAGCCGCCGATCCGGGTGATCTGTCCGGGCCGCACCTATCGCAGCGACTCTGACCAGACCCACACGCCGATGTTTCATCAGGTCGAGGGCCTGGTGATCGACAAGGGATCGCATCTCGGCCATCTGAAATGGATCCTGCACGAATTCTGCAAGGCGTTCTTCGAGGTCGACAACATCAACATGCGGTTCCGGCCGTCGTTCTTCCCCTTCACCGAGCCGTCGCTGGAAGTCGACATCCAGTGCCGCCGCGACAAGGGCGAGATCCGCTTCGGCGAGGGCGAGGACTGGCTGGAGATTCTCGGCTGCGGCATGGTGCACCCCAACGTGCTCTCCGCCTGCGGCATCGATCCCGACGTCTATCAGGGCTTCGCCTGGGGCATGGGCATCGACCGCATCGCGATGCTGAAATACGGCATGAGCGACCTGCGGCAATTGTTCGAGGGCGACGTCCGCTGGCTCAACCACTACGGCTTCAAGCCGCTCGACGTCCCGACGCTGGCGGGGGGATTGAGTTCGTGAGACAGGTTCAAGCAACTACCCGCGCTACGCGGCGCAGTTGCTTCGACCTGAAGCCGCAATTGAAACCGCTCTGGGCTCAAGGCGCCAACCTGCGCCGGGCAAGTTCAACACGCTCAGTCTGTTCCCTCCCCCCTTGTGGGGGAGGGTCAGGGAGGGGGGTGGCCGCGATGAACCACGCCAAGGTGAACCAACGTCAGCGCGACAGAGCCAAGCAGCTACGGCAGGCCATGACTCCAGCAGAGACGCTGCTCTGGCGCTATCTCAAAGCCCATCGCATCGATGGATTGGGCTTTCGTCGGCAAATGCCTATCAAAAACTTTATCGTTGATTTCGTCTGTCTTGCGGCGAAGTTGATCGTCGAACTGGACGGAGAATCCCACAATTTCGAATCCCAGTTGCAAGCAGATGACGTCCGCGATGCGTTCTTTGCGTCCGAGGGCTTTGCGGTCCTGCGATTCACGAATGATCAGGTGATGTCGGACCTGGAAGGCGTGATCGAGGTCGTTCGACAGACAGCACGCGCACGCATCCGCAGCTTACCCCCCTCCCTGGCCCTCCCCCACAAGGGGGGAGGGGACCGTGGACTGAAACGCGATGCGGGTTCAGACGGAAGTAACAACCAATGAAATTCTCGCTCTCCTGGCTCAAAGATCATCTCGACACCGACGCGCCGCTGGAGGTGCTGGCCGACAAGCTCACCATGATCGGGCTCGAGGTCGAAGGCATCGAGGACAAGGCCAAGCTGCTGAAGCCTTTCAGCATCGCGCGGATCGTCTCCGCCGAGCAGCATCCCAACGCCGACCGGTTGCGGGTGTGCAAGGTCGATACCGGCGCGGGGGAACCGCTGCAGGTGGTGTGCGGCGCGCCGAATGCGCGCGCCGGCCTGAAGACCGTGTTCGCGGCGCCCGGCACCTATATCCCGGCCAAGGACTTCACCATCAGCGTCGGCAATATCCGCGGCGTCGAGAGCCAGGGCATGATGTGCTCGGCCGGCGAGCTGGCGCTGCCGGACACTATCGACGGCATCATCGAGCTGCCCGACGACGCGCCGGTCGGCGCGTCCTATGCGGAATGGGCCGGGCTCGGCGATCCGGTGCTGGACATCAATCTCACGCCGAACCGGCAGGACTGCACCGGCGTGCACGGCATCGCCCGCGATCTCGCCGCCGCCGATATGGGCAAATTCAAAGACCCGGCGATCAAGCAGGTCAAAGGCGAATTCCCCTGCCCGGTGATGGTGATGATCGAGGACCAGACGCTGTGTCCGGGCTTCGCGATGCGGCTGGTGCGCGGCGTGACAAACGGCCCGTCGCCGGAGTGGCTGCAGCAGCGGCTGACCTCGATCGGGCTGCGACCGATCAATGCGCTGGTCGACATCACCAATTTCATGACCTTCGACCGCGGCCGGCCGCTGCATGTGTTCGACGCCGCCAAGGTAATGGGCAATCTCACGGTGCGCCGCGCCCATGACGGCGAAACGCTGCTGGCGCTGGACGGCCGCACCTATACGCTCGACAGCAAGGCCTGCGTGATCGCCGACGATTGCGGCGTCGAATCGCTGGCCGGCATCATGGGCGGCGAGGCCTCCGGCTGTTCGGAGCACACCACCGACGTGCTGATCGAATCGGCGCTGTGGAACGAGATCAACATCGCCCAGACCGGCCGCCGGCTCGGGATCAATTCCGACGCACGCTACCGCTTCGAGCGCGGCGTCGACCCGGCCTTCATGCTGCCGGGCCTCGAAATGGCGACCAGGCTGGTGCTCGAGATCTGCGGCGGCTCGCCGTCCGAAATCGTCCATGTCGGCGATGCCTTCGGCGACGATCGCGTGATCGATTTCCCGCTCGCCGAGGTCAAGCGCCTTGCCGGCATCGACGTGCCGCTGATCGAGCTGCGGCTGATCCTGACAAGGCTCGGCTTTACCCTTGCCGGCAACGGTCCGGTGATGAAGGTCGCGATCCCGTCATGGCGCAGCGACGTCCATGGCAAGGCCGATATCGTCGAGGAGATCGTTCGCATCTATGGCGTCGACAAGGTGCCGATGACGCCGTTCGAGCGCGGCGAGAGCCCACGCAAGCCGGTGCTGACCCAGATCCAGCTGCGCACCCGCCGCGCCAAGCGCGCGCTCGCCGCGCGCGGGCTGGTCGAGGCGGTGACCTGGTCGTTCATTTCCAGGCCGCACGCCGAAGCGTTCGGCGGCGGCGCGCCCGAGCTGGCGCTGGCCAACCCGATCGCCGCGGATCTGTCCGATATGCGGCCGAGCCTGCTGCCGAGCCTGATCGCCGCGACGCAAGCCAATGCAGACCGCGGCGCCGCCGATCTGGCGCTGTTCGAGGTCGGCCAGATCTTCAAGGGCGACCGGCCGCAGGACCAGTTCGTCGCAGCCGCCGGTATCCGTCGCGGCGTTGCCTCGGCCAAGGGGCTCGGCCGGCACTGGTCTGGGTCGGCCAATGCCGATGCGCTCGACGCCAAGGCCGATGCCTTCGCCGTGCTGGCCGCCGCCGGCGCGCCGATGCAGGCGCTGCAGGTGACCCCCGGCGGCGCCAGTTGGCTGCATCCGGGCCGCTCCGGCACCATCCAGATCGGGCCGCAAAATATTCTCGGCTATTTCGGCGAGCTGCATCCGCGCACGCTGGAGGCGCTCGGCGCCGACGGCCCGCTGATCGCCTTCGAGGTGATCCTCGACAAGATTCCGGATGCCAAGCAGAAGCCGACCCGCGCCAAGCCGGTGCTGGAGCTCTCCGCATTCCAGCCGGTGTCCCGCGACTTCGCCTTCATCGTCGATCGTGCCGTCAAGGCCAGCGACATCGTCCGCGCCGCGCAGAACGTCGACAAGAAGCTGATCACCGCGGTCAGCGTGTTCGACGTCTATGAGGGCAAGGGCATCGACGAGAGCAAGAAATCCATCGCGATCGCAGTGACCATCCAGCCGCGCGAAAAAACCTTGACCGATCAGGAGATCGACGCGGTCGGCGGCAAGATCGTCGCCGAAGTCACCAAGAAGACCGGCGGCACGCTGCGCGGCTGATCGCCGCCTCGGCTCGCCGGCTCGGATCAACCAGTCGGCGGCGGCCGCGTCGACGTCGCGGGCGGCTCGCGCCAGGCGCCGGCATTGCGGCCGGCGATCATCCAATAGATCACGCCGCCGAGAATCCCCGCCCCGGTCATGATCTCGAGATGACGGCGCACGATGCCGTCGAATTGCATCGTCGCCGGATCGAACGGAATCAGCCCGAGATAACAGGCGAGCCCGACCGCGGCGCCGCCCAGCGCATAGGCCAGCGCGCTGCGGATATAGAACGCCTCGGTGACCACCACCACGATCAGCGCCGGCAGCAGCGCAAAGCCGCTGACGAAGATGAAACCGAAGCCCAGCACGATGTTGAGCGCGTCCTGGTCGACCGGCCCGACGCGCAGATCGCTGAATTCCGGATACAGCACCGCGCCGACCACCACGATCCCCGCCACCATGCAAGCGACGATGAAGCCGAATGCGATCACGAACAGCCGGCCGATCAGGGACATAGATGCGGTCCAGAAAGATGCAGCACCAACAACGACGGCCTCCCGATCGTCATGGCCGGGCGTGTCCCGCCTGCGGGGCCGAAGCCCCTTCGTCGCGGCGAAGGCCCGGCCATCCACGTATTCAGGGATTTGCGCGCCGTGAAGGCGTGGATGCCCGGGTCAAGCCCGGGCATGACGAACTCGAATGCCCTGCCCGTTTGACACGAGAACCGCATCAATCCGTCATCGCCATCGCACGCAGCGCGTCGCGCTCGCGCACCGACAATTTTTCGGTTTCAGATTTCAGCTGCCCGCAGGCGGCCAGGATATCGCGGCCGCGCGGGGTGCGCACCGGCGACGAATAGCCGGCGTTGAAAATATATTCGGAAAATTTCTCGATCTGATCCCAATCCGAGCATTGGTAGCGCGTGCCCGGCCAGGGATTGAACGGGATCAGATTGATCTTGGCCGGAATGCCTTTCAGCATTTTCACCAGCAGCTTGGCGTCGTCGAGCGAATCGTTGACGTCCTTCAGCATCACATATTCGAAGGTGATGCGCCGCGCGTTGGAGGCGCCGGGATAATCGCGGCAGGCCTGCAGCAATTCGGCCAGCGGATATTTCTTGTTGATCGGCACCAGTTCGTCGCGCAATTCGTCGCGCACCGCGTGCAGCGAGATCGCCAGCATGACGCCGATTTCCTCGCCGGTGCGCATGATGTTCGGCACCACGCCGGAGGTCGACAGCGTGACGCGGCGGCGTGAAATGCCGATGCCTTCATTGTCGGAAACAATCAGCAGCGCGTCGCGCACCGCTTCGAAATTGTACAGCGGCTCGCCCATGCCCATCATCACCACATTGGTCACCAGGCGATTGCCGTTGGGCGTGGCGCGGTCGGCCCAATCATTGAGCCGATCCCGCGCCACCATCACCTGGCCGACGATCTCGCCGGCGGTGAGGTTGCGCACCAGCCTTTGCGTGCCGGTGTGGCAGAACGAGCAGTTCAGCGTGCAGCCGACCTGGCTGGAGACGCACAACGTGCCGCGATCGGTTTCCGGGATGTAGACGCACTCGACCTCATGGGCCTTTTCGACCGAATCGCCGCTCGGCAGCCGCAGCAGCCATTTGCGGGTTCCGTCGTTGGAAATCTGTTCGGCCACCACTTCGGGCCGCGCCACCGTGAAATGTTGCGCGAGTTGGCCGCGCATCTCCTTGGAGATGCTGGTCATCTCTTCAAATTCCTGGGCGCCGCGAACATAGATCCAGTGCCACAGCTGCTGCGCCCGCATCTTGCGCTGGGCTTGTAGCACCCCGATGGCGCCGAGCTGCGTCGCCAATTCGGCGCGCGACAGCCCGATCAGCGACGGCTTAGCCGGCGGCACATAGGTTTCGAGCGCGATCTTTTCGAGCGGGGCGGCCGTTGACAGGGTCATTGCATCACATCTGTAGGGCGGGCGAAGCGCATTTTCGCCCGCCATTCGCAACGAAAAGCCCTCATATCCGGGGGCAGCCGCCATTTGGCCGGCAGCGCCAGGATAGAGGCATGTCGATCCTGACCGCTTACGGAACCCGACGATAGCCGGGTTCCGCAGCATGCAACAGCATCATGACCTCAGATAGGCTTTCCGGCGCCCGCTGAAAAGGCGCGAATTGCAGCATGATGAACGCTGTCGCCGTTAGTTCCGGCATTCCTGCGCGACGCGATCAAGCGCCTGGGAAATGCCTTTGAGCGAGAACACGTCGGTGGTCGTGGTCCCTCTGGAGGACATGCCGGTGACCGTCACATCCGCGCCCTTGCGCAGATCTTCGACCAGACGGTCCTCCTCGGCGGCGTTCTTGATCCAGATTCCGTCGCCCTGGGAGTACATCGCGTAGCGGCTGCCACCGACTTCCATGGTGCCTTCCGAACCCGGCTTGAGCGGATAGCCCATCATCACCGAGACTTCGTTGACGACCTTTTCGGCCGGGCGCGTCGAAATGAACGCATAGGCCGGGTCGCGCGGCCGATTCGGCGGATTGGTCTTCGATGACACCGGCTTGGACAGCGCGAAACAAACCTTCTTGCCGTCCGGCGTCGCCGTATAGGCGCCCCAATCGCCAAACTGGCCGATCAATGTCGGCTCCGATGAGACCGCTTGCGCCGGCGCCATCGAGCAAACCCCGAACATCAGCGCACCCAAAGCAGAGATAGTCAGTATTCTTCGCAACATCATAAGCACGTCCAGTCTCTCATTATTGTGACTGCAAGATGGCTCCACAACCGCAGTCTCATGGCACTGCAATAGCCGGGAATGGCCGATTTGTGAAGCCGACGCCCTGCCGCAGATCGCGGACCACCGCGCGCGGCATCACACCGCGCAACATCACGACAAATCTCCGGATTGCGGCAGTCTCCGGCGCGGGCTTTGCTTTTGCGCATCCGCAGATGCATTCCGCCATGCGCACCGCCATCTCATCCTTGATGTAGCCAGCGTGATCGGAAATCAGCAAGCCTGCGAGATCGACGGGTTCGCCCTGTTGGCCAATGCGACCGCTCGCATTTTGAAATGAACGGGCGCCTCGCAGAGGTCGCGATGAAAAGCCGCAACGCGGAATAAGCTCGCCGCAGCGCCGTTCGAATCAGATTGTAGCCTGCCGGCAAATCCGGCATGAAGCACCTAACTGTCTCAAGCCGAAGGTCAGACCCCGATGAAAGCCATTCTCTGCCAGCAATATTGCGGTCCCGACGAACTCGTACTCGCGGACCTGCCCGATCCGGTCGCCGGCCCCGGCGAAGCCGTGATCGCCATCAAGGCCGCTGCGCTGAATTTCTTCGATCTGCTGATGATCCAGGGCAAGTACCAGATCAAGCCGCCGTTCCCGTTCTCGCCGGCCGCCGAAGTCGCCGGCGTGATCGAGAGCATCGGCGATGGCGTCACCAATCTGAAAGTCGGCGACCGCGTCGTGGCGTCGTGCGGCCACAATGGCGCGCGTGAAAAGATCGCGCTGCCCGCCGCATCGATTGTGAAGATTCCCGACAATCTGGATTTCGACCGCGCCGCCGGCATCATCATTATCTACGGCACCGCGCTGCATGCGCTGGAAGACCGCGGCAGTCCGAAGCCGGGCGAAACGCTGGCGGTGCTCGGCGCCGCCGGCGGCACCGGCCTTGCCGCCTGCGAACTCGGCAAGCTGATGGGGCTGAAAGTGATCGCCTGCGCCTCGTCCGACGAGAAGCTGGAATTCGCCAAGCAGCATGGCGCCGAGCTGACGCTGAACTACGCCAAGGAAGATCTCAAGGAAGGCTTGAAGCGACTGACCGGCGGCAAGGGCGCTGATATCATCTTCGATCCGGTCGGTGGCACTTATGCCGAAGCCGCATTGCGGGCGATCGCCTGGGAAGGCCGTTTCCTGGTGATCGGCTTCGCCGCCGGCGACATTCCGAAAATGCCGCTCAACCTCGCACTGCTGAAGGGCTGCGACATCCGCGGCGTGTTCTGGGGCGCCTGGACCAAGCTCAATCCGCAGAAGAACATCGCCAATCTGCAGAAGCTGGTGCAGTGGACCGCTGAGGGCAAGATCTCATCCCATGTCGACCGCACCTTCCCGCTGGCGCAGACCGCCGACGCGCTGAAAGTCCTCGCCGGGCGCAAGGCAATGGGCAAGGTGATTTTGCATCCGTGACGCGACGCTGAGCTATCGTTCGGCGCCGGTGCTACCGCTTGTAGGGCAGATGCACGGTGTCACCGGCGATCTGATCCGGGGGCTTCGGCGGGTCAAACTCCTTGGTATCCTTCGCCGCGGGTTTGGGCGCCGGCGGGGCCGGCTTCGGATCGACGTTGGTCGTCCCTGATGCGTTATCTGGCTTGCCCATGGTCATCTCCGATCTGGACGGGCGTGAACACCGGGTTGATCGCTGTCGAGCGCCATCCGGCGCATGCATGCTGCGCGGGCAGCAGGTTGGAAGCTTTGACCTCGGTCAATGCATCGCGCCCCGGTGGCGACAACCGGCGCTCTCCGGCCGAGCAATCCCGGCAGCAGCGCCTCGGCGGCGTTGGCACCCGAAATCAGTACCGCCTCGACGCCGGCGCCGGCATTGCCGCCGCCGGCGATCACCAGGTTTCGCAGCGGCGATTTGACTCCGTTCAGCCGGCCTTCGCGCGAGATGCCGTAAATCGAGCCGGCGCTGGCCCAGTCGTAGCGTGCATAGGTCACCGGGCTGGCATCGGTGCGATAGACGATGTGCTGCGACAGGCCGGGAATCACGGTTTCGACCGCGGCGATCATGCGGTCGCCGAATGCGGTCTTGCGCTGCTGATACGCGGCCGAACGCCGCCAGTCCTTGCAATCGTCGCTGCCGGTTTCGGGAAACCAGTCGCGGGCTTCGGCGAAAGGCAGCAGCGCGATCAGCGTCAGCGTCGCATGGCCGGCCGGCGCCGCCGCGGGATCGAGCTTCGACATCATCGCGATGCCGATCGCCATCGGCGCATCGAGATGGGTGGCTGGCTTGATATCCGGCACATAGTCGATGCCGAGATGCACGCTGAAGGCGGAATTGGCCGGTTCGGCCGCGGCAAGGCGGCGACGAAATGCCGCCGGCACCTGGTCCGGCTCCAGCAGCTCCAGAAACGTCCGCTTTCAATTCCTCCTGTCCGTCGCCGAGATAGCCGGACAGCGCGTTGAGGTGGCGGGTCACCGCGGGATCGTCGACGTAAGCGGCGACGAGTTCGGCGAATGGCCTGGCCATCCAATGATAGGCGTCGGGATGCTGGCTCGGAAACGCCAGCAGGGCGTCGGCCGTCGCCGGCATGCCGGGAATTCCGCAGCGCCCCTGCCCGGTCGCATACATGTCGTCGAAGATCGCGTGGATCTTGGCGAACAGCGCCGAGATCCCCTCGGTGCTGTCGGGGAACTTGTCGCCGAGCAACCGCACATAGTCCCGCCAATCGGACGGGACATCGATGCCGCCATCGGCGGTTCGGAAGCTGTGATTGACCCGCTGCCATTGCAGCCGATCGGCAACGCCGAGCCGCTCCAACAGGCTGGTCACCGGACCGCCGGGCCAGACGCCGGAAAAATCATGTGGCCCGGCGTCGAAGCGGTACAGCACCGGCTTGTCATCGTGATGCGCCTTGCGCAAGTAAGTGTGGCAGTAGCCGCCGGCGACGACGTGCTGCTCGCAGACGATCACCTTGAGCCCGGCATCGGCCAGCAGCGCCGCCGCGGTCAAGCCGCCGATCCCGGCGCCGATCACCACGACATCGCAATCGAGGCCGCGGTCTTTGGTGAGATCGGGCGCGCGCCATCGGAAGGTTTCGCGCGCCGCCACCATACGCTTCAGCATAAGGCCGATCGCCAGTTTCGGCCCGAAGATCGAAATCAGCGCGCCTGCGACCACCATGATGGTGACGATTGAGGGCGAGACGCCAAAATAGCGGCAAGCCGCGATGGCGAAGAACAGCACGCCCCATAGCGCGGTGATCGCCGCGTTGATGAGCAAAAACTGCGGCGTGCCGGCATTGCCCGGATAGGTGGCGCGGGCGTAGTCGCTGGTCCACGGCCGGCGCGCGATCACGCTGATCAGACTGATGGCGCCGAGGCCGGCGAAGGACAGCCATAGCGCATTGGCGGTGGTCCATTCGGGCGACACCATCTCGGCATTCCCGAGCAGCATGAACAGCACCAGCCCGCCGGCCTCGAGCACGAACAGTTCGCGGCGCAGAAACCGCCACACCGCCCCGGCAAAGGACAGCCCCAGCGCTGATTTGATCGCCCAGTCGGGCTGCTGCAAGCCGAGCAAGGTGCAGAACAGCACGAACGGAATCAAGGCCAGTTTGACGGTGAGGAAGGTTTTCATCTCGGCCTCCGGTTGACGCGGTGTCGGGATACGGTACTACTGGGTACCAGGATTCATAGCACAACCGGTACCGATTGGTACCGGTTTCTTGCGGATTGCGACCTGATGACGAAAACGGAAATAGAACGGGGCATCGACGCCGCGGCCGGGCGCCGTGAGGCGATCATGGCGGCGGCGTTCGAGGTCTTCGTCGAAAAAGGATTCGAAGCCGCCACCACGTCGGAGATCGTCCGCCGCGCCAAAATCTCCAAACGCACGCTGTACGAAATATTCGACAGCAAGCAGGCGATCCTCACCGCGCTGATCCGTTATGGCAGCCTGCGGATGCAGACCCCGCCGGACCTTGCGCCGCCAGCCAGCCGCGCCGAATTCATCGCCACGCTGCACGATTTTGGTCGCACCTTCCTGACGGAATTTCTGCACCCGGACCGGATGGCGATGTATCGCCTCGCGATCGCCGGCCGCGAACGCGGCGAAGGGGCGGTGGCGCGCGAACTCACCGCCACCGGACAGGCTCCGGTAGTGCAGTCTCTGGTGCGCTATTTCGACCAGGCCGCCGGGCGCGGGCTATTTCCCCGCGACCAGATCGCGACGCTGATCCAGATTTTCTTTTCGGTGCTGATCGGGTTTTCGCCGCTGCAAATGTTGCTGGGCAACGAGCCGCCGATGAATGCCGCGACGATCGACGCCAGAGCCGAACTGGCAGCAACGACGCTGCTGCGGCTGCTGCCGGCTGAATGATCGGCTACGCCGTGGGCATGTCGTCCTGGTCCAGCCCGCGCGCCATCGCGGCGCGGGCGGCCTCGCGATGCGCCGGGGTGATGTGGGTGGCCACCATCCGCAGCGCGGTGGCGAGGATCGCGGCGTCATCGGTGAAGCCGAGGATCGGCAGCATGTCGGGAACGAAATCGAACGGCAGCACGAAATAGGCGATGGCGCCGAACAGCGCCAGCTGGACGTGACGCGGGGTCTGGCGATCGAACGCGCAATAATAGGCGGCCAGCAGATCCTCGACGAAGGGCAGCTTCACCGCGAGCTGCTTCAGCTTGATCCAGAACCGCTTGCGCAGGCTCTCGGGGTCCTGCGCTAAGCGGTCGGCCGGCTCAAATCCCACGCTGTGTTCGGATGCCATTCTGGCTCACTCCTGGAGGCCGGCTCACCGGCGGTCGTGTTGTGCAATTGGTGATCGCGGCCCGCGACCGCAAGATTGCCGGGCCGTTCAACCGACGCCGAGCTGCTGCGCGATAGCGTTCATCGCGCGCGCCAGATCGACATCGCGCGACGTCACCCCGCCGGCATCGTGGGTTGTCAGCACCACGTCGACGGTCTTGTAGACATTGCGCCACTCCGGATGGTGATCGTTTTTCTCGGCGACCAAAGCGACGCGGGCCATGAACCCGAACGCTTCGTTGAAATCCTTGAATTCGAAGGTCCGCGCGATCGCCTCGCGGTCTTGCACCTCGGTCCAGCCTGGCAATTCCTGGAGCGCCGTATGCCGCTCTTTGGCCGATAATCGTTCCATCAACTTCTCCTGGGTAACCCGACCATTGGTGCAACGGTGTTGCGATCCTCGTCACAGCAGCGCGGCCACAATGCGGTCAAAGCCCTCCAATAGGCTTCGCGAGATTGGACCCTGTGGCGGCAACGGATTTGATGCAATGCTGGTTCCTGATTGAGCGTAAGATCCAGCCTCAGGCGATTATTGTCCCGACCGATCGTTGGTGGCGCCGATCCGATGGAACCGATGATGCAACCGCCGCCACACTCCGCAAAGCGGAAGACGACCTTTGTCGTGCTGGCCGGAACGCTGGCGCTGGTGGGCCTGATCAGTGGCGCCTATTACGTCGCGATGCGGCCGGTGCAGCTGAAGATCGCCGTCGGCCCGCAGAACGGCGACGACGCCAAGGTGATCCAGGCGCTGACCCAGGCGTTCGGCCGGGATCGCGACTCGGTTCGGTTGCGGCCGGTGCTGACCGATGACGCGGTCGCCAGCGCCGCGGCGTTCTCGGCCCACAAGGTCGACCTCGCGGTGATCCGGGGCGATCTGACGGTGCCGAAAGACGCCCGGAGCGTCGCGGTGCTGCACAAGAATGTCGCCGTGCTCTGGGTTCCGGGCCGCCCCAAACCGGGCCTCAAGACGGATGCCAAGACCGACGTCAAGACCGAGCCGGACGCCGGGGAGACCGCGACCGAGCCCGCCATCACCAATATCAACCAGCTCGCCGGCCACCGCGTCGGGGTGATCGGCCGCACCAGGGCCAATACCGATTTACTCAAGGTGATCCTCCGGCAATACTCGATCGATCCTGCCAAGGTGGAGATCATCCAATATTCCCCGATCGGGATCGCCGAAGCCGTCAGGGACCACAAGGTCGACGCCTTTATCGCGGCCGGACCGCCCAACAGCCGGATCACCAGCGAGGCGATCGCAGCGTCCGTGCAAAATGGCATCGAGCCGACCTTCCTGGCGATCGATGCCGCCGAAGCGATCGCCACCAACCATCCGGCCTATGAGGCCGCCGTGGTGCCGGCCGGCGCCTTCGGCGGCTCGCCGGTCCGGCCGGAAACCGACGTCAAGACCATCAGCTTTTCGCATCATATCGTGGCCCGGGCCGACATCTCCGACAGCACGATCGCCACTTTCACCCGGCAATTATTCGCCGCGCGCCAGAGTGTGATCGCCGAATTCCCGCAGGCGGCGAAGATCGAGACCCCCGATACCGACAAGGACGCGGTGATCCCGGCCCATCCCGGCGCTGCCGCCTATGTGGACGGCGAGGAACGCACCTTCCTCGACCGCTACAGCGATTACATCTGGTTCAGCCTGATCGGCCTGTCGACGTTCGGCTCGGTCGGCGCCTGGTTCGCCAGCTATCTGCGGAAGGACGAGCGGATCGCCAATATTTCGCAGCGCGACCGGCTGCTCGACATGATCGCGGTGGCGCGCCGCTGCGATGATTCCGACGAGCTCGACGCGATGCAGACCGAGGCCGACGCCATCCTGCGCAGCACCCTCAACTGCTTCGAGAACGGCGCGATCGAGGAAGCCGCCCTGACCGCCTTCAACATCGCGCTGGAGCAGTTCCATAACGCGGTGGCGGACCGCAAGATGCTGCTGGCGACGATTCCGCCCTCGCCGGCGCTGAATCCGCACTCCCAGGCGGTCTAAAGCGCCGTGAAGGCTGCGAAAACCTCGCATCCTGTCATTGTTTTTTCGCTATTTTCGGTTATATTGCGTCGCAACGCGTTCGAGTGCCCGGCCCCCTTTTGGCCGGGCTTGCTTTTTAGGGATTGCCCATGGGGGCATCCTAGCGCGTTTCAGGCAAAGGCAAACTCCATCGCGCGATTTGGCGCTTCACGGGGATTGCCTGAAATCGCGCTGATTTGGGCATTCGGCCCGCACAACCTTAAAGAAGAGCCATGAACCTTCGCAATATCGCCATCATCGCCCACGTCGACCACGGCAAGACGACCCTCGTCGACAAACTGCTGCAGCAGTCCGGCACTTACCGTGACAACCAGCGCCAGGTCGAGCGCGCGATGGATTCCAACGATCTGGAAAAAGAGCGCGGCATCACCATTCTGGCCAAATGCACCTCGGTGCATTGGGGCGAAACCCAGATCAACATCGTCGACACCCCTGGCCATGCCGATTTCGGCGGCGAGGTCGAGCGCATCCTGTCGATGGTCGATGGCGTGATCGTGCTGGTCGACGCCGCCGAAGGCCCGATGCCGCAGACCAAATTCGTGGTCGGCAAGGCGTTGAAGCTCGGCCTCAAGCCGATCGTCGCGATCAACAAGGTCGACCGTCCCGACGCCCGGATCACCGAAGTGGTCAACGAAGTGTTCGACCTGTTCGCAGCACTCGACGCCACCGACGATCAGCTCGACTTCCCGATCCTGTACGGCTCGGGCAAGAACGGCTGGATGTCCGCCAAGGCCGATGGCGGCCACGAAGAGGGCATGACGCCGCTGTTCGAACTGGTGCTCAAGCATGTCCACCCGCCGGTGGTCGAAGACGGCCCGTTCCGCCTGCTCGGCACCATTCTGGAAGCCAACCCCTATCTCGGCCGCATCGTCACCGGGCGCATCGCCTCGGGCTCGGTGAAGCCGAACCAGGCCGTAAAGGTGCTGTCGCGCGACGGCAAGACCGTCGAAACCGGCCGCATCACCAAGATTCTGGCGTTCCGCGGCCTTGAGCGGGTGCCGCTCGAGCTCGCCGAAGCCGGCGACATCGTCGCCATCGCCGGGCTGCCCAAGGGCACCGTCGCCGATACCTTCTGCGATCCCAGCGTCGAGATCCCGATCCAGGCCCAGCCGATCGATCCGCCGACGGTGTCGATGTCGTTCATCGTCAACAACTCGCCGCTGGCGGGCACCGAAGGCGACAAGGTCACCAGCCGCCTGATCCGTGACCGCCTGCTGCGCGAGGCCGAGGGCAATGTCGCGCTGAAGGTGGTCGAAGCCGACGACAAGGATTCGATGATCGTCTCCGGCCGCGGCGAATTGCAGCTGGCGATCCTGATCGAGCAGATGCGCCGCGAAGGTTTCGAGCTCAGCGTCTCGCGCCCCCGCGTCGTCCTGACCAAGGACGAAACCGGCCAGCTGCTGGAGCCGGTCGAGGAAGTCGTGATCGACGTCGACGAGGAATTCTCCGGCGTCGTCGTTCAGAAAATGAGCGAGCGCAAGGCCGAGATGATCGAGATGCGCCCGTCCGGCGGCAATCGGCTGCGGCTGGTGTTCTACGCGCCGACCCGCGGCCTGATCGGCTATCAGGGCGAACTGATGACCGACACCAAGGGCACCGCGGTGATGAACCGCCTGTTCCACAACTACCTGCCCTATAAGGGCGATATCCAGGGCCGCCGCAACGGCGTGCTGATCTCCAACGACCAGGGCGAGGCCGTGGCCTACGCCATGTTCAAGCTGGAAGACCGCGGCCCGATGATGATCGAGCCCGGCTGCAAGGTCTATAAGGGCATGATCGTCGGCGAGCATACCCGCGACAACGACCTCGAGATCAACATTCTCAAGGGCAAGCAGCTCAGCAACATCCGCACCACCTCGAAGGATGAAGCGGTGCGGCTGACCCCGCCGATCCGGATGACGCTGGAAAAGGCGCTGGCCTATATCGAGGACGACGAACTGGTCGAAATCACCCCGAAGTCGATCCGCCTGCGCAAGCGCTACCTCGACGCCAACGACCGCAAGCGCGCCGACAAGTCGAAGCAGGCGGTCGCCTAACAGCCTCCGCGGCACTTCCTGTGTCCCGGACGCGATGCGGCATTCATCATGCCGCTTCGCAGAGCCGGGACCGCCAAGCACCGCACAATCACACCGCAATGCCCGGCCTCGCGCCGGGCATTGTCGTTTCCGGCCAGGCGTAACCGACCCCGCCCGCCGGCTGACATCGAACCGCCACGCACAATGTGATACAGCATTGCTACCATGTCGCCCCAAACCCTTCCCACCGACGTCGATGTCGCGATCATCGGTGCCGGCGCCGCCGGTCTCGGCGCCGCGCGCGCGCTGGAGAATTCCGGCCGCTCGCTGATCGTGCTGGAAGCCCGCGACCGGCTCGGCGGCCGCGGCCATACCATCATGGCGGCGCCCGGCATCGAATTCGACCTCGGCTGCGGCTGGCTGCATTCGGCCGACCGCAACTCCTTTGTCGGCATCGCCAAGCATCTCGGTTTCGAGATCGACCGGTCGCATCCGCCCTGGGGCGACAAGAGTTTCGGTGATTCCTTCCTGCCCAAGGAGCGCGATGACTTCGCCGCGGCGCTCGATCAATTCTATGACCGCGCCGACGCCGCCGCGCTACGCGGCATCGACCGTGCCGCCAGCGACTATCTCGAGCCCGGCAACCGCTGGAACCCGTTGATCGACGCGGTCTCGACCTATGTCAACGGCGCCGAGCTCGACCGGGTCTCCAGCCTGGACACCCACGCCTATGAGGACACCGGCGTCAATTGGCGGGTGCGTCGCGGCTATGGCGCGCTGATCGCCGCCTATGGGGCGCCGTGCCCGGTGGCGCTGGGCTGCAATGTCAGCCTGATCGATCATTCCGGCCTCAGGATCAGGATCGAGACCTCGCGCGGCACGCTGAACGCCGCCCAGGTCATCATCACCGTGCCGACCAATCTGATTGCCGACGAGGCGATCCGGTTTCACCCCGCGCTGCCGGCGAAAGTCGACGCCGCCCGCCATTTGCCGCTCGGCGTCGCCGACAAGGTGCTGCTGGCGTTGGACGGGCCAAGCGGGCTGCCGACCGACGGCAATTTGCGCGGCGCCACGCTGGAGACTGCGATCGGCAGCTATCATCTGCGGCCGTTCGGGCTGAACTGCATCGAGGGATTTTTCGGCGGAAGCTTCGCGCGCCAACTTGAAGACGCGGGCCCTGGCGCGCTGACGGCGCAAAGCATCGACGAGATCGTCGCGGTGCTGGGCCATGATTATCGCCGCAAGCTGAAGCCATTATCTGAATCGCGCTGGGCCCATGACCCGTTCGCCCGCGGCTCCTACTCGCACGCGCTGCCGGGCCACGCCTCGGCCCGCGCCGCGCTGGCCGCGCCGGTCGACAACCGGCTGTTCTTCGCGGGTGAAGCCACCTCGCCGCATTTCTTCTCCACCGCCCATGGCGCCCGCGACAGCGGACAGCGCGCCGCCGGACAAGTGATGGGACGCAAGGCCATCTGAGCCGGCGCGGCGCGCCCCGGCTACTGACCGCCTCATACCGATCGCGGATGGAACGTTACGTGGTTTGTGCGGTTCGCCCCGCAGAGGCGCCGTGGTTCTGCGCCGCAATCGACCTCACGTCACCGCTTCCTCCGCGCCCATGCCGGGGACAGCCATTGATCCGAGGGTGAGACCATGATCCCGAGCTGGCTGCACAATCTCGCCATCCTGTCGGTCACGCTGGGAGCCATCTGCGCACTGGTGATCGCGGTGGATGAATACAGACATCCGCAGCGGATGTGGATCATGAACGCCGTCTGGCCGCTGACCGCATTGTTCGGAACGCTGCTGTGGCTGTGGGGCTATTTTCATTTCGGCCGCCGCGCCACCAAACACGCCGCGGTGGCGGCCAAGCGCGAGGGCCGCGACCCGCCCGGCAAGCGCAAGCCATTTGCCGCGATGGTCGCCGAAGGCGCCTCGCATTGCGGCAGCGGATGCACCTTGGGCGACATCTGCGCCGAGTGGCTGGCCTTCGGCGTTCCGGCGGTGGCGGTCTGGCTCGGCTGGCAATCGATCTTCTCCGAAAAGATCTTCGCCGTCTGGGTTCTCGACTTCCTGTTCGCCTATCTGTTCGGCGTGATCTTTCAATATTACACGATCGCGCCGATGCGGAATCTCGGCGTCGGCCAGGGCCTGTGGGCCGCCGTCAAGGCCGATACGCTGTCGCTGACCGCCTGGCAGGTCGGCATGTATGGCTTCATGGCGGTGGCCTATTTCTGGATCTTCCGCGACCTGCTCGGCGCCGAGCTCACGGTCAACTCGTTCGAATTCTGGTTCATGATGCAGATCGCGATGATTTTCGGATTCATCACCAGCTATCCGGTGAATTGGTGGCTGCTGCGAATCGGGTTGAAGGAGGCGATGTGAAGCCGGCGCCACGGCTGAACACCGCTCTCGCGGGCAGGGGGCCGCCTGCCATGTCGCACGCTGTGTCGCGGCAGCTTCGCGCTGGGACGAACCCGCGATTTTTTCGCCGCCGGCGCCGGCAACCTGTCCGATTCCGGCACAGGGCGCGGCCGGGTGGTGCAAAAAATCCACATCTTAACCGATAATTAACGATGGACCTTGAAGCCGAGCCCGCGACTTGCTTTGATCTGATTCATGAGCACAACCCTGATCGAGGTTCGGCCGGCCAAAGCTGCGGATGCGTCCGCGGTCGCGGCCACCCATGACGAAGCTTGGCGTTCGGCCTATCAGGGAATTATTCCCGGCGCCGAACTTGAAAAGCTGATCAATCGCCGCGGCCCGCATTGGTGGGACTCGGCCATCCGCAAGGGCAGCCGCGTCAGCGTGCTGTGTTTCGGCGACCGGGTCGCCGGCTATGCCAATTACGGACGCAACCGCGCCCGCAGCCTGCAATTCGAGGGCGAGATCTACGAGCTCTATTTGCGGCCGGAATTTCAGGGCCTCGGATTCGGCCGACGGCTGTTCGCCTCGGCCAAGCGCGACCTGGCACAGAGCGGGTTGCGCAGCATGGTGATCTGGGCGCTATCGGACAACGAACCGGCGACCGAATTCTATCGCGCGCTCGGCGGCCGCATGGTCGCCCGCTCGTCCGAGCGATTCGGGCCGAAGTCGCTCGACAAGGTGGCGTTCGCCTGGACCGCTTAATACCAACTGTCGTTCCCTCTCGTTCGTCACGCCCGGCCTTGTGCCGGGCATCCACGCCTTGAAAGCAGTGCCGGATCAAAGACGTGGATGGCCGGGACAAGCCCGGCCATGACCAAATTGATGAGTCAACGGCAAAATCCGTCGGTATAAGTTTCGGTAAGTTTCGAGTCCCATCAAGTCCCGGGCCAAGCCACTAGACCGGATGTGTCATCCGGCGTATTCACGCCGGGCAATCCTCGGTCCCATTTCCTTCCATCCGTTCGGAGTTTTCGATGCGCATCGACGCAATTTCTCTCGGCGCCAACCCGCCGCATGAAGTCAATGTCATCGTCGAAGTGCCGGTCGGCGGCGAGCCGATCAAATACGAGATGGACAAGGATGCCGGGACGCTGGTGGTCGACCGGTTCCTTTATACCTCAATGCGCTATCCCGGGAATTACGGCTTCATCCCGCATACGCTGTCGAATGACGGCGACCCCTGCGACGTGCTGGTGGCCAATACCCGCGGCATCGTGCCCGGCGCCATCATCAGCGTGCGCCCGGTCGGTGTGCTGCTGATGGAAGACGAGGCCGGCGGCGACGAGAAGATCATCGCGGTGCCGTCGTCGAAGCTGACCCAGCGCTACGACAAGATCAAAACCTACAGCGACCTGCCGGATATCACGCTGCAGCAGATCCAGCATTTCTTCGAGCACTACAAGGATCTGGAGCCCGGCAAATGGGTCAAGGTGCTGCGCTGGGGCGGCGCCGAAGACGCCCACCGGCTGATCCTCGAAGGCATCGCGCGGGCCAAGGCGGAAAAGGCTTAATCCCCGCAGGCGCCGCAACGCCCGGGCCAATCCAGGGAGATCGCGATGCGCCGGCTGCTGAAATTGATCCGCAACCTCGTCACGGTCGGGATGGTGGCGCTGGTCGTGCTGGCCGGCGTCTTAGCTTACACCACCTCGCAGCTCAGTTCCCGGCAGCTGCAAGTGACAGCTTTGGCGCCGGTCGAGGTCAACGAACAAGGCGCCGCCGGGCGATTGTCCGAGGCGATCCGCTTTCAAACCATCTCGAACGCCCTCAATCCCGAGCAGGATGCCGAGGCGCTGCGCGGATTGCAGGACCATATCATCGCCAGCTTCCCGGCGTTTCACGCCGTGGCCAAGCGCGAGATCGTCGGCTCCCATAGCCTACTCTACACCTGGGAGGGCTCCGATCCGCAGGCGCAGCCGATCGGCCTGTTGGCCCATCAGGACGTGGTGCCGATCGCCCCCAAGACCGAGGCCGACTGGCAGCATCCGCCGTTCGATGGCGTGATCGCCGACGGCTTCGTCTGGGGCCGCGGCTCGTGGGACGACAAGGGCAACCTGTATTCGATGCTGGAAGCCGCCGAGCAGATGGCCAAGCAGGGCTTTCGCCCGAAGCGGACGATCTATTTCGCTTTCGGCCATGACGAGGAAGTCTCCGGCCTGCGCGGCGCCGGCGCAATCGGCAAGCTGCTGGCGTCACGCGGGGTGCGGCTGGAATTCGTGCTCGACGAGGGCCTGTTGATCACCGACGGCATCATGAAGGGCCTGACGAAACCGGCGGCGCTGATCGGTGTCGCCGAGAAGGGCTATGCGACGCTGGTGCTGACGGTGCACGCCACCCCCGGCCATTCGTCGATGCCGCCGCGCGACACCGCGATCGGGATGATGAGCGCCGCGCTGGCGCATCTGGAAGACAACCGGCTGCCGATGCGGGTGCGCGGCACGGTGGCGGAGATGTTCGACACTTTGGCCCCGGAGATGACCGGCCTCAACCGCGTGGTGCTGTCGAATCTGTGGCTGTTCAAGCCGGTGCTGCTGCACGAATTCGCCAAGAGCGGCCCCACCGAGGCGATGGTCCGCACCACCACGGCGCTGACCATCTTCAATGCCGGCAACAAGGACAATGTGCTGCCCGGCATCGCCGAAGCCAGCGTGAATTTCCGGCTGCTGCCGGGCGACACCCAGGGCAGCGTCGCCGACCATGTCCGCTCCACCGTCGCCAACGATAAGATTTCGATCGCCTCGGCCGACGGCAATTTCGATCCGCCCGACGTCACCGGGACGGCGAGCGTGGCCTATCGCCAGCTCAATCAAACCATCCGCGAGATCTTTCCGGACGTCGTGGTGGCCCCCGGCCTGATGATCGCGGCGACCGATTCGCGGCACTATGCCGGAATCGCCGACAATATCCTGCGGTTCTCCCCGGTGCGGGCGACATCCGAGGATCTGAAACGCTTTCACGGCACCAATGAGCGGCTCAGCATCAAGAATTACGCCGACATGATCCGGTTCTATCGGCGGCTGATCGAGAACACCGCGGGGTAGTGCGACCTCGCGCGGCCGTGCCCCGGATGCTGCGCAACGCGCCGCGCTTGCGGCGTGGTGCGCTGCTAAGCCGGGGCCGTTACACACACACAGCATCCGTAGCGGTCCCGGTTCTGCGGAGCAGCGCTACGCGCCGCGCCCGGGACACGCAAACTCCGCCTACACCGCCGGCTTCGGCAGGCCGTGGATCGCGCTGGCGGCGCGGACGGTGTTGACCAGCAGGCACGCTACCGTCATCAGCCCGACCCCGCCGGGCACCGGCGTGATAGCGCCGGCGACCTCCTTGGCCTCGGCGAAGGCGACGTCGCCGACCAGCCTGTCCTTGCCGCCATCCGGCGACGGCGTGCGGTTGATGCCGACGTCGATCACCGTGGCGCCCGGCTTGATCCAGTCGCCGCGCACCATTTCGGGCTTGCCGACGGCGGCGAACACCAGATCGGCCTGGGCGCAGAGCTGCGGCAGATTGCGCGAGCGCGAATGCGCGATCGTCACCGTGGCGTTTTCGTTGAGCAGCAACTGCACCAGCGGCTTGCCGACCAGATTGGAACGGCCGATCACGAGCGCATTCAGGCCTTCCAGCGAGGCATGCACCTGCTTGGCCATGATGATGCAGCCCAGCGGCGTGCAGGGCGTCAGCGCGAACAACCCGCTGGCGAGGCGGCCGGCATTGACCGGATTGAGGCCGTCGACATCCTTGGCCGGGTCGATCGCGGCGATCACCGCCTCGGTATCGAGCCCCTTCGGCAGCGGCAATTGCACCAGAATGCCATGCACCGCCGGATCGGCATTGAGCTTGGCGACCAGCGCCAGCAACTCGGCCTGCGCCACATCGGCAGGCAGCCGGTGCTCGAATGACGCCATCCCGGCGTCCTGGGTCTGCTTGTGCTTGGAGCGGACATAGACCTCGGAGGCCGGATCGCTGCCGACCAGCACCACCGCCAGCCCCGGCGTCACGCCGTGCTCGGTCTTGATTCGCGCCACTTCGGTCGCGACGCGGGCACGCAAATCGGCCGCGATGGGTTTTCCTTCGATGATCCGGGCAGTCATGATGTCCTCTGGGCTGGTTTACTCAGGCTTCGGCGCGGTCAGTTGCCGCAGCATCTCGCCTAGTCGGGTTGGGTCGCCATCGACGGCGATTTGCTTGAGCCTCGAGGTCGCGCCCGACAACAGCCGGACATTGCGCTTCGGCACGCCGAGCGATTTGGCCAGCAGTTCGGTCACCGCGCGATTGGCCCCGCCGCCCTCGGCGATGGCGCGGACCCGGACCTTGACCACGTTGCGGCCGTCCGACAGCGTCTCCAGCCCGTCAATGTCGTCGCGTCCGCCACGCGGCGTAACCCGCACCGCGACACTGACCCCCTGAGCAGCATAGCGCCAGGCCTGGTCGGTGATCCCGATCAGAACACCGCAGGGTAGATGTAATAGGTGATCACCCGCTGCAGGAACATGATGATCAGAATCAGGATGATCGGCGAGATATCCAGCCCGCCGAGCGCCGGCATGAAATTGCGGATCGGTGCCAATAGCGGTTCGGTGATCCGGTACAGGAATTCCGAGACCGAGGCCACGAACTGGTTGCGCGTGTTCACGACATTGAACGCGATCAGCCATGACAGGATCGCCGAGGCGATCAACAGCCAGATGTACAGGTCGAGAATGATGAGGACGATGTCGAGAATGGCTCGCATGGCGGGAATGGCTCGCGGGGTTCGGTCGCGGATTCGACTGCTCCGTAAATATCGACTCCTCCCTCGGCAAACAAGGGAACCGGCCGGCAAATATGGCCCGGAAAATCGCGTTTTCCGTCGTTCTTGACTTGGCCTTGGCTGAGATTGTAAATGACGGCGCTTGCTGACCGGAATCACATCGATCCGGTCGCAATGGGGCCATAGCTCAGCTGGGAGAGCGCGTCGTTCGCAATGACGAGGTCGGCGGTTCGATCCCGCCTGGCTCCACCAGCCTTCGCTTGCTTCGCAAGCTACGGCTCGGCAAGCCGGCAGTGCCTCTCGGGCGAAGCAAGCGAAGGCTGCCGCGGCGAAGCCCGCAGGGCGAAGCCGGGCTGACCAAGTTCATCAAATTCCCCCTCACCCACCCCGAAACCGCGGTGGCCGCTTTTCCATGAAGCTGGCGACGCCTTCCTTGAAATCGGCGCCGCCGAGCGCTCGCACCATTTCGCGGTTGGCGTCGATGGTGGCTTCGGCGAGGCTCTGGAACGGCACGTCGTAGAGCTGGCGCTTGATCACCCCCATCGCGGTCGGCGAGACGAAATCCGCCAGATCCCGGGCATACGCATAGGTCTGTTCGCGCAGCTGATCGGGCGAATAGAGCCGGTTGACCAGCCCGATCCGCAACGCCTCGTCGCTCGACACCCGTCGCGCCGACAGCAACAGGTCGAGCGCATTTGCGTGACCGACGATCCGCGGCAGCATCCAGCTGATGCCGTGCTCGGCGATCAGCCCGCGCCGCGCGAAGGAGGTGGTGAACACGGTATTGTCGGCGGCAAAGCGGATGTCGCAATACAGCGCGTGGACCAGACCGATGCCGGCGGTGGCGCCGTTGAGCATGCCGATGATCGGCTTGGCGATCGACGGATAGTAGGAATAACGCGCCTGCCAATCGGGCCGCCGGTTCATGTCGAAACCCGGCAGGCTCTCGGACTTGCGGATGTCGTCGGGGTCGATCTGCTGCAGCACCTCCATGTCGGCGCCGGCGCAGAACGCCCGCCCGGCGCCGGTCAGCACGATGACGCGGACGCCGTCATCCTTGGCGGCAGCTTCCATGGCCTGGCGCACCTCGCGCTCCATGATTGGATTCCAGGCATTCATCCGCTCCGGCCGGTTCAGCGTGATGGTGGCGATGTGGTGCTCCACCGCGTAGAGGATATGTTGATAGTTCAAGCGCGTATTCCCCCTGTGCTGCCGTCGCTTGGGCGACGATCATTGTTTTCGACGCTTATGATTTTTAGGCGCGCGCGCCCTTCGGCCGCGCCAGATAGGCGATGGTTTCCGGCCGCTGCTTGAGCCAGCCGCTCCAGCGCTGGAACACCTTGGCCATCCGCTGCGGCGTGACGCCGAGCTGCTGCATCGCCACCCCGCCATTGACCGATTCGTGATATTCGGCGATCAGCCCGTCGCGCAGCACGAAGCGGCTGATGCCGTCGATCACCACCTGCTGACCTTTGAACTGCGGAATCGTCGAGATGAAGCTCGACAACGACCAGGCATAGCCGGTGTCACCATTGCAGACCGGATCGAACATCTCCCAGCGATAATCGCCGGCGTCGCGGTGAAATAGCTCCTGCATCATATGGGCGATGTCGGCGCGGCCGGTATGCGGGCCATAGATGTAGTCGTGATAGATCGCGTCTTCGGTGAAATGCGCGGCGAAGCGGGCGCCATCGCCGGATTCGGCCGAGGCCGTGAACGCATCGAGCAGCCGCGCGAAATCCTCTGCGGTCATGTCGCCTCCCTACGGGCCGATCGAACGCCGGCGCCTGGGCGACACTATCCATCACATCGCAAAAAAGAAATCCGGCTTGCGCAAGGCGGATCGTGGAAGCCTATTCGGCGGCTTGCTGCAGCGCCGGCTCGGGCAGTGCCATCGGCATCCGCGCCAGCCAATTGTCGAGGAAATCCCGCAGCCAGATACGTTCGGCCATGTCGTGCACCGCGCGGTCGGCGAAGTGATGATGGCGCGGCCGCGCGCCCGGCGCTTCCAGCCTTGCATGGCCGCGGGTGGTCCAGCGATGCATCATCGCGGCGGTGACGTCGGGATGGAACTGGACGCCGAAGGCATGGCCGGCGCGGAATGCCTGGTTCGGGAAGTCGTCGCCCTCGGCCAGCAATTCGGTGCCCGCGGGCAGATCGAAGCCCTCGCCGTGCCAGTGATAGACTTGGTTCGGCCAATGCGCGCAGATCGCCCGGCCCGCGGCGGTCGGCCTGATGTCGTAATAGCCGATCTCGGCGCGGCCCTGCGGATGCGGCGCCACGCGGGCGCCGAGCTGCGCGGCCAGCATCTGCGCGCCGAGGCAGATCCCCAGAAACGGCCGGTCTTCCTTCAGCGGCAGCGCGATCCAGTCAATCTCGCGGCGGATATAGTCGTCCGGATCGTTGGCGCTCATCGGGCCGCCGAAAATGATCGCTCCGGCATGGCCGTCGAGTGTCTTCGGCAGCGGATCGCCGAACCGCGGCCGCCTTATATCGAGCGGGTGACCGAGCGCGCGCAGCGCGTTGCCGACCCGACCGGGCGTCGACATCTCCTGATGCAGCACGATCAGGACCGGCCTGATGTCCTTGGCTTTCGGGAATGGCTGCAGCGCCATCGCGTCCGCGCCGGGTCGGGCGGACAGATCTCGTTGGATTTCGATCAGTCTGGGCATCGATTCTTCGAATTCGTGCCGCCCCGGATGCTGGCGGCATCATGTCAGGTTGCTCGATCGTTCACCCATATGGTGAACGAAGTCTTACTGGCTGACTTTATAAGCAAGCCTCGGGCCAAAAATATGACCTCGCCGGCCTGGACAGAGAAGTCAGCGGTTGCGCTGCAGGCGCCCGACCGCGCCGAGCACGAAGCCGCGCGGAAACAACCGCAACAGCAGCGGCACCAGCTTGATACCGAGTCCGGGCAGCACCAGGCGCTTATTGGCCATCAGCCCGTCATAACCCTGACGCGCCACCGCGGCCGGCGACACGTTGAGGATCGCCGAATCGACCCCCGGCTTGAACCCGGCCCGGAACTGAAATTCGGTCGGCACCGGTCCCGGGCACAGCGCGGTGACGCGGACGCCGCGCGGGCCGAGCTCATTATGCAGTGCTTCGGAAAACGACAGCACGAACGCCTTCGAAGCGTAATACACCGCCATGCCGGGTCCCGGCAGGAAGCCGGCGATCGACCCCAGGTTGAGGATCCCGCCGCGGTGCCGCGCGATGCTGTCGGCAAACCGCAGCGACAGATCGGTCAAAACCCGAATGTTGAGGTCGATCATGGCGAGCTGATCGGCGCGGTCGAGGTCGGTGGCGCGACCGAACAGCCCGTAGCCGGCATTATTGACCAGATAGTCGACCTCGACGCCGGCCGCCTGCAGCGCGGCTGCGACCTGATCGGTCGCTCCGGGAACAGCGAGATCGCAGGGAATGATGATTGGCGCGCTGCCGCCGGCGGCGACAATCTCGTCGGCCAGCGCGGTCAACCGATCGGCGCGGCGCGCCACCAAGGCGACGCGGTGGGCATCTGCCGCAAAAATGCGCGCCAACTCCAGACCGATTCCCGCCGAGGCACCGGTTATCAACGCCACACGTTCAGTCACGATGATGCTCTCGCAAGATATACGGGCACGCTGCCTCACCCAAGACAGCACAGCTGCTAGGCGGGATGCAAGCAGCGTGCAAGTCCGACCGCAACTAGACCATGGAAGCAGGTTATGCGCGACTGACGACACAGGCCGCCGCGGCAAATTCGCTGGCCGGATCGCGGCCTCGCGCGGATCTTACCCCGCGGGATCGGTAGCGGGCTGGCTGGCGGCGACGCCGCGCTTGAGGTTGATGCGGTCGCGCGATGATACCCCCAGAAGATCGGCAGCGCGCCAGACCACATTCTCCTCGAATTCGGTGACGTTACCGTCGGCATAAACCAGCTCCCACATCATTTCGATGATGCGCAACCGGCCCTGCTCGTCGACGGTGCGCATGATGACGCTGGTGAACTGGAAGAGATCGACGGAGTCGCCCTCCATCAAGGTGGCAGATTTGATCAGCCGGCCGGCGCTGCCGGGATCGAGCCCGAACCGGCTTTCCAGCAGCGCATGCAGCTTCTGCTTTTCGACGTCGGACGGTTCGCCGTCGAGCGAAATCACATGGATCAGCAGTGCGGTGGCGGCGAGGCGATATCCGTTTTCGTCGAACGTCAGAGCCTCTTGCTCGTCCTCGGCGGGCCCGACCACATCGGCGATGAACTGGCGTAGTTTGGCTAGCATGCGGTTCAAACCATTAAGAGAAGCCGCGGCGCGCGGCGATATTTTATTGCGTGAAAATGCAACGCGCGCAATCCGGGGCGGTTCCGGGGCGGAACATGACGGTTTGGCAATCCGCCGTCGGCCACGAAGCTACAAGATCTCGTAAACCATCACTCTGTCGGCGATGCCGCGCAGCGCCGCCTGCTTCTCGATCGGCCGAATCGCCTCTTTGTCCAGCAACGCGGCGACCGCCGGCGCCGCAATGACTGGGCCGGTGATATGGATCGCCTGCGAGGTCGCCAGACCCTGCACCCGCGCCGCGATATTGACGGTCTGGCCGAAATAATCCTGCCGCTCGTTCAGCATCACCGCCAGGCAGGGTCCCTCGTGGATACCGATCTTGACCACCAGATCCTGGGTGCCGCGCTGTTGATTGAGCGCGTCCATCGCGGCGCGCATCCGCAGGCCCGCGGCCAGCGCGTGTTCCGGCCGCACGAAGGTCGCCATCACGGCGTCGCCGATGGTTTTCACCACCGCGCCCTTTTCGGACGCAATGATCTCGACCAGCGCGTGGAAATGCGCGCGAACCAGATCGAAGGCGTGCAGATCGCCGACCCGCTCATACAGCGCGGTAGAGCCTTTGAGGTCGGTGAACAGGAAGGTCAGCGAGGTGATCTTCAGCCGCTGATCGATCGTCAGATTGTCGGCCTTGAAGATGTCGCGGAAGGTCTGGTTGGTCAGCATCCGTTTGGCGGTGAGGAACGGTTTTCGCTTGCCGATCAAATGATGCAGCGCGTCGGCGGCGATCAGCACCGAGGGCAGAACCCGGCTGTCGGTCTGGTTGTCGAGCGACAGCTGCAACGGCCCGGGCCGCAGCGTCACGGTCTCGACCGGCGCCGGCGCGCCGGTGTAGGTCAAGGCCAGACGCTGCGGCTCGTCGGTCGGCTCGCCCTGGACGTCGATGAATTGTGCCGCATGGGTCACCGGCTCGAACACGATGATGAACTCGGCCGGCAAGCGCAGCGCCATCTCGGCCTTGGCGTGCGGCGCCAGCTCGCGCGCGTCGATCACCACCTTGTCGGAGAGCGTCGCGAAGGAATCGCCGCTGAGATCGATCCCCGAGCTCCAGAACACCTGCTTGAAATAGTCCCAGATCGGCAGCGTATGCGGATCATGCGCGGCGATCCGCCGGATCCCGGGGCTGACGGTGAAGGCGACCTCGACCTGTTCATCCACCGAGGCCTCGTAGCCGCAGCCGCACAACCCGCAATGATAGTCATCGTGCCGCAGCGACTTCAACGTGTCATGGGCGTCGAGCACGCCGCCGCAGCCGGGGCACAGCACGTTCCAGGTCAGGTCGAACAGGCCGAGCCGCGACGCATGCAGGAAACCGGCGATCGCCTTCTCCTCGTCGAGCCCGGTGCGGCTCGCGAAATCCAGCACATTGATCCGGTTCAGCGCATCGTCCGTACCGGTCTCGATCAGATCCGCGATCGCGTCGGCGACGGCCGGGTCGGCGGACAGTTTCAGCGATGAAAATTGGGCCTGGGATTGGCTCATAACGCTCCATTCAAACATTTTCCGGATGCAATCCGATGACGATGCGTCAACGCCGGCTGATGCGGAACATCGGCGAGCGATCCGGCTGGGTGGTGACGACGCCGAGCGGCAACACCGGCGCGCGGTCGACCAGTTCGACCCGAAACGTGCCGATCAGCCGGGCCAGCGCTAGCGTCGCTTCCACCACGGCGAAATGCGCGCCGATGCAGACCCGCGGCCCGACCCCGAACGGCAGATAGGCGAAGCGGTCGGGCGGCGGCGCGCCGGGCAGGAAGCGCTCGGGCAGGAAGGCGTTGGGCTCTCGCCACAGCTTCTCATGCCGGTGCAGCAGCCACGGCGCAATCAGCACGATGTCGTTGCGGGCGAGCGTCATGCCGGCCACCTGGTCCGGCCCCGCCGCGGCCCGCGCGATCAGAAAGGCCGGCGGATACAGCCGCAGGGTTTCGTCGAGCACCGCGCGGGTGAACGGCAGGCGCTCGAGCTGCGGCGCGCCTCCCCCCGACACGGCACGCGCTTCCGTCGCCACCCGCTCCTGGGTCTGCGGATCGAGCGCCAACAGATACAGCGCCCAGAACAGCGCCGTGGCGGTGGTCTCGTGACCGGCCAGAATCATGGTGGCGACCTGGTCGCCAAGCTGATCGTCGGAAAATGCCGCGCCGGTTTCCGGATCGCGCGCCGCCACCGTCAGGTCGAACAGGTCGCGCGGCGGCGCGCCCTCGTTCTTGCCGGCAGCGCGACGCTCGGCGATCAGCATCGCCACGAAGCGGACCCAGCGCTTGCGGAACACGGCGCGCGACAGATCGTGCGGCGTCGGCCACCACAGCGGCAGCAGCAGGTCGAGCAAGCGCGGCCGTCCCAGCCGAATGCCGTAATCGATCACGAAGTCCCGCAGCGTGCGGCCATGCTGCTGCATCCCGAACGAAAACATCGTCCGTCCGGCGATCTCCAGCGCCATCAGCTGCATCGCTTCGCGCAGATCGACAGGGCGGTCGCGCCGCCGATCGAGATCGGCGATGGCCTCGTCGGCGGCCGAGATCATGTGCGGCACCAGCATGCCGACCGCGCGCGGCGTGAAGGCCGGCGCCAGGGTCCGGCGCTGGTGTTTCCAGGCGCGGCCTTCGGCCAGCAGCAGGCCCTCGCCGAGCATCGGCCGCAACACGCGAATGCCGGCCGCGGTGCGGGTGTAGTTCTCGTAATTATCGACCAGCACATGCCGGATCGCATCCGGCGCGTTGAGGATGAGGCTGCCATGGCCGAAGAACCGGCCTTTGATCACATCCTCCTCATAGGCCTGCTGGCCCCAGGTTTCGATCGCGCTGGTGCGCATCGCCGCGAGTTGGCCAAGCGTCGACATGCCCGGCGGCGCCCGCGGCGGGCTCGGCGGCACCAGCGCTGCGCGCGGCACCGCGTCGGATTGTCGAGCTTGGGCTTCGGCGATGCTCACGGGCGGCCTCGCTACGGATCAGGGACGCCGGTTGGCGGTTTGTATTCATATCAGGTCGCTTCCCCGCGCGTTCAAGACGTCGGAACCGGGCGCCCCGGCAGGCGCGGATGCCGCGGCCGAGGCGCGCCGTAAGCACTGGACAGCGCGGCGGCTTCACGGGCATCACTAAGGCAGCGTCGGGAATCGGATAGCGGCGAGTCGATACGACATTGGGTGGAAACGGCATGGCGGAAACTCCAGGGCGAAGGCAGTTCGCGGCCGACGGCGTCGCCGCGCCGCTGCGTCACGCGCTGTTCCGCCGGATCTGGCTGGCCAGCCTGCTGTCGAATCTCGGGTTGATGATCCTGGCCGTGGGCGCGGCCTGGGAAATGACGCTGATGACCCCGTCGGCCGACAAGGTGGCGCTGGTGCAGACCGCCTTGATGTTGCCGATCATGCTGATCTCGATGCCGGCCGGGGCGATCGCCGACATGTATGACCGACGCGTGGTGGCGCTGGTGGCGCTGATGATCGCGCTGACCGGCGCCACCGCCCTGACGGTGCTGAACCAAATCGGGCTGGTGACGCCGGAGATCCTGCTGGCATTCTGCTTTGTCGTCGGCAGCGGCATGGCGCTGTTCGGTCCGGCCTGGCAGTCCTCGGTCAGCGAACAGGTGCCGCCCGAAACGCTGCCGTCGGCGGTGGCGCTGAACGGCATCAGCTATAATATCGCGCGCAGCTTTGGCCCCGCGATCGGCGGCATCGTGGTGGCGACCGCCGGCGCGGTGGCGGCCTTCGCCGCCAATGCGGTGCTGTATCTGCCGCTGCTGATCGTGCTGTTCCTGTGGCGTCGGCAAAGCGAGGTGTCGCGGCTGCCGCGCGAGCGGCTGAACCGGGCGATCGTCTCCGGGGTGCGCTACATCGCCAACTCGCCGTCGATCCGGATCGTGCTGGCGCGAACCCTGGCGACCGGGATCGCCGGCGGCTCGATTTCGGCGCTGATGCCGCTGGTGGCCCGCGACCTGCTGCAGGGCGGCGCCCAGACTTACGGCATCATGTTGGGCGCGTTCGGAATGGGCGCGGTGGTCGGCGCGCTCAATATCGGGATCATGCGCAAGCGGCTCAGCGCCGAGGCGTCGGTGCGCGGCTGCGCGCTGATCATGGGCGCGGCGATCGCCGTGATGGCAGTCAGCAGCTCGCCGCTGATCACCGCCGCGGCGCTGGTGGTCGCCGGGGCGGTATGGATGGCGGCGATCGCCTTGTTCAACATCGGGGTGCAGCTGTCGGCGCCGCGCTGGGTGGCGGGCCGCGCGCTGGCGGCGTTCCAGGCCGCGATTGCCGGCGGCATCGCGATCGGCAGCTGGGGCTGGGGCTATGTCACTGACCAGCTCGGGGTCGAACAGGCGCTGCTGATTTCGGCCGCGACGATGTTCGCCTCTCCGCTGCTCGGGCTGTGGCTGCGGATGCCGCCGGTCGGCTCGCGCACCGAGGACGCCGCGGTGCTGGCCGATCCGGAGGTGCAATTGGCGCTGACCGGGCGCAGCGGCCCGCTGGTGGTCGAGATCGAGTACCGAGTCGATCAGGATCACGCCCGCGCGTTTCACAATGTGATGCAGGACGTGCAACTCAGCCGCCAGCGCAACGGTGCCTATGGCTGGTCGATCGCCCGCGATATCGCCAATCCGGAATTGTGGACGGAGCGCTATCACTGCCCGACCTGGCTGGATTATCTACGCCAGCGCAATCGCTCGACCCAGGCCGATCGCGAGCTGCATCAGCGCGCCATCGCGTTTCATCTCGGCCCGGACCCGATCCAGGTGCGGCGGATGCTGGAGCGTCCGTTCGGATCGGTGCGCTGGAAGGACGCCTCGCCCGACCGCGCCGGAATCGAGGTGGTGCCGGTGACCGGCGTCAGCGGCGGCCCATCCTGAGCGGCGCCGAGCATTTGCGATTCTGATCGATCAGAACCGCAGCTTTGGAATGTTGTTTTGACGCGTTTTCGCTTCGCTCGAATTCGCTATTGGCCGTGGTCGGCCAAGGCCTTGGCGCAGCTCTTGCTCAGCTTGGCGCGATGCTGCTGCAGGCAGGCCAGGATCACCATGTCGTCTTGATCCATCAGCGCGCGGCAAAACCGCGAGACGTCGCGGGCGCAGCCGGGGTCGTGGCGCGGACGGCCCTGCTGCGCCGAGGCGGCGGAGGCCACCAGCACGATAGCTGCGATCCCGGCAATCTTCTTCATCGATAGGACTCCATACATCCGGCCCTCCCGATCACTTGCGCGGGGTGATGATGGTCGGCTTGGTCATTTCGACGACGTCCTTGGCTTGATCGGTCAGCACCCGAAACTGGGCCTGCAGGAATTCGGTCTGGATCCGCGCGACATCCTGAAAATCCTTGGCGTGCATCATCTTCTCGGAGAAATCGAAGGTCGCCGCGACGTTGCGGTCGACATAGCCCTTCAGCGTGGTGGCCTGGCTGCTGCTGCCCATCGGAGCGACCGACAGGCTCTTTTCGATGAACTGCAGATAGTTGGTCATCGCGCCACGCGCCTGCTCGAGATTCTTGCTCATCAAGTTGAGAATGACGTCGGAGGAATCCTTGTCTGCCATCATGATCTCCTGGGGCTATGATCGGCGGCCGCGTCACGGCCGCCGGGGCACTGGCGCAACGCTGACGCCCGGCGTCAGACCGCGGCGGGATGATTGTCGTCTCGTCGCGCCGCAGCTGATCTTCGCGCGTGATCCGAAACCCGCATCCGATTTCCGGGATCGCGCGCTAATTGAACCGGGCATTGTCGAGCCGGTCAGCGACCCGTTGCGCCCGGTAGATCTCGGAGATGTACCAGATCAGGGCGACAACGGCGATGATCCGGACGAAAGCCGGCGGGATCATCAACCCCAGCGCGATCAGCCCGAGCGCAACCGCGGCCGACTTCACCAGCTTGTCCTGATCCTCCAGGAACGGCGCGAAGTGTCGCCGGTTCTCGCTGTTCCACAATGGCGGCTTGAGACGGTGGAGGCCAAAACTGGCCCATGCGTCCTTGAAGCCGAGTTGGCGCGCCCACAACAGGTATAGGGTGATCCAGAACGCCAGAAACACCACAACCGGTGCCATCGGTCCGGCGGCAGCGGCGGCGACAATCAATAGCGCGACAGCGAATAAGATAATCCAGTTTTGCATCGGAATAGCCTTTGGTTCTGATTTGGCGATGCCCCGGTCAGCCTGCCGATCCGAGACATCCACCACTTGCTGTTTTGCGGCGTCACTTGCGCGCGCAGGAGACGACTATCTGGCTCGATGTCGGGCCGCAGCCGGCCGTCATCTGGCCATCCGCCACCGTCAACCGGTCGCTGAATTTGGCGCTGGTGGGACCGATACAGATCGCCGACACCAGGGCCTCGTCGGACGAACACGTCGTCGGGCAACCGTCGGCGGCACATGACGAGGAGACCACGGCACGGAACGTGATCGGCGGAGGAACCGGCGCTGGCGCCTCTGCTGGCGCCGCGGCGGCGGCCGACTCGATCAGGCCAGCCCGCGAACCACCCTCGCGCGTGGCAACGGCAAGGACGGCAACAATGATGAAGGCGGATATTAACATCATGGTAGATGAGCGCATAATACCTCCATACCTTTGATAAAGGGATCGATACCAGCCGTAACGTCGACATCGTAACAGTGCCGGCGAAATCGAATAGAGCCAAGTTGCAATTAGGCTTAAGCGGTTTCAACAGCGGCGCCGGCTGGTGCGCTGCAACGCGGCGGGGCGGACTATAATCGCAGCGGCGGCCGGCGCGGCACCATCAGTAGTGGTATCAGGACGCCACGCCTTGGCCGGCGATCACGTCCCGAGCCGCCGGGTGGCAGGCGGCAGGGCAGCCGAAACCGGTTACGGAAACCAGAAGCAAAGGGACCAAGAGAGAGCGGTCGGGTGCGAATACGACGCTCGTATCAATCGGTGCGCGCGATGCCGTTCATCAGCATATCCATGCTCGCCTTGGTAAAACACTCGATGTCGATCGCGCGTCGCGTGCCGAACATCAGTGACCACACACTCAGCAGCAATGAGGGACTGATCAGAATTTCGGCGGAGAGCGTGGCCGGGGACGCGCGGAATTCGCCGGCGGCAATCCCGCCGTCGATCAGGTCGCGGACACGCTGCAGCATCGGGTGGATGAATTCGTCATAATGCTTGTCGACGAGATCGGGAAACCTGAATCCATCACAAATCAGAAAACGCAGAACTTCGCGTGACGACCTATCCTGGGAGATGCGCTGATACATGAAGATCATCATCGCGTTCAATCGCTCGGCATATGACCCTGTGAGCGTCGCGGCGTGTTTTTCCAGATCGGGAAAGAGAGCTTGCGACTTAAAGCGCACCATCTCGGTGAAGACGCGCTCCTTGGTCCCGAAATAGAAATAGATCGTGCCCTTGGTCACGCCCACGCGTGCAGCCACGTCCTCGATCCGAGTGGCGACATAGCCGTTCTTGGCGAATTCCTCGAACGCGGCCTCGAGAATTTCCGCCGGTCGTTCCGCCTTCCGCTGGGAGCGGATTCCACATCGCAATGCCACTAAGTTTCCATCCGATCAATTTCATTGACTTATGGGTCAGTCAATGACTATTAGGTTTTATCTGATTGTGGGGCAATTCCACCGATGTTTCTACAGGCGCCGATGATTTTTGCCATTGCCGCCGGAGCGCGTGCAGGCGGCAGGGAACCCGCGGCGGCACGGGCAACGACGCTCGTGACGTCCGATATCCTCCTGCCGGCGCGCCAGGCCTGCCCTCGCGGTGACGTCGAAGGTGCGACAGCTGCGGTCACATCTGCCGGCATTGCCGTCTTTGGTGGGGGTCTCTGGCGATGGCTTGGCCAACTTATCCTGCCCGAGAGGGCCCAGACAGCGCCGGCAACAGGCCCTACCGCATGACGGATAAGGATCAACCCGATGATTTGGATCTGTTCCGGGGCGTGCGGGTGCGCATGAGCCCCCTGGGCCGCGAGCGTCATCCAAAATACGGCGACCGGCGCGGCGTCATCGTCGGCCAGGGAAGCCCGAGCAGCTGGCGCGTCAAATTCGACGAGCGCAGGACCGTGCAGGCGATCCATCGCGATTATCTGGAGCGGGTACCCATTTCGTCCGGCCCGGACCGAACCAGCGTCAATCGCGCGTCATCGCAGCACGACGGCGGCGCCGAGCAGCGCTGCCCGGACCAGGAATAGACAGCGCCGCAATCGAGCCGACCTTATATTGTTGAAATCCCAGCAAGGGATGCGGCTGCTGGCCTAGGCAGCCGGCCATTTGGCGGATTCGGCGACAAGGAAATCGGCGAAGGCCCGTGCGGAGGGCTTGGCGCCTCTGCCGTCCGGAAACACTGCGTGCAGTTCGACCGACCCCATATCCCAGTCGGCTAATACCCGAACGAGGGAGCCGTTCTCCATCTCGCCTCGGCAACCGACGCTCGCCATCGAGGTCAGGCCGAGGCCGGCAATAGCGGCCGCTGTGGCGACTTCATTGACGGTCGCCGTCAGCCGGCCCCCCACGCGCACCGACGTGGCCTTGCCGTTCTTGCGGAACGTCCAGGCGGGGCCGAGCCGCGACGGCCCGACGATGACCGAATGCGCTGCGAGGTCGGCGGGCGTCTGGGGAACGCCGAACCGTTCGAGATAGGCCGGCGAAGCGACGATCACGCGTGGCCATGCCGCAATACGACGGGCCACTGCGGTCGAATCCGGAAGCGTGCCGAATCTCAGCCCGATATCGATGCTCTCATTCACGAAGTTCTGCCGCATGTCGTCGGCCAGCAGCTCGACCCGCAGCGCGGGGTGCTTCTCCATGAAAACTGGCAGGCGCGGCGCGATCTCCCGGATCGCGAAGGTGGATGAAAGGCCGATCCGCAAAACGCCGCGGAGTTCGCCGGTCCCGCGCACCGCGTATTCGGCTTCGTCGAGCGCGCCGAGAAGCGGTTCGACCCGTGCCAGGAAGTCGGCGCCGGCTTCGGTCAGGGTGACCGCGCGTGTCGTGCGTGTGAACAGAGCTGCGCCCATCTTGCGCTCGAGCGCCGCAATCGCGCGGGACACCGTCGGCTGAGGAATATTCAGCTCGCGCCCCCCGGCCGAGAAGCTCCCCCGCCGGGCGACGCGAACGAACAGGCGCAACGACGAGAGGTGATCATTCATGGCCAAGATGGATAACTGAAAGCCATTATCCCCGTCTACCGGCTTTGATTTGGATGGAGCACTTTCCCGGTCACAGGACGCAAATGCGCCGCAACCGAGGAAAAAGCGATGTCCCTTCAAGACAAATTGGATGCCCTCAAGACCAAATTCGAAACCGAAATGGCGCCGCCCGACGTCGTGGCGGTCATGCACCGCGTCACCGACGACCTGATCGCTTCGGGTCAGGCTGGCCGTGCTCTGCACGCCAGCGACCGCGCTCCGGCCTTCGCCCTACCCGATCCGGACGGCAAGCTGGTGTCGTCGCAGGACCTGCTGGCCAGAGGTCCGCTGGTCCTGACCTTCTATCGCGGCGCCTGGTGCCCCTACTGCAATCTCGACCTTCAGGCGCTCGAGGAGGCTCGGTCTCAAATCGAAGCGCGCGGTGCATCTCTTGTTGCTGTCTCACAGCAGACAGCCGCTAACAGCCGCAAAGCCCAGCGCACCAATAAGCTCGGCTTCCCCATCGTCGGCGACAAGGGCGGCGAACTGGCCGCGAAATTCGGAATCCGCTGGCACCTGCCGGAAGACCTGCAGACGGTCCACAAGCAGCTCGGCGCCGATCTCGTCGCCTTCAATGGTGAGGACAGCTGGACGCTGCCGATGCCGGCGCGATACGTGATCGGGCAGGACGGCGTCATCGCCTATGCGGAAATCAATCCGGACTATACGCGCCGGCCGGAGCCTTCGGACGTGTTGCCAGTGCTCGATCAACTGAAGCGTTCGAGCGCGGCCTGACGCGGCGTTCCCGACCGCAAGCCGGGGAACGAATTGGATCTCCGACTTTGACGTAGCATCCCCAAGCGCACACGACCGATCCGTTCATGCGAAGCGGCCGGCGCCTGGGGCATCAGGAGAGGAGGACCCATTCATGACCAGAACAGCTTTGATCGTCGGCGCCGGGGCCGGCATCTCGGCCTCGTTTGCACGGCTGCTCGCCGGCGAGGGCTATGAGATCGCGTTGGCGTCGCGAAATCCGGCCAAAATCGCGGCCCTGGCGGCTGACCTAAAGGCCACGACGCACGTCTGCGACGTCGCCGATCCTGCAAGTGTCGATCAGCTCTTCGCGCAGATCGACCGGCAGTTCCCAAGACTGAATGTGTGCCTGTTCAACGCCTCGGCGCGAGCGCCGGGGCCGATCGTCGAGGTCGACCCCGATCAGGCCCGCGCCGCGCTTCTCGCTTCAGCCTATGGGGGCTTTCTCGTCTGTCAGGCTGCCGCGAAGCGGATGTTGCACCATGGGGCCGGCAACATCCTGATGACGGGCGCGTCGGCGAGCGTGAAGGGTTATCCGCAGTCCGCCGTGTTCGCGATGGGTAAGTTCGCCTTGCGCGGCCTGGCGCAGTCGATGGCCAGAGAACTCGCGCCCAAAGGAATCCACGTCTCGCATTTTGTCATCGATGGAGGCGTGCGTAAGGCGACGGCCGGAGGCGTCGAAGGCGGCCACGCGGCGGACGACAGCTATCTCGATCCCGACGCGATCGCCCAGAGCTACATGCACGTCGTCAACCAACACCGCAGCGCGTGGACTTGGGAAATCGAGTTGAGGCCTTGGCTCGAGAACTTCTAGACCCTCATACCGAAATGGCGGGCGCCACCTTAGCTTGAACTGGCTCTATTGGAACTATTGGGTTTGGGCCCTGCTGAACCTGAACGTGCAACGCATCCCCGGCAATTCCAGCGGTCATGCGCGCGCGTCAGTCACAGCTCGCCGGCTACCAGCCGTGCAGCAAATAATCGACGCCTTGCGGCGTATCGATTTTCGCGTCGGGATCGAGCTTGCGATAGCGGCCTCGATAGAACAGCAGCGGTCGCGGAGCCTCGACTGACGTGGCGGTGTAGGACATGACGCGTCCGATCAGAACCAGATGATCGCCGCCGTCATGCCGGGCATGACACTCGCACTCGAAACAGGCGTTTGCGAACGGGATCAGCGGCGCGCGCGCCAGGTCGGCCGACTCCTCGATGCCATCCCACTTGTCAGTGAGCGCGCGCGCGAAGCGGTTCGATACCTCGCTTTGCGATTCCGTCAGGATGTTGACGGCGAAATGCGACGCGCCGGCCCAGGCGTCGAACGCCTTGGCGTTGCGCGCGATGCTGAACAGGATCAGCGGCGGATCGAGCGATACCGAGTTGAAGGAACTGACGGTCGCGCCGATCCGCTCGCCGTTGCTGGACCGCGTGGTGACCACCGCGACACCGGTCGGGAACAGACCCAGCGCATCACGGAACGCTCGAGGCTCGATGGTCATGACCAGTCTCCAATCATGCGACGGGTGGGGCCGCTGGAAGGGTTCTTGCGATGCACGGGATCCCGGTGGATCGCCGAACATCGCGGCGGACGTTGATGGAATTGCGGAATAAGCGAGCCGCCCGCAGCCGATTTCGGCAATTGACATCTACCATATTTATGTACATATTGTATATATAAATCAATGGAGACGTCGGTGAACGTTCAAACGGCCGGGCCGCTTGCCCTCGAAGCAAATGCTGGATTTCGCACCGGCGCTGATTTTCTCGCAACCCTCGCCGCCACGCCGCGCGCGGTGTTCGTTGACGGCGAGCGGGTGTCGGATCCGTCGCGTCATCCGGCATTCCGCCAGGCGGCGAAGCAGCTCGCCTCGCTGTATGATTTCGCGTTCGCGCCCGAAAATCTCGAGATCATGACCTATCTGGAGCCGGAGACCGGATTGCGTGCGTTGCGCTGCTACCAGATCCCGAAAACGGTGGCGGACCTCACCGCGAAGCGCATCGCCGCGGAAAAATGGGCTGAGTTGTCGTTCGGCCTGATGGGGCGCAGCCCCGACCACGTGGCGAATTTTTTCACCGGCTACGCCGCGAAGCCCTCGGTGTTCGCCAAATCTGGCGCTCAATACGCCGAGCGCGTGGTCAACTTCTACAAGCATTTGCGCGACAATCATCTCTACGTCTCCTACGCGATCGTGCCGCCGCAGATCGACCGCAGCAAATCGGCCAGCAACCAGTCCGAGCCGGATCTCTATGCCGGCGTTGTTCGCGAGGTCGAGGGCGGCATCATCATCAAGGGCGGCCAACAGCTCGCCACCGGTGGCGTATTCGCCGACTATCTGCATCTGTCCAGCATTCACCCGCTGCAGCCCGGCGACGAGAATTACGCCATCAGCGTCGCTATTCCGATGAGTTCGCCCGGCCTTCGGCTGCTCTCGCGTCGGGCGTTCGCCACCCAGGCGACCAGTTCCTACGATTATCCGCTGACCAGCCGGTTCGACGAAACCGACAGCTTCGTCGTGCTCGACGACGTGTTCGTGCCGTGGGATCACGTCTTCATCTATCGCGACATCGAGCTATGCCGCGACCAGTGGTGGAAGACGCCGTCGCACACCTACGGCAACCATCAGGCGCAGGCCCGGTTCTCGACCAAACTACGGTTCCTGCTCGGCATGGCCAAACGCATGAATGAAGCCACCGGCAACGACGGCGCGCCGCCGGTGATGGTGCAGATGGGCGAACTCGCCGCGTTGGCGTCGATCGTCGAGGGCATGCTGTTGTCGCAAGAGGCACTCGCCACCGTCGACGACGAAGGGGTGCTGTGGCCGTCGAAAAGCATGCTCTATGCGGTGATGGCGTTGCAGGGCGAAATCAATCCGCGGATGATCGACATCGTGCGCGAACTGACCGGCGCTGCGATGATCACCTTGCCGTCGTCGGTCAAGGATTTCGAAAATCCGGAGACCGCCAAGGACATCGAGCGCTATTATCGATCGTCGAAAATGGGCGCCCGAGATCGCGTGGCGTTGATGCGGATGGCGTGGGACTTCATCGGTACCGAATTCGGCAACCGCCATCAGCAGTATGAGAAGTTCTACGGCGGCGCGTCGTTCATCGTGAAGATGAACATGTTCCGCAGCTACGACTTCAAGCGCGCCGGCGCGCTGGTCGATCGCGCCCTGAGCCTGCCCGAGGTCGACATCGAGCCGTCCTAACGCCGGCTTCGGGCTTGCCCCGGTGCGGCGGTCCCCGGCCGAAGCGCCTAGGAACTCTTCGCCGCAACGGGCCGTCGGTTCGCTGAGATAGCCGCGCTCGCAGCCGTCGCTCTGCGGGCGCGCGGACGGCCGCGCGGCATTGTCTGGGCGTTCAGCGTTTCGAACGCCGCAATCGCCGAGAGGTGAGCATGCTCGACGTGTTTGACCGCAGCGCCGCGGGCGGCGGCGCCGTTCTTGGTTGCGATCGCCTGGTAGATCGCTTTCATCTCCTGCAGGCTGTGCTTGGCGCGTCCCGGCTGCGACATCGAATGCGCGCGCAGAAAGTTGATCCGCGCCAACAACGCCGACACCGTCTCCTGAATGATCCGGTTTCCGCACAGACGCAGGATGTGACCGTAAAACGTTGCCGTCGAGGCGATCTTACCCGGCATGTCCCGGGCGCGGATCGACCGACCGAACGCGACAAGCGACGCCCGCATCGCTTTGAGATCGTCCGCGGTGGCACGTCTGGCGGCGATGAATGCGGCCTCGCCCTCGAGCAGGGCGCGCACCTGATAGATCTCGGCGGCGTGCTCCGGCGTCAGAATCGGAATATGCGGCCCGCAATTGGGAATGATGGCGATCAGCCGTTCCGCTTCCAGACTGCGCAACCCCTCGCGGATCGAGGGCCGGCTGACGCCGAGCATCTCGCAGAGCTCGGCCTCGATCAATCGATCGCCGGGCGCAAACATTCCATCGGTGATTGCGGCGCGCAGCTTCTCGACGATCTGCTGTTGAACCGTCTTGGGCGATATCCGGAGATCGTGAGCCGTCATGCTGTCTTCTATCGTTGGCCGATTTGCCGCTGCCCCCATCGCTCGAACACGGCGTAGCTCGCTTGAAACCAGTATTGCTCCGCAAGCCGCTTGCGCCACGCCGTAGCCCGGGCTTTGTCCCGCGCCGGAGATTGCAGCGCCTTTGCGTCCGCAAGGTAATGCAGCGCCATGTGGGTGTGGATCTCGGGAAAGCCATCGGTAACGAGCATTCGGCGCACCATCAACCAATCTGGGCATTCCATCAACAGCGGAATGTGTTCCGTCTCGTACCAGGCGTCGAACTCCGCGGCGGCCTCGGCGGGGACGTTGAAACAGACGCTGTAGAGAACCGGGGCGTCCAGCGCCGCTGCGACGCCGCGAGCCGCGGGTTGCGCCGACGTCTCGCTGGCAAGGTAGCGGGTAAATCCCGCGACATTGGCCAGCATGAAGGCGGTTTCCTCCGACGGGTTGTTCTTGATGAACTTGTAGGCCTCGCTCGACAGCACGCCGACATCGTCCATCTCGTAGACCGCGAGATAACCCGTGCGGTCCTGGCGCTGGTAGCGCTGCGCGCTGACGAAACCAGGGCAGGCCATCCGTACCGGTATATGGTGCGTATCGTACCAGGAGTGGAATCGATCGGTCCATTCTGCCGCCGGAGTCATTTCGGAGAATAGGACTGCTTGACCTTTGGTCTGCATTTGCGGATGCCTCGATTGACAGATTGTCTGACAAATTGGTATCTGGTTGCGACCCGCTGTCAAGCCTTGGAAAGTCACATCAGATGCAGTTGAACATCCGCAGGACCTATCTGTTGATCGAAGATAAGAGCGAAGCGGCCGGGCGGCGGGTCGACACGCCGGTTCGCAAGGTCGCCGCGGTTGTGGTGCTGGAGAATCCGTTTGCCGGTCGCTACGTGGCCGATCTCGGCCCGCTGATCGAGGCGAGCGTCGGGCTCGGCACGATGATGGGGGAGATGGCGGTGGCCGCGCTCGGGTCCTACCAGGTGCAAGGCTACGGCAAGGGCGCGCTGGTCGGATTGAACGGCGAGGCCGAGCACGCCAGCGCGCTGATCACCACCGCCTACGCCAACCCGCTTCGCGAGGCGATCGGAGGCGGCAAGGCCTGGATCTCGTCGATGGTGAAGATGGCGACGCCGGGCTGTGCGATCGACATTCCGATGAATCACAAGGACGATGTCTATGTGCGCTCGCACTACGACGGCATGACCATCGCCCTGCAGGACACCCCGATGGCCGACGAAATTGCGGTGATCTTCTGCATGGCCAGCCATGGCCGCATCAATGCGCGGGTCGGTGGTTTGACCCACGACGAGGTGGTTCAGCGCAATGGCCTCAAGGGTTAGCCAATGAAAACGGCGATCGTCAACATCGGAACCATCGTCACAGGCGACCTGAAAGCGCCGTTTGCCGCGGGTGACGCCATCCTGATGCAGGATGGCCGGATCAGTGCGGTCGGCACGTTGTCGTCGGAGCAGGTGTCCGGCGCCGATGTGGTGATCGACGCCGCCGGGACCACGGCAATCCCTGGGCTGATCGACAGCCATGTGCACATCACCTTCGGCGATTACACGCCGCGGCAGCGCGTGGTCGGCTATCTCGAAAGCTACGTGCATGGCGGCACCACTACCGCAATCACGGCGTCTGAGGTGCACACGCCGGGGCGACCCAAGGATCCGGCCGGCGTCAAGGCGTTGGCGCTGGCGGCGCGCAGCTGTTTTCTGGACTATCGGCCGGGCGGCATGCGGGTGCATGCCGGCTCGATCATTCTCGAGCCGGGTCTCACCGAGGCCGATCTCGACGAGCTGGTGAAAGCCGGGGTGTGGCTGGCAAAGGCCGGCTTCGGCGCCTTCGGTTCCCCGTTCGACTATGCGCCGCTGATGCTGGCGGCGCGCGAGCGCGGCATGGTGACGACCATGCACACCGGTGGGTCATCGATTCCAGGATCCTCCGGGATCTGGGCCGAACACGTGCTGAAGTCGAACCCGACCGTCTCGTTCCACGTCAATGGCGGCCCGGTGGCGATGCCGGAACACGGCTTCGCGCGGCTGGTGAATGAAAGCAGCATCGCGCTGCAGTTGTGTACGGCCGGCAATCTGCGCACGGCGCTGCTGACCGCGAAATTGCTCGACGAGGCCGGCCAACCGGAACGGCTGTTGATCGCCACCGACACGCCAACCGGCAGCGGGATCATGCCGCTCGGCATGTTGTACACCATCAGCCATCTGGCGAGCCTCGGCGATATGCCACCCGAACAGGCAATCGCGGCCGCGACCGGAAACAATGCGACGACGTATCGGCTCGACAATGGTTTTCTGAAGCCCGGCAAGGATGCCGACGTGGTGCTGATCGACGCCTGTGCGGGTGGTTCGCAGGACGACGCGCTCGCGGCGCTGCGCAACGGCGACGTGCCCGCGGTCGCCGCGGTGGTGAGCGACGGGGTGCCGCGCTTCGTCGGCCGCAGCCGCAACACGCCGGCCGGCATTCGCAACGTGCGGGTCGCCGAAACCAAATTGCCCCGCGACTTTTCCGGCGCGGCTGCGCACTAGCGGATTGATGAAAAGCGCGGTCGCTCAACTTGACAGCGCGACGCAACAAGCTACGATCTGTATATTAATTCTGAAAGAGTTCCGTCGCGCGTGCCGTCGTCGACTTTGGTTTGACCGACAGGCGGGAGCGGGCTTGAGATCGCAGGTTTGCAGCGTGAGGAGTCCGACGGTGACAGCTTCCGCCAAAGTGCAACGAGAGGGCTTGATGACCGACCTTGACGACGCGTTTCTGGTTGAGATCACGATCGACGGTGTGCACGAGGCGATGCGCGCCGGTCGGCTGACCGCGCGCAAGCTGGTCGAGTTCTATGTCGCTCGCATCGCTGCCTATGACAAAGCCGGGCCGTCGATCAATTCGATCATCTCGATCAATGCCGCGGCGCTCGACGAGGCGGATGCGCTCGACGCCAAGTTTCAAGCGTCAGGGCTGACCGGGCCGTTGCACGGCATTCCCATGGTGATCAAGGACCAGGGCGACGTGATCGGTCAGCCGACGACGATGGGCTCGGTGTTGTTCGCCGGGCACCAGCCCGGGCGCGACGCCTTTGCGCTGGCGAAGCTGAAGGCCGCCGGGGCCATCATTCTCGGTAAATCGACCTTGGGCGAACTCGGCGCCGGCGACACCCATGGCTCGTTGTTCGGCTCCACCCGCAACGTGTTTGATTTCGAACGCACCGCCGGGGGATCGTCCGGCGGATCGGGCGCCGCGGTGTCGGCGAATCTCTGCACGGTCGGCATCGGACAAGAGGGCTTCTCGTCGATCCGGCGGCCGGCGGCCTGGAACGGCATCGCCGGGATGCGGCCGACCGCGGGCCTGGTCAGTCGCGACGGAATTTACGGCGGCTGGCCCTCGATCAACGGTTCGCTCGGCCCGATGGCGCGCAACGTTCGCGACCTCGCCATTCTGTTGGATACGATGGTCGGCTACGACGCCAAAGATCCGATCACCGCGCTCGGCGCGCACCGGATCGCCGACAGTTATTCGGCGGGATTGAACGTCGACGCGATGAAGGGCGCGCGCATCGGAATTCTGCGCGAGCCGTGCGGCTACGCGACCGAGCCCGACAGCGACGACTTCAAGGCGATCGACGAGGTATTTTCGCGGGCCGTCGAGGAGTTGAAAGCGCAGGGCGCCGAGGTGGTCGATCCGATCGTGATCCCGAACCTGGTCGAGCTTCTCAGCAAGCGCGCCCGATCGGCCACCGAGGACGACGAGTCCTTTGCGCATTACGTGTCGGGATCCGCAGCGCCGCCGTTCCGGTCACGCCGCGAGGCGATGGCTTCCGAGGTGTTCAAAGGCGTATCGCGCGGCGCGCAGGCGCGCTGGAGCGCCAAGCCCAATCAGGACAGCTATCACGAATACATCAAGGCACGCGACACCCTGATGCTCAATCTGCATCAGGTGATGGCGAGCTTGCGGCTCGATGCGATCGTCCACAAGGCCGTCGAGCATCAACCGACGCTGATCGCCGAGGGGCTCAACCCGCCGTTCCGCGACCAGACCGGGGCCATTCACATCAACACCTTCCTGGTGTTCGTGCCCTCGGTGGTGGTGCCCTGCGGCTTCACGCGCAATGGGCTTCCTGCCGGGTTGACGTTCCTCGGCCGGCCGTATGACGACGCCAGCATGTTGCGTTATGCTTACGCCTACGAACAAGCGACGCGACATCGTCGGTCCCCCTCGTTGGGGCTGCAAAATGTACAATGATCTTCGCGAATATATTCAGCAGATCGATGCGCTCGGCGAGCTGCGGCGGATCGACGGCGCGGATCCGGTCCATGAACTCGGCGGAATTACCGAGGTCGCGGCCGGCTCGGCGGCCTGTCCGGCGCTGCTGTTCGACAGCATCAAGGGCTTTCAGAAAGGCTATCGCGTCTTCACCAACGCCACGACCAATCCCCGTCGCGCCGCATTGGCGCTCGGCATCGACACCGAGCTGCGCCCGGTCGAGGCGCTGAAGGCCTGGAAAGAAAAGCGGGCGACGCTGAAGCCGCTTCCGGTCAAGACGATTAGCTCGGCGGCATTCTTCGACAACAGTTTCGAGGATGACGCCGTCGATCTGACCAAACTTCCGGCGCCGACCTGGCATCGCAACGACGGCGGCCCGTATATCGGCTCGGGCAGCCTGGTGGTCACGGGCGATCCCGACAGCGATTGGGTCAATGCGTCGATCTATCGAGTCCAGGTGCATTCCCGCAATCTGGTCACCGTGCAGTTCGATCATCAGGGCCGTCACGGCGCGATCATTGCACGCAAATATTGGGATCAAGGCAAGCCGTGCCCGATCGCGATCGTGAACGGTCAGGATCCGGCGCTGTTCATTTCCGGATTCGAGTATTTGCCGGAGGGCGGATCGGAATATGAGTTCGCCGGCGCGATCAAGAATACGCCGCTCGACGTGATCAAGGCGCCGCGAAGCGGTCTGCCGATTCCGGCCCACGCGGAAATCATTCTCGAGGGCGTGCTGCTGCCGCCCTCCGAGATGACGCTTCCCGAAGGACCGTTCGGCGAATTCACCGGTTACTACGCGGCCGACACACGGCCTGCGGCCGTGATGCGGGTGGATGCTGTCTATCACCGCAACGATCCGATCCTGTTCGGCTCGCCGCCGTTGAAACCGCCGCGGTTTCATTTCGGGATGCCGATGCGGGCGGCGAGCATCTGGGGCAATCTCGAGACCTGCGGGGTGACCGACGTCGTCGGCGCCTGGCAGCATGTGTCGCAACTGATGACCGTGGTGGCGCTGAAGCAGCGTTACGCCGGACACAGCAAACGCGCCGGCCTGATCGCGGCGGCGAACAGCTATATGGGACGTCTGGTGGTCACCGTCGACGAGGACGTCGATCCCTCCAGCCTGGCCGACGTGATGTGGGCGGTGACCACGCGCTGCGAGCCTTCGGAATCCGTCGACATCATCCGCAATGCCTGGAGTTCGTCGCTCGACCCGCGACTTCGTCCCAGCGATCGGGCGGCCGGACTGACGTCGCACTCGAAGATGATCATCGATGCCTGCAAGCCGTTCGATTGGATCGACAGCTATCCGACCGCCTCGGCGCTGCTGCCGAGAGAGGCCGCTGAGATCGAGGCGAAATGGCGCGACATGCTGGCGGGCAAAGCCACCTAATCGCGGCCTCGGCGGCGATGCGACGGCGCGATTCGGTTGGCGGATGAGCCGTCAGGTCGACTGGTAAGTCTCGACGACCTTGATCTCGGCGAGGGCATATTCGGAATTCTGCAAAAGCTGCGTGGCGAATTCGTTGGCGCTTTCGATCTGCTTGCGGTCCATGCCTTTGAACAGGATGTCGTTGATGCTTCGCACCACCGGCGCGACCTCGGTGACCGCGGCTTCGCCTTTCGGCGACAACTTGATCAGCACGCTGCGTTTGTCTTTTGTGTTCCGTTTCTTGGTCAGCAGTCCTTTGCGGATCAGCCGACCGACCTCGGTGGTGACGTGGGTCGCAGCCAGGCCAATGTAGTTGGACAGCGGAGCGATCGCGATGCCGTCGTGACCTTGCCGATAGGCGACGCCCATCAGCACGGTGAACTGGCTGCTGGTCAAATCCAGCCGCCGGCCGAACGCCTCTCGGCAGGCCAGCAGACGGCCGAGCGACTGCACCAGACGGTAGATGACGTCCCGCATCCAGTCGTCGGATCCGCCTTTCAGCAGATCCTTTCGCGACGTGGTCAGCGGCGAGACATACAGGCCACGCGATGCGGCTGACTTCCCTGCAGATTTATCGCTCAATTTGCTCATCGGTTGCTCGGCCCGCTCTTTCAACTATCTGGCGTGCATAACATAGGATGCGCGCGACCGGAAAATAACTTTAGGATACGACGTGTACATTCGTTCCGTAGTGAGTAAAGGGCGTCGTCAGTCGAATCCGGCGGCGCGCGGTGCCGTCCCCACTATCATAGGTCGGCGGGCGGCACCTAGCGTTTACTCAGGTGAGATGAACGGGCGGCCGTCGACAGCAAACAGCTCGCGGTCGGTCGGCCGCGCGAGGATTCTGCCTGGCTGGATAGCGCCGGAGCCGCGGCGGTGCAGCAATGTCACCACATGCGCAGGGCCATGCGGTGCATTGCCCAAAACTCGGGCTTTTGTGTCGCTGAGCTGTCGCGGCACCAACAATTAGGCAGACGTGTCTGCACAGACTTGGCGAGTTCCGCGAAGGTCGATGAGCTCATCCTCGATCGCGGGCGGCGCGGCGGCGCTCCACCTCTTCGATGGTCAGCGGAACGCCCCCCGTGGACCACAGTCCGCTCGCGATCTCGCTGATCGTGACCAAGACGTTCGGCCGGATCGCATCCCCGGAGACCCGCACGAAAGCGTCGGTGATGTCACGGATCAGCTGGGTCTGCTGGTCGCGGGTGAAGGCGCCGGCGAGATGTTGGACTTGAACGAGAGGCATCGGGACTTCTCCAATTGTTGGTCGGCGCGGTTTCAGCTGCGGCGCAGCGCCAGCCGAAGCATGTCGAGCCGCGTGTTGAAGGCGGTGCCGTCGAGGATCGCGATGGCGAGAAGAACCAGGCCGACGAAGATCTCGTGCGCGTAAGACGACAGGCCGAGCGCGTTGAGCCCGGATTGCAGAACGCTGAGCGTTAGCGTGCCGAGCGCGATGCCGAGCGGCCGGCCGGTGCCGCCGGACAGCGAGACGCCGCCGAGGATCGCTGCCGTGGTTGCAGGCACCAGCACGTTGGACAGGCCAGTCGGCGCGGCCGAGGCCAGGCTGTAGCCGAGCAGCGCGCCGCACATCGCCGCCAGGGCGCCGGAGAACGCGAAAGTTCCGATCAGCAAAGTGTCGACGCGGATGCCCGCAGACAGCGCGGCCCGGCGGTCACCGCCGACCGCCAGCAGATCGCGGCCGAGCTTGGTCATGCCGAAGATCAGCGCGACGACGGCAAAGATGATCAGAACGTTGAGACTGGGAATCGAAAAGAAGCCGAAAATGTGTTGCCCGAGCAAGCCCGCGACCTCGAGGTCGTCATACTGGATCGAGCGGCTTTCGGTCAGCGCATAGGAGACGCCGAAAAACACCAGCAATCCGCCGAGTGTCACGCCGATTGAGGGCAGTTTCAGCCGCGCGATGATGAAGCCCTGCAGCAGCCCGGTGCAAAGCCCGGTGCCGACCGCGGCGACAAGACCGAGCCAGGGATTGTCGCCGCCGGTCAGCACCGCGATGCACCCTGCCATGCCGACCATGCCGGCGACCGACAGATCGAACTCCCGAATGATCATCGTCATGCCGACGCCGAGGGCGATCGGCCCCACGGTGGCAAAGATCTGCAGCACGCTGAACACGATCGAGGACGAGAGGAACCGGCCATGACTGCCGTCGATGGCGGCGAGGATCAAGATGACGGCCAGCAACACGGCCGACGGACGAAGATAGGGAGCCAGCAGGTGGCGGTTGAACATGACTGCTTACTTTCGGGTGATCGTGGTCTGCAGCAGGATGACGGCCAGAATGGTGATGCCGGAGATCAGGTATTGCCATTCCTGGCGAAAGCCGTGGAGCAGCAGGATCACCCGCACGACCTCCATGATGACCACGCCGATGATGGTGCGGACGATCGAGCCGCGGCCGCCTTCGATCGCCGTGCCGCCGATGATCACCGCGGTGATGGCGTCGTAGTCGAAGGTCGCGCCGTAATCCATATTGCCCTTGCTGTAGCGCGCGGCGAGCAGCATGCCCGGCACCGCGGCGAACAGACCCGCCCACAGATAGGCGCTCGCCGTGGTCCGCCAGACGCGGATGCCGGCGGCCTCGGCGGCCCTGCGGCTGCTGCCGACCATCATCAGATTGCGGCCGAACACGGTGAACGACAGCAGCAATTGTCCGATCACCGCCACCCCGACCATCAGCAGGAACTCAATCGGCAGGCCGAGCAACTTGCCGCGCAGCACCTCCTGGCCGGATCCCGGAGGAATGAACAGCGAACTGCCGTCGGTGCACCAGGGCGCGATGCCGATCAACAGTCCGAAGAACGCGATGCTGACCACCAGCGGATTGGCGCCGAGCCAGCCGATGATCAGGCCCTGCGCCAGGCTGACCAGCGCGCCGAACATCAGCGACAGTGCAATCGCCGGAACGATCCCCCACGACAGCAGCGCGGCGGTGAACACCAGCGTCGTCGCCGACACCGTCGCGCCAAGGCTGAACGACATGATGTTTCCGCTCACGGTCAAGAGCGTCATGCCAACCGCCACGCAACCGACGAACGACGCCGTGGTCACCAGCGACAGCAGGCTTGCCGCGCTGAGGAAGCCGGGCGAGCTCAGCGCGATGATCGCCAGGGCGGCCAGAAACACCACCCTGAGGACGGTGATCATCATGGTCCCGCGACTGGCAAGGCGGAGGGTGCTCGGCGCGCGAAATCCGGGACGGTCCACAGTGGAAGGCGTGCTCATGAAGCGGTCACTCCGGAAATCGCCTCGGCGGGCGGCGAAGCCAGATCTGGCGGGTGGGTGATGTCGGCGAGGATGTCTTTCATGGCGATGGCCGCGCCCTCATAACGACGGACAAATCGCCCGCGATACAGCGTGATGACGATGTCGGCGACGCCGACGATCTCTTCGAGGTCGGTCGAGGTCATCACCAGGCCGAAGCCTTGGTCGCAAAACGAGCGCATCATCTGATAGATGTCGGCACGGGCGCCGACGTCGACGCCGCGGGTCGGCTCGTTCATCAGCAAGATCCCGGGCGCCTGGCCCATGGCGCGGCCGAACAATACTTTCTGCTGATTACCGCCGCTCAATTGCCCGATCTCGGAATCCAGCCGCGTCTTGTCGACACCGACCTGCGCCAGCAGCGATTTGGCTGCGTTGCGAAGTCGCGATCGGGAGATCAGTCCGAACCAGCCGAGCAGCGGTAGCCGCGTGGCGACGACATTGTCGAGCACGCGCATGCGCGCAAAGATGCCTTCGGCAGCGCGATCCTCGGAAATGAAATGGATATTGTGGGCACGCGAGACCGCGGCCGAATTGAGCCGCATCGGCGTGCCGCCGACGCTCACCGTGCCGGTGGCGATGCTGAGCCCGGCCAGCGCCCGTAATACGTGATGCGCGCCCGACCCGACCTGTCCGGCGATGCACACCAGCCGTCCGCGGGGTAGCGTCATCGAGAGGTCGTGCACCAGCCCGGGCACCGAGAGGTTGGCGACGTTGAGCGCCGCCTCGTGAAAGGTTTCGTTGGGTTGATGCCGATACATATCCTCGAACGAGCGGCCGAGCATCAGCTCGATCAGGCGCTCGCGATCGCAGTCGCCAACTGGCATGGTGACGATATGGCGGCCGTTGCGCAGCACGGTGACGCTGTCGCAGATCGAAAATACTTCGCCGAGCCGGTGCGTGATGTAGATCACCGATCGCCCCTCGGCCTTGAGCGCACGGATCGCAGCGAAGATGTTGGCGATTTCGTTGTCGGACAAAGTCGCCGTCGGCTCGTCCAGAATCAGCAGCCGCGCGTCGCCGACCAGCAGTCGCGCAATCTCGATCATCTGGCATTGTCCGATCGAAAGATCGCGGGCCAACGCGTCAAGCTCGAGATGCCCGGCGCCGATCCGCGACAGCGCCGCCTGCGCCTTGTCGCGAAATTCGCGGCGGCGGTGAAACACCGGGACGCGATTGCTGCCGAGCCAGATGTTGTCGAGCACCGAAAGCGACGGCACGATGCTGAGCTCCTGCGCGACCTGGGCGAAGCCGGCGTCCTGCGCATCGCGCGGCGAGAGGAATTCCGCGGGATGACCGTCGACGTGGATGGTGCCGGTGTCAGGGCGTTGGATCCCCATCAAAATCTTGACCAGCGTGCTCTTGCCGGCACCGTTTTCGCCGCAGATGGCGCGGATCTCACCCTGCGCGAGCGACAGGCTCACATCCTGCAGTGCCGCGACTTGGCCCTGAGCGAAACTTTTCGAGATGCGATTTACGGACAGCATGTCGGTCACCGGTGGGCCTTACGGATGTTGGCGAGATTGATATCCATTGAGTCGCGATCTAACGGCCGGCCTGTGCATCCATCGGGATACCAAGGCCGGCCGCTTGCCGATCGACTAGAACGTGCAGGGACCTTCCCACTTTGCGAGGTTGTCCTTGGTGACCGCCTCGATCGGGAAATACTCGTACTTCGAAACCGGTTTGCCGTTGAAGTAGCTGGCGGCGACTTCGACGGTCTTGGCGGCTTCCCAGGTCGGGATCTGCGTGGCGGTTGCGAACATCTTGCCGGCCTTGATCGCCTCGATGCCCTCCTTGAAGCAATCGCCGCCGATCACGGCCATCTTGCCCGGCCCGATGCCGACCTTGATGCCGGCCGCCTCCGCCGCCTGAATCGAGGCCGTCGCCATGTTGTCGGCCATGCCATAGATCACATCGATACCGCCTTGACCGGCGAAACGGCCGTAGAGCTGACCAGAGATCTTTTCGGTCAGCACCGGATCCCATTTGGCGTCCTCGATGGCGACGATTTTGACCTTCTTGTTTCTCGCAAGGACTTCCTTGATGCCGGTGACGCGCCGAGGCGCGAGGCCTTCGGCCAACAGCCCGGTGACCAGCGCGACATTGCCGCCGTCACGGCCGGACGCTTTCAAGGCATCGAGGATCGATTGCCCGCTGATCCGTCCGAGCGCGACGTTGTCTTCGCCGACGAATGAGACGAACAGATCCTCGGAGCCGGGCTTCGGCGGCGCGACGAACATGATCACCGGGATCTTGGCCTGCTTGGCGCGCTGCAGCGCCGGGATCACGGCGTGCTCCGACATGGCGATCATCACGATCATATCGAACTTGCGGGCGATCGCCTCGTCGATCTGGGTCGACTGCAGTGCGGGATCGTAGGGCGTGGTGAAGGTGGTGATCTCCATGCCGAAATCCTTGGCGCGTGCGATCACCAGCCGATTCAGCAACGCCATGTAATAGTCCTGCAAGGTCGCGACCATCAGCGCCACCTTCTTGCCCTTGGTCTGCGGCGTCGCCTCGTCCGCACGCGCGGCCGGCATCGCCATGGTGAGTCCGATCACGACCGCGAGCACGGCGCTGGATCGTCGCATAATTCGACCGACGTGTTTTGACATCAGAGTTCCCCTGAAATGGACTGAGAGTTACCGCTTATCGACCACGACCGAAGTGCTCATCGGCAGGCTGGCGTGCACCCGCGCGGTCGCCAAACTTGACCGTGCAGAGAACGAGTGTGCGCGCCGATCCGCCGATCCAGCTACCTACATCATGTAGGTAACGTGACGGCGCGGAAAAATGCAAGGTGCATTTCTGAGCGTGCGACGCACCAAATTTAACCAGCCGATCGATGGCACGCGCGGCGGACCCGCGCTCGGGCGTGACCGGCCGGGATCGGCCACCAATTGCAAGGAGGCAAGCCCGCGTGGTCCGGCGCAACGCGAGCCTTCGAAACGGCCAAAAAGCCCCGCAAAAACCGGGCAAGCGGCGTGTCGCAGAGATTACCTCGGGGGCGGCCGGCGGTCTGTCTTGGGGAACGCGTGTGGCCTGGCGGACGGCGCGGCGGCACGACGGTTGCCGCTGTTGCGTGCGGTTGCCGGGGTAGACGCCGCGACGCCGGCTGTCTGCAAAGCATCCGGAAAAACGTCTTGATATAGCTTAATGATGTAAGTACCTCTCGAAAGAACAACCATAGGGAGTTCAACAATGCTGCAGGTTATCCGATGACGCCGCGACGAGGCGGGCACCGTCTGGTGCACGGCGTGCGTTTGCACTTTCTGGATTTCGCCGAGCACCATGACGGGCCTGCGATCCTGTTGCTGCCGGGAATCACCAGCCCCGCCGAGACCTGGGCGTTCGTCGCCGAGCGGCTGGCGGCGACCCACCGCGTGGTTGTGCCGGACATTCGCGGCCGAGGGCTTTCCGACGCCCGGCCGGGCCTCGGCTATTCGCTCGATGATTACGCGGCGGATGCTTTAGGATTGATCGCGGCGCTCGGGCTGGAGAAGCCGATCGTGATCGGCCATTCGATGGGCGCGCGGATTGCCGGTCGTCTGGGGGCGACGGCGCCGGATGTTGCGTCCAAGCTGGTGCTGGTCGATCCGCCGTTGTCCGGACCTGGGCGGACGCCGTATCCGACGCCGCTCGGCTCGTATCTGACGGCGATCGACGCCGCGTCCCGCGGGGCGTCGATCGCGGAATTCCGCCAGTTCACGCCGACCTGGAGCGACGACCAGATCGCCCTGCGGCTGGAGTGGCTGCCGACCTGCAGCGTCGAGGCGGTGACGGAAACACATCGGAATTTTCAGGAGGAAGAGATCTTTCCGGACTTCCCGCGGATCACTTGTCCGTGTCTGCTGATCTATGCGGGCAACGCCAAGGTGGTCTCGCCCGAACAGGCCGCCGACATCGTGCGGCTGCTGCCCGATGGCCGGGCGGTCATGGTCCGGGCCGGGCACATGATTCCGTGGGACAATCTGGACGATTTCATCGCCGCAACGCTGGCCTTCCTGCTGCCTGCATGAAAGGTGGTGGGAGAGGGGCGCGCGAAGAATTGAGAAGCCAGAAAAGTCAACGGCGCGGCAGCTGAAGCTACCGCGCCGTGTTGTTTCCGCCGATCCGCAGGATCAGAACTTGACGCTGACGCCGGTGTAGACCGTCTGCTCCGTGCAGGATTTGGTCGACTGGCCGGTGGCCGCCACGGTGCAGACTCCGGGCGCCGCATTGTGATCGAGGCCGAACTTGTTCTGCCAGTAGCGGTAGGCAACCCAGACGTCGACCATGTGGGTGTATTTCGGTCCCATGGCGAATTTGGCGGCGTCGAAGGTGACGCGGATCGGTTCGCTGTTGAACTCGGTCTTGGTGGCGGTGCTGAAGCGACCGACGCCGGTGCCCGAAAGCGGTGCGTTCTGGTCTCCCTTGGGTCCGTACCAGGCGGCGCGACCGCTGATCGAGAAGTACTGCATGTTTTCGGGGAGGAAGCCCAAGTCCATGGAGTAGTTGGTCTCGATCGCCCAGGTGGTCTTGTAGTCGGTTTTGCCGTCGTCTGAGCAGGTCAGCCCCGGGGTGCCGGGACCAAACAGGCCACATTGATTGAAGGCGTTGTGGTTGATTTCCTTGTACAGCAGCGGCGCGACGTTGAAGTAGCCCTTGTAGGGAAGGTCGAACGCGAACTGCAGGCCGGCGACGAAATCCCGCTTGCTGGGCGCGAGAAAGGTGTTTTCGGTCTCGACGTCGGCGCCGATCTCGAACGAGATGTTGTTCAGCGGTCCGATCGAGAACGCCTTGGTGTTGAACAGCTGATTCCAGCCGAAGGTGGAGCGCACCAGGCCGTAGACCTCGGTCGCGCCGGCGCAACTTGCAGCGGCGCCGCTCTGCAGCACGCCGGCATTGACGCACGGACCGGCCGGATCGTTGTGGTCGGACTTGAACATCGACACGTTGAAGAAGTTGGTGCCGTAGGCCCAGGCGTCGAAGTGGGTGAAGGAATAGACCTGCTTGGCGGTCTTGCCGTTGACGCTGCCGTCCCGGCGGACGCTGAAGGCGCCGGGATCGGTGCCGTTCGGCATCCAGGAATAGGTCAGCCGGTTGTCGATGACCAGGAAGAACGGCAGGTCCGGAACGGCCTTGACGGCCTTTGCCGGGAAGTCGGCGGCATGGACGGTGCCGGTGGAAGACATCGCAGCAATCGCGAGCAGATTGATCGCCGCCACAGTAATCGCTCGGTAGCCATTGGACATTGCAACCCCCCAAAAGATAAATACGTACAACAAGAACATACAAGACGTACATTTATCTCTGGGGAAGTCCAAATTAGCGGCAGTCGGCCGCACAATAATCTTGCGGAGCGCGCCGGGCGGCGGCGACGGCGACGTCCCCGACGGCAGTCTCGCCGCATCGCAAGCGCTTATTTCCGCTGTGACGACGGCACCATTGCGCGGCGCGGGCGCAGCGCAGCAACGTTCGTCTCGGGGCTGCTCAATTATTTAGCGGCGGCCGCTGCTGCGCGGCGCGCCCAACGGATTGCTACAACTTGTAACAAAAATGCAACATCGGGTCTGGCGGTTTTCGTTAGCGTGGCGCGCTGGAGGCACGCTGCGCTTGACGCCGGAAATGTCTTCAAAGAATATACGACTCGTACATTTTATTTCGGCAAGATCGCCCGACGCCCTGACCATAGGATGCTTCCATGATGTCGACCGCCTCTGCCTCGTTCCCCGTGCTCGAGGGCTTCGATCCCTTCAGCGAAGAGTTTCTCAGTGATCCGGCGCCGACCATCAAGCGCGCGCAAGCGACTGCGCCGGTGTTCTACTACGAGCCGCTGCGGATGTGGGTCGTCACCCGCTACGACGACATCTGTAAGGTGGCGCGCGACTGGGAAAGCTACTCCTCAAAAGCCGTCGGCTTCGTGCCGCCGCCGGACGACCTGAAGCACCTGATTCCCGACACCTTCGTCGGCGATCACTACATCTCGCTCGATCCTCCCGAGCACACCGCGGATCGGACCGCGGTGGCGCGGAGTTTCCTGCCGCGCGAATTGCAGAAGCAGGAGGGCAACATCCGGCGGATCGCCAATGAGCTGATCGACGGCTTCATCGCCAGGGGATCCTGCGATTTCATGCAGGAATTCTGCTATCCGTTGTCGCTCGGCGTCATCATGGGGCTGCTCGGCGTGCCGACCGAGAATGCGGCAAATTACCGGATCTGGACCGAGGACCTGTTCGCGGTGCTGACGCCGAAGTCGAAGGATGCGGTGACCAAGCCGATGAGCGAGGAAGAGCGCCGCGAGCGCTGGACCCGGCTCGCCGCCTGCCAGGAATTCTTCGGAGAGCTGGTCGCCGATCGCGGCAAGTGCCCGATGGGCGATCTGGTGAGCACATTGTTGGGAGCCAAGGACCCGGCCGGCAATCCGGCGATTCCGCCGCGGCGGATCATTCGCCAGATCCATGAACTGGTGGCGGCCGGAAACGACACCACCGCGAACCTGATGGCGCAGATGCTGATGTTTCTCGGCGACAATCCGGATCAGGACAAAGAGGTGCGCGGCAATCATGCGCTGTTGCCGGACGTCGTCGAAGAGACGTTGCGCCGCCGCGGCACGTCGCCCGGGCTGTTCCGACTCACCACCAAGCAGACCGAACTGAGCGGCGTGACGATTCCCGAAGGGTCGCTGATCTACCTGTTGTTCATCGCCGGCGGCCTGGACGAGAGCCGCTTCCCGGATTCGGAGAAGTTCGACATCCACCGGCCCAACAAGGAAAAGCATCTGGCGTTCGGCCATGGCCGGCACTCCTGTCTCGGCAATCCACTCGCCCGGCTCGAAGCCAAGGTGGCCTTCGAGGAGCTGTTCAGGCGGCTTCCCGATTTGCACGTCGTGGCCGGACAGTCGCTGGATTACTTGCCGGCGATCACCGTCACCGCGCTGAACCACCTGGAAGTGCAGTGGACGCCGCCGGCGGCGCAGTGAGCAGGATCGGGGGCGCGCGATGTCGAACGATTTGAGCAGTCGGCTCACGGTCCGTCGGATCCACCGCGAGACGCCCGAGATCGTGGTGCTGGACCTCGTGGCGGAGGACCAATCGACCTTGCCGGCGTGGGACCCCGGCGCGCACATCGACCTCTTGCTGCCATCCGGCAAGGTCAGGCAGTACTCGCTGTGCGGCGATCCCGCCGATACAACCACCTATCGCGTCGCCGTGCTGCGCGACGCCAAAGGCCGCGGCGGGTCGGAGGAAATCCACAGCGTGTTCGCCACCGGCTTCACCGTGGCGAGCCGCGGACCGCGTAACCACTTCAAGCTGGTCGACGCGCCGCACTACATGTTCATCGCCGGCGGCATCGGCGTCACGCCGATGCTGCCGATGATCCGCGCGGCGGAGCGGGCCGGTCGTCCCTGGCAGCTGGTTTATGGGGGCCGTTCGCTCGGCGCGATGGGCTTCCTCGGCGAAATCAACGATCGCAATGGCGGCAAGGTCACGTTGCTGCCGCAGGACGACTGCGGCTTGCCCGACCTGGAGTCATTGTTCGCGACCTTGCCGGCCGAAACGGCCGTTTATGGTTGCGGTCCGAGCGGCATGCTTGCGGCACTCGAGGCGGCGGCGGCGCGGCATGGTCGGTCGGCGTCGCTGCACATCGAGCGGTTCGCCGCGGCCGAAACCGATGCGGCGCCTGCCACAGTCGGCGAGGACCGGGCCTTCGATGTCGAACTGCGTGGCTCGGGCGTGGTGCTGCACGTGCCGGCGGATGCCAGCCTTGGCAACGTGCTGCAGGACGCCGGCATCCCGGTGACGTTTTCCTGCCAGGAAGGCTATTGCGGCAGCTGCGAGACCCGCGTCCTCGAAGGCGTGCCGGACCATCGCGATACGATCTTGACCGACGAGGAAAAGGCCGACGGCAAGATCATGATGGTCTGCGTCGGCCGATCCTGTTCGCCGCGGCTGGTGCTGGATCTCTGATCGCACCTCCCTGCAAGGCATCAAGCCTGGCTGAGATCGCCGCCAAGACCAAGATGCCGCCGATTGCAGACGCAATCGGCGGCATCTTTTATGTCACGTCATTGCGGCGCCGGAGCCCGGTAAGCCTATCGACGACCGTGCCGAGGCAGAGCTGTCGGCTCAGCGACCGGCCACCCGCATCGCCTCTGGAATGACGACGCCGGTTTCGACGATGGGCTGACCGTCGAGATACAGCGAGCAACCCTTCAGCGGAATGTCGAGATGGCATTCGGTATGGTTGGTGCCGCCGACTTCGGTGTTCGGCCCGGTGGAGAACAGCACGTTGCCGTAATAGGCGCGGCCGTCCTGGCCGACGGTGTGCGTGCCATCCGGCGTCGTTCCCATGTAGGTCCAGCTCGCCTTTTCGTCGAGGCCCCAGCCGATGTGGGACACCGCATAGGCCTTCGGATCGTTGAAACTCTGCATGAAGTCGCGCATCAGCACGCCCTCGGTGCCGCCGCCGGAGATCTCGGTGATGTAGCCGGCCTTGATGGTCAGGGTGATCGGCGAGGAGACGTAGCGCATGAACGGCAGCAGCATGTCGCCGCTGTCGATCACCACCGTGCCGTCGACGCCGTCCTCTTCGGCGCCGGTCCATAGGAAACTCCCCGGCCATGCGTCCCAGCGACCCGGCTGATCGGTGTAGCCATATTGGCCGACGACGCGGAATTGTCCCAGCCGGTAGGTGACGTCGGTGCCGCCGGGCGACGTCACGCGCAACTCCCGCCCGGTCTTCAGCACGCCGACGGCGGCTTCGACCCGTCGACGCGACTCCGGCGAGGACAGCATCCGCGACAGCACGTCGATCGGCTCCAGTACCAGCAGCATCCGCGGTCCGGCGTCGGTGATCTCGGTCTGCTCCTTCGACCACAAGAGACCGATCATGTCGATCACCATGTCCATCGTCTTCAGCGTGTCGATCGCCGCCTGGCGGCCGCGCAGCGAATTGCCCGGCCCGAAAAAGCTGCCGGGGCGCTTGCGGATGTTGACGTGCACCGGGTCAGCGCCGAGCTCCTCGGCTGCCGCCATAAACGCTTCGGCATAGTCGATCCGGATGCGGTCTTCGGACAGAACGCCGATCCGCTCGCCCGGCTTCACCTTGCAGAGTTCGAGCTCTTGGCGAAAGAGCGCAACCATATCCCGATCTATAGCCATTGTCGTGTTGCTCCGGTAGTTTCGGCCTGCGCGAGGCCGAGCGCGCATCGGCGCTCATTGTGCATTACGTCATCGGTCGCCGGACACAAGTCAGGCTGCTGGAACAGATGTCGTGGTGATTGCGCGCTTCGCGGTTGGAGGCGGCATTCGTCGTCCGGCATCTGGACATATGTACATAATGTAGGTATATGCCGATGGGTGTCAAGCTGCATCGCGCCGCAGCCGGCATCGCCGACGCTGGCGCTTCCGACGATTCGACGGCGAGATTCACATCGAGGTCGGTGCGCGATCGACAGCGACGGCGCGGCCGAGACCGGCGAAATACGCCATTCCAACAACTGGTGATTTGAGCAATGAGCACGATACAGAAGGTTGCCATCGTGACCGGCGCCGCGCGCGGCATCGGGCAGGCCATCGCGCGGCGGCTCTGCCGCGACGGATACGCCGTAGTTCTGGCCGACATCAATCTGACCGAGCTTGAAAGCGCCGTCGCGTCGCTTCGGCAGGAGATTGCCGACGCGACGTGTCTGCCGGTCGAGGTGGATGTCACGTCGCGGCCGTCGGTGGATCGTCTGGTCGCGGCGGCGGTCGCGGGATTCGGCCGCATCGATGTGCTGGTGAGCAATGCGGGGATCTGGAAAGACCTGTCGCGCGGGCCGTTCTGGCAGATCGCGCCGGCCGAATGGCAGCGGACATTCAGCGTCAACACCGAGGGCGCCTTCAACTGCGCCGCTGCTGTTGCACCGCAGATGATCGCGCAGGATTGCGGCCGCATCATCTTCATCGGGTCGTCGTCGATCGGCGAAGCGCTCGCCCACATCACGCAATACACCGCTTCGAAGGCTGCGCTGATCGGATTGATGCGATGCGTCGCCAAGGAGCTCGGCAAGAACAATATCACCGCGAATATGGTGCATCCCGGGCAAACCGACACCGGCGGTTTCACTCGCGAGCAACTCGAACAGAGAGCGAAGAGCAAGTTCATTCAAAGCGTAGTGACGGCGGACGATCTGACCGGCATCGTCGCGTTCCTCGCCAGCTCCGAGAGCCGGTTCATCACCGCGCAACAGATCAACGTCGACGGCGGCGGCGTCTTCAACTGAGCCACCGGCGCGGTGAGCAGCGTCGGCGGCCCGCACCGATGCTGTGCGGCCGCTGACAATTGATGCAGCCGCCGCTGCAATCTTGGGCAGCGGACGCACTTTTGTTGCGCTAGACCCTCGGGCGAGGCGGCCGGATGCCGCGGCGAGGCGAGCAGAGGAGGCAAGATCATTTTGCCAGGTTCCGATTCCTCCAGGCCGCGGCTTGTCGTCGGCATCACCGGCGCCTCCGGCGCGATCTACGGCGTGCGACTGTTGCAGATCCTGCAGGGGTTGGACATCGAGAGCCACCTGGTGTTGAGCAAATCCGCGGCGATCACTTTGCGCCAGGAGCTGGATCTGCCGGTCTCCGACGTTGCGGCTTTGGCCGATGTCGTGCATCGGGCCGACAATATCGGCGCCTCCATTGCCAGCGGATCGTTCAAGACGCTCGGCATGGTGGTCGTGCCGTGTTCGATGCGCAGCCTGTCCGAAATCGCCACCGGGGCCACCGCGTCGCTGCTGACACGGGCCGCCGACGTGACGCTGAAGGAGCGCCGGCGGCTGGTGTTGCTGGCGCGCGAAACCCCCTTGCATCTCGGGCATCTGAAATCCATGACCGCCGTCACCGAGATCGGCGCGATCGTGTTTCCCCCGGTGCCGGCGTTCTATGCGAAGCCCGGCAGCCTCGAGCAGATGGTGGATCAGACGCTGGGACGCGTGCTCGACCTGTTCGGCGTCGAAGCGGGCTTGGTGACGCGCTGGAACGGTTTGTCCGCGGGGACCAGACAACATGCTCTTTGACGTAACGGCGCTGTGCGTGAGGACGTGGTGACGGACGACGCAACGGATATCGCGGAGGCATGCTGGGCTTTTGCGCTTGAGCTCTATCAAAGGCCATCCGCATCGGCGATCTGTTTGAAGCTGCAAGCCGAGGCCGGCGTCGACGTGATGTTGCTGCTGGTGGCGATTTTTGCGGTGACGCGACGCGGCCTCCGGCTGTCGTCGTTGGACATCGAAGAGATGAGCGCGGCTTGCGCGCCGTGGCGCGACGAGATCGTACAGCCGCTACGCCGAGTTCGCACGACCTTGAAGGCCGGTGGCTCGTTCGCTTCGGGAGAGGCGATCGAGGCGCTGCGCGGGCAGATCAAGGCGAGTGAACTCGCAGCCGAACGGCTGGAAAATGATCTGCTGGCGCGCTGGCTGGCTGTGCAGCCGCGTGGCGCGCAGTCCGCCAGCTTGGACGACATTCGCAACGTAATCGGCGACGTCGTCTGTGCGGCGCAGCGGCGCCAAAGCGCAGCGAGCATCGATCTCGCAGATGATGTCGCGAGGCTAGCGTCGTTGGCCGACGACCTTATTTAAGGTGTTGTCCGCGCGACGTCCTTGCCCCCGGAAAGCGAGGGCACCCGATGGGCTCCGGGACGCGCATCCGAGAGCAGTTCGCGCTGAATCTGCGCGGCCTGGCGCGGCCGTCGGAAACCACCGGTTCTTTCCTCTGGAAACCCGGCAGCGTCCGCCCCGTGTGACGTTCCGCAAGCCGGCAGGCCCCGAACACCGTCGAAGCCTCGTGGAGATCTCGATCGCCGAGCTGGCTGATTTATCGCTGCGCATCCGGCGCCTTGGACGAAGACGATCCGCCGAGCCAGCAATCGCGCGTTCGATGGTGCCGCAAGCAGGACTCGAACCTGCGACCCCGTCATTACGAATGACGTGCTCTACCAGCTGAGCTATTGCGGCAAACCATCGGCGCGGTCGGCGAGAGCCGAAGCACGTGGGCCTCTGATATCGAGGAATGTGCGAATTGGCAAGAACCCGCGCCGGCAAATCTGGTCCCCTGGCGGCGCGCCCGGAAGCACGACGCGATGCGCTGTAGCCGACCTGCCGGGCTCAATTGTCCCGTCGCGGCCGGTAGCCGCGCCAGCCACTGGGCTGGCCCGGCGGCGGGTTGGTGGCGTCGGGGTACTCGTTCTCGCTGGGCTCATCGTCGATTCCCGGATCGTCCGGGGCGCGGACGATGGGAATCACCGGCGGCGCACCGGAACTGGCCGGCGTGGAGCGACGATGGAACATCGGCGGCGGGGGCGCGGGCTCTGGGGTGACCGGCGGCGCCTCTGCGCTCGGCTGCGGAGCCTCGGCAGCAGCGCTGTCGGGGGCGAGTTCGGCCGCAACCGGCTGCGCCGGAGAAACCACCTCGGGCTCGGCGGCAGGCTCCTCGATGACCACCGTGACGGCCTCCTCGGCCGCGGCGACCGGCTCCTCATCGGGGCCGGCGATCATGGTGTCTTCGAAATCGTCATCATCGATCACGATCGCCTTGTTGGAGGGCAGCGCGGCCACCGGCGTCTGCCATTGGAATGCGTCGAGCCGTCCGGTCACTGGCGAGACCGGCCGCCAGCGGTCGGAGACATAGCCGTCCGCGGTCCATACCGGGTCGTGCAAAGCGCGCACCGCGCGCAGCGTCCAGGCGCGGGCGCGGCCGGTATCGCCGCGTTCGCCGTGCTCGATTTCGGCCATCAGCATCGCGACGCGCTGAGTCGGCACATCGATGAATGGCGCCAGCACCGCGCGGGCGCGCTTGTATTCTCCGGCCTCGATCGCCGCGCGCGCCACCGCCAGCCCGCTTTCGAGATCGTCGGGATTCTTCGCCACCAGGCTTTCGACCCGCGCCAGCCGCACATCGGGGGCGTCGCCAGGTTTGACATGCGCATAGGCCTCGGCGAGGTCGGGATGCGGCTGCGCCTGCCACGCCGTCTCGATGATCTTCATCGCGCGGCGGACCTGACGGGCCTCGCTCATGAATTTGCTCGCCAGCACCGCCGCCGGCACCAGCGTCGGCGCCAGCTTGATGGCTTCCAGCACACTGTCGCGCGCCAGGCTCTCATCGGTGTCGACGGCTTCCAGCGCCCGCGCGGTCAGCAGCACGCCGCGTTGACGCCGATAGGCCTTCTTGTCGATCAGGCCGGTGGACAGATTATTGTCGAGAATATCCAGCGCGCCGCTCCAATCGGCCCTGGCGCAGCGGAAACCGAGCACCGCATGCGCCGCCCAGGACGCGTTGGGCGCCACCCGCAGCGCTTCTTCGGCGATCGCCAGCGCCGCATAGGGATCTTCGGCGCGCTGCGCCTCGATATAGAGCCCGCGCATGCCGAGCGATTTGGTGTCGTCGCGCCCGGCCATGGCAAGAAACGCGCGGCGCGCGGCGTCGCGGTCGCCCTCGAGCTGCGCCGATTGCGCCTGCAGCAGCAGCGCCAGCGGATCCTGCGGCGCATGACGCCTGGCCGCATTGGCATGGCTGCGCGCGGCGGCGCTGTCGCCATGGCCGACCGCCAGCAAGCCCTGGGTGATGGCGTTGCGACCGCGCGCGCTGCGGCGTTCGCGCCGGCTGCGCCGGAGCTGGCCGGGGGTTCGCACCATCCCGGTCAGGATCGCCCAACACAGCACCACTGCGACCATGGCGGCGCCAAGTGACAGCAGGAACACCGGCAGCGACATCTTCGCCTGCCAGGCATTCCACGACAGCACCACGTCGCCGGGCTGATCGGCTATCCACGCGGCGCCGGCGGCCACCAGCGCAATCACGACGAGAAACAGGATGATGCGGAGCATGGGAATCCTATGGCGACGATTTCGGGAGCGCGGCGAGCGCGGCGGCGGCAAATTGATGGGACGCGGCGAGCGCCTGATCGCGCGCCTCGACCTTGTCGAGCCAGGATTGAACCGGCTTTTGCTGGGCCGGCGCAAGCGTATTCAATTCGCGACGCACCGCAGCGAGGTCGTTACGTTGCGCCGCAACGGCGGCCTTGCTGACAATCCCCGAGCGGTCGATCCCCGCAACGGCGCCGGCCCGCTCAATCTTGACCAGCCGCTCCGCATTGGCCTGCAACCGCGCGACGAAACCCGTCGTGGAGCCTGGCGCTTGTTCCTCCGGCAGCAATTTCGGCAATAGCGGCAGCACGTCGCGGCTCAGCTCGGCGGCGCTCGGCAGCCCGGATTTCGCGAAGCGATCGAGCGGCGTCAGCGCGGCCGGATCGGTTGCCAGTGGCTTGGCGGAGTCCAGCGTCGCCGCATAGGGCTCGCCATTGCGCACCGCCAGATCGAGCAGCGTCGCGGCGACCAGCCGGCGCAGCGGCACGTCGTCGGCCGACGCCGGCGCCGGCTCGGCCGCCTTCGCGGCGGCCGCTTTCTGCGCACTATCCTTGGCCGATTGGACGGCCGCTTCGAGCTGATCGAGCCGCCCGTTGATCGCCGCAAGGTCCGAAGCCTGGTCGGGCGACGGCGCAGCCACAGGCGCCGCCTTCAGTGCGTTGACAGCGCTGGCGAGCTGTTCGGATTGGCTGCGCGCGGCGGCGACATCGTCGCGCAGCGATGCGACGGATTTCTCCACGGCGTCGATGCGCCCGGCGAGCGCCGGGTCGGCCACTCCCGCTGCGGCAGGCGCCGGCCGTGATTCGAGGGCCGCTACGCGCGACGCGAGCGCGGCCATTTCGGCATTGTCGCCTTGCGGCGCGGTGGCGGAAGGCGGCGGCGCCAGCCCCGGAACCATGCCGTTCATCGCCGCGCCGGCCACCAGCACGGCGGCGACGGCGCCGACAATCGCAGGCAGCAGAATCGTCGACACTTTGGATACCGGTGGCGGCTGATGGAGGCGATCGGCGCCGTCATGGCTCGCGGCGGGGGCGACGGGTTCAACGCGCGGCCCGTCCTCCGGCTGATCGCTGGCTGCCGGTCCTGTCGCTTGCTCTTGCTCCGGCTCGACCTGCACCGGTTCGGGCGCCTCCGTCGTGATCGCGGTTTCGGCGGCCGATTGCGCCGCGGAGTTCTCCTGCAACGAAGCCATTTCCGATGCCAGACGATCGGCGGCGCCGTCTTGCTGGTTCATCGACGTCTCCTGATCCGAGCGCACCGCGTCAGCGTTCGCCTCCGCCGAGTCGTCGTTGTTGCTTGGCGCTTCAAAGTGTCCGGGCCTTTTCTTGACCATCCGAAAATTTCCTCACTTTGCACAGCCGAATCCGATCTCGATTCGGACTGTCTTCTACCGCGATAGCGGGCTCAGCGCACGATCCAGAGCCTCGAACAATGCAGATTCATCCGGCTTGCGCGCAACCGTGACCTGAGTCGCTCCCGCTTGCCGCACCACATCGGACACCGATTCGGACAAACAGCATTGCGGAATCGCAAGGGCCGAGATTTCGATCCCGGAGGCCCGCGTCGCATCGACGAAGCATTGCGCGCTGCGCCGCGAATAATGCAATACCGCCTCGATTCCCTGAGCTGCAAATGCCTCGCAGACGTCGGGCGGCAGATTCGGTACGGGAGCCATCTTATAGGTGATCTGCATTGTGACGTTGAAGCCGTCCTGGCGCAATTCGCCAGCCAGATCGCGCGACAGATCGGCGGCCGCCAGATACAGCAGCGTGCCGGATTTCTTCAGCTTCCTGGCACGCATCGAAGACACCACACTGTCGCGCAGCGCCGCGGCGTCACCCTTGGCGACGATGAGCTTGCCGAATCCGGCGTCGCGCGCCGCTTGCGCGGTGTGCTTGCCGACGGCGAACAGCGGCAGTTTCAGCAGCCTTGCGAGGATGGCCTGGCCCTCGATCGCCCGCAGCGCATTGGCACTGGTGACGATGACGCCACTATAATCTGTCTCTGGATCGTCCTGGAACGGCACCGGCTCAAAGCGCAACATCGGCGCCAGCAACACCTGATAGCCCTTGGCGCGCAGCGCCGCAGCCGTCGCATCGCCGTCGGGCTGCGGTCGGGTCACAAGCATCGCCAAGCGCTAGCTCCTCTTTGGAGGCAGCGACATGGCGGTCACCGGAATGGCCCGTCGTTTCGGCCGGGCCACGGCGTGCAAACCGGATGATTGCATATTGAGACCCCGCAATGCTACGCCGGGCAAGGAAAACGCCGCTTTGGCGGCAAACGCAAGGGCTCAATTTGGCTAGTGATAAAGCCTTGCTGGTATTGGGAATCGAGACCACCTGCGACGAAACCGCCGCGGCGGTGATCGAGCGCCAGAGCGATGGTCACGGGCGCATTCTGTCCAATATCGTGCACTCGCAGATCGAGGACCACGCGCCGTTTGGCGGCGTGGTGCCGGAGATCGCCGCGCGCGCCCATGTCGATCTGCTCGACGGCATCGTCGCTACCGCGATGCAGCAAGCCGGAACGGAATTCGCACAACTATCCGGCGTCGCGGCCGCGGCCGGCCCGGGCCTGATCGGCGGCGTCATCGTCGGTCTCACCACCGCCAAGGCGATCGCGCTGGTGCATGATACCCCGCTGATCGCCGTCAATCATCTCGAAGCCCATGCGCTGACGCCGCGGCTGACCGACGCGCTGGAATTTCCCTATTGCCTGTTCCTGGCCTCGGGCGGTCACACCCAGATCGTCGCCATCCTCGGCGTCGGCAATTATATCCGGCTCGGCACCACCGTCGACGACGCGATGGGCGAGGCCTTCGACAAGATCGCCAAGATGCTGGGGCTGCCCTATCCGGGCGGACCGCAGGTCGAGCGCGCCGCGGCCGCCGGCGATCCGGCCCGCTTCGCGTTTCCGCGCCCGATGCTGGGCCGCGCCGACGCCAATTTCTCGCTGTCCGGCCTGAAGACCGCGGTGCGCAACGAGGCCAGCCGGCACACGCCGTTGCAGCCGCAGGACATCAACGATCTGTGCGCCGGCTTCCAGGCCGCGGTGCTGGATTCCATGGCCGACCGGCTCAGCGTCGGGCTGCGGCATTTCCAGGAGCGTTTCGGTCCGCCCCGCGCGCTGGTCGCCGCCGGCGGCGTCGCCGCCAACCAGGCGATTCGCGGCGCGCTGCGCGAGGTCGCCGGCAAGGCGCGGACCAGCTTGATCATTCCGCCGCCGGCACTGTGCACCGACAATGGCGCGATGATCGCCTGGGCCGGCGCCGAACGGCTGGCGCTGGGGCTGACCGACAGCATGGAATTCGCCCCGCGCGCGCGCTGGCTGCTCGACGCCAACATCACCACGTCGGACAAATTCGCCAATACCCGCGCGGCGTTTTAGCAATCGAGCGATGGCACAGATGATCCTTCCATTGCAGCAAGGCGGGTCCGATGGCGTCCTTTAACTCGATCGCGGTGCTCGGCGGCGGCGCCTGGGGCACAGCGCTGGCGCAGACCTGCGCGCGCGCCGGCCGCGACGTGACGCTGTGGGAACATGATGGCGGCAATGCCGAGCAATTGGCCGGCAAGCGCGAGAGTCTTTACCTGCCCGGCGTGACGCTGGAAAAATCCATCAAGGTGACGCGCGATCTGGCAGAAGCGGCCCGCGCGCAAGCGATTCTGCTGGTGGTGCCGGCGCAGGTGCTGCGCCAGGTGGTGACGCAGCTTGCGCCCTTGATCGGCGCGCGCACGCCGCTGGTCGCCTGCGCCAAGGGCATCGAACACGGCACCCATAAATTCATGACCGAGATCATTGTCGAGGCCGCGCCGAATGCATTGCCGGCGATCCTGTCGGGGCCGAGCTTCGCCGCCGATGTAGCGCGCGGTCTGCCGACCGCGGTGACCATCGCGGCGCCCGACGCCGGCATCGCGCAGGCTCTGGCTGAGGCGATGAATTCGGGCAGCTTCCGGCCCTATCATTCGACCGATGTGCGCGGGGTCGAACTCGGCGGCGCCACCAAGAACGTGCTGGCGATCGCCGCCGGCATTGTCGAGGGCCGCAAGCTCGGCGCCTCGGCGCTGGCGGCGATGACGACGCGCGGCTTCGCCGAGCTGGTACGTTTCGGCAAGGCCTGCGGCGCCACGACCGAAACCATGATGGGCCTGTCCGGCCTCGGCGACCTGATCCTGACCTGCGGCACCGCGCAGTCGCGCAATTTTTCCTTCGGCGTAGCGCTCGGCCGCGGCGAGAGCGCGGCCGAGGCCTCGCATGGCAAGCTGGCGGAAGGCGCCTTCACCGCGCCGGTGCTGCTGGAAATGGCACGGATCAAACAGGTCGAAATGCCGATTTCAGCCGCCGTCGCGGCGATCCTCGATGGCAGCATCAGCGTCGATGCGGCGATCGAGGGGCTGCTGACGCGGCCCTTGAAGGCAGAGGAATAGGCGATGGCGCATTGGCTGGTGAAATCCGAACCCTCGACCTGGTCGTGGGATCAGCAGGTCGCCAAGGGCGCCAAGGGCGAGCCCTGGACCGGGGTGCGTAACCACAGCGCCAAACTGTTCATGATGCAGATGAAGAAGGGCGACCGCGCCTTCTTCTACCATTCCAACGAGGGCAAGGAGATCGTCGGCATCGCCGAGATCATCCGCGAGGCCTATCCGGACCCCACCGATGCCAGCGGCAAATTCGTCTGCGTCGACATCAAGGCGGTCAAGCCGCTGAAAACCCCGGTGACGCTGGCCGCCGTCAAGACCGAGCCATCGCTTTCGGAAATGGCATTGCTCAAACAGTCGCGGCTGTCGGTGCAGCCGGTGGCGGCGGAGGAATGGAAGATCATCTGCCGGATGGGCGGCGTGTAGCTGCCCCCGCATTTTTGCCGTCATCCCCCGCGAAAGCGGGGGACCCAGTATTCCGGAACGCAATCCAGCCGCCACAGCGACCACCAGCAGCTGCGGCGACGGGCGGCCGACCACGTCACCTACGGCGGTTCCCAGATACCCTCGCTACCCCATCGAATCGGGCTCGGCGTCGCGACGAAAACGCGATCGTGATCCCCGATTGCCGTCCCGCGCGGCGGCACGCGCCTCGCGCGGGGCTGGGCCGACAAAAGTCCAATGCGTTACGGCTTGTCGCCGGCCCGCGCCTCGACGCATACTCAAAGCAACAACATAGCCGGACGGTAGGTGGCTTCGAATCGTCTTCGCCGCCGACGAGATCCCTTTCAGCAATTCCCGGAATGTCCCCCGAATTTGCATCGGATGGATTTCGGTGTTGCCGACGGGAGTTCGCATGGCGCAAGAATCGAAAACCAACGGCAAGTTCGCGGCAATGGCCGCAATGGGTGGAGGAAAGTAATGTCCGAGAAGATCTATGACGTGCCGCCGGAATGGGCGACGCGGGCCTTTATCAACGACGCCAAATATAACGAAATGTATGCGCGCTCGGTGAACGACCCCAACGACTTCTGGGCCGAGCAGGGTAAGCGGATCGACTGGATCAAGCCCTTCACCAAGGTCGAGGACTGCTCCTACGCCCCCGGCAAAATTTCCATCAAATGGTTCGACGACGGCATCCTCAACGTCGCCTATAATTGCATCGATCGCCATCTGGCGACCCGGGCCGAGCAGACCGCGATCATCTGGGAAGGCGACAATCCGTCGGAGTCGCGGCACATCAGCTACCGCGAGCTGCACGACGAAGTCTGCAAATTCGCCAACATCCTGCGCAACCGCAATGTCGCCAAGGGCGACCGCGTCACCATCTATCTGCCGATGATCCCCGAAGCCGCCTTCGCGATGCTGGCCTGCGCCCGGATCGGCGCGATCCATTCGGTGGTGTTTGCCGGCTTCTCGCCGGACTCGCTGGCCCAACGCATCACCGATTGTCAGTCCAAGGTGGTGATCACCGCCGATGAAGGCCTGCGCGGCGGCAAGAAGGTGCCGCTGAAGGCCAATGTCGACGCAGCCCTGGCGAAGTGCGGCGGCGTCGACTGGGTGGTGGTGGTCAAGCGCACCGGCGCCGCGGTCGAGATGGATGACGTCCGCGACTTCTGGTACCACGAAGCCGCCGAGATGGTGACGACGGACTGCCCCTGCGAGCACATGAACGCCGAGGATCCGCTGTTCATCCTCTACACCTCGGGATCGACCGGCCAACCCAAGGGCGTGCTGCACACCTCGGGCGGCTACCTCGTCTTCGCGGCGATGACGCACCAATATGTGTTCGATTATCACGACGGCGACATCTATTGGTGCACCGCCGACGTCGGCTGGGTCACCGGCCACAGCTACATTCTGTATGGACCGCTGGCCAATGGCGCCACCACGCTGATGTTCGAGGGCGTGCCGAACTACCCGACCAACTCCCGATTCTGGGAAGTGGTTGACAAGCACAAGGTCAACATCTTCTACACCGCGCCGACCGCGATCCGCGCGCTGATGCAGGCCGGCGACGAGCCGGTGAAGAAGACCTCGCGCAAGAGCCTGCGGCTGCTGGGCTCGGTCGGCGAGCCGATCAACCCCGAGGCCTGGGAGTGGTATCACCGCGTCGTCGGCGAGGATCGCTGCCCGATCGTCGATACCTGGTGGCAGACCGAGACCGGCGGCATCCTGATCACGCCGCTGCCCGGCGCCACCAAGCTGAAACCCGGCTCGGCCACCAAGCCGTTCTTCGGCGTGGTGCCGGAAATCCTCGATCCCGACGGCAATGTGCTGGAGGGCGAATGCACCGGCAATCTCTGCCTCGCCAAATCCTGGCCGGGGCAGATGCGCACGGTCTATGGCGATCACGCCCGGTTCGAGCAGACCTATTTCTCGGCCTATAAGGGCAAGTACTTCACCGGCGACGGCTGCCGCCGCGACGCCGACGGCTATTACTGGATCACCGGGCGGGTCGACGACGTCATCAACGTCTCCGGCCACCGCATGGGCACCGCCGAGGTGGAATCCTCGCTGGTCGCCCACGCCAAAGTGTCCGAGGCCGCCGTGGTCGGCTATCCGCACGACATCAAGGGCCAGGGCATCTACGCCTATGTGACGCTGATGACCGGGATCGAGCCGAGCGAGGAACTACGCAAGGAGCTGGTGGCCTGGGTCCGCAAGGACATCGGCCCGATCGCCTCGCCCGACCTGATCCAATTCGCGCCCGGCCTGCCGAAGACCCGCTCCGGCAAGATCATGCGCAGAATTCTGCGCAAGATCGCCGAGGACGAATCCTCGACGCTGGGCGACACCTCAACACTGGCCGATCCGGCCGTGGTCGACGATCTGGTCGAGCACCGCCAGAACAAGCACTAGAAGCGTGACCTCGAAAACCGGGTCCCGGTTTTCGGACAAGATCACGCTCAACGACAGGCTAGAGCAGGATGACGATTCGAAGATAAGTCATCCCGCACTAGAGCAATTCCGGTTCTGAAAGTTCAGAATCGGAGCTTTAGATTGTTGTTTTGACGCATTTTCTTCACGCGAACCGGTGCCCACTTCGCTTGAAAACGCTCTAGCAAGACGGGGACGGAACGCGCGCTCGACGTAAATATTGAGCGCGCGCCCGCTCCTGGTAATACCAACGGATTTTTCCGTTGCCTCATCAATTTGGTCATGGCCGGCTTGTCCCGGCCATGACGAACGAGAGGCAACGACCGTTGGTGTAACGTGCCAGTCGTGTGGCCGCATTGAACGAGTCGCGCGGCGCACTGCCATGGTCGATTGGCTGCCCCGCCCCGAGAGGCTGCGACCCGAGGAGCCACGATTGGGGGCCAGCCCGGCACCGCGGTTTTCCCGCTGAAGTCGTTTGCCTGCCATTTACTTTGTTCGCAGGATATCGCGCGATGACGGCGATGCAGTCGTTCAGGACATGCTGCCGACACCGATCAGTTAACGCGCTGCGTTAGAATACGTGCCGGACGACGCCAAGGACCGGGATTTACCGTTTCCTGATGGTGCGTCGAAACGGAGAGACTGATGGCGTTGGAAACTGAATGGGCGAGGACTGCACTGGTTGCCGCGGCATTGATCGGCGCCGGGATGATGACAGCGCCGCGCGCGGATGCGCGGCCGGATCTGGTGGCGTTCCAGGGCGACTATTCGCCCGGTACCATCGTGGTCAAAACCAATGAGCGGCGGCTCTATCTCGTGGTGGAGCCCGGCCAGGCGGTGCGCTATCCGGTCGGCGTCGGCAGGGCCGGCAAGCAATGGTCCGGCGTGACCCAGATCGACGGCAAGTATCGCTATCCGGCCTGGGCACCGCCGGCGGAGGTGAAGCGCGACGAGCCGTCGATTCCCGACGTGATCCCGGGCGGCTCGCCGCACAATCCGATGGGCGTCGCCGCGTTGACGCTGGCCGGCGGCGAATACGCCATTCATGGCACCAATCGACCGGGCTCGATCGGCGGCTTCGTGTCGTATGGCTGCATCCGGATGTACAACGCCGACATCACCGACCTGTATCAACGCGTCTCGGTGGGCGCCCCCGTAGTGGTGCGCTAAGGCTTCGGCTTTCGACAAAATAACGGCCGCGCAGTCTGCTGCGCGGCCGTCTTTTAGCGAGCGTCTATTCGCAACGCCTGGTTAGCGCCGCGGACGGGGCGGCGGCGGTGCCGCTGCGGCCACGCCGCCGTTCAACAACGGCGTGATATTGCGCACGGTGACGCGACGATTCAGCAGTTCCGGTCCGTTGGTCTGGACCTTCATGTATTGCGATCCGTAGCCCTGCGTCACCAGATTCTCGGCGGGGACGCCGAACTCCTGGGTCAGCAATTCGGCCGCCGATTGCGCCCGGCGATCCGACAGCGACAGATTGTCGACGTCATTGCCGGTAGCGTCGGTGTGGCCCTCGATCAGGAACACCGTGCGCGGCTCGCGCTGGATCGATCGCTTGATCGCATTGGCGATGCCTTCGAGCTTGGCGCCCTGGGCCGGCGGAATCTCCCAAGATCCGGTCGCGAAGGTAATGGTGTTGAGGTCGACCGAGGCCATCCGCTGACGCACCGTCGGGCTGTAGCGGATTTCGTCGAGCGTGTAGCGGCGCTGCAGCCGCTCCACCGGAGGCGCCTCCAACGTGTCATACAGCAGCTCGGGCGATGCATCGTCGTAATCGACGATGTAGCGGTCGCGCGGCATCCGGATCACCGGCGGCGGCAGGTCGACATAGAAACTGCCGCGGTCCCGCGGCCGATAACTGTTGTCGATGATCACAATCTCGCGGCCGTCGCGGTCGCGGCGGATGCGCCGCAGCAGCTGGCCGTCCGGTCCGGTGAGATTGATGATCTGGTCACCGTCCGGCAGCACAATGATAGTACGCGTGTCATCGCCGTCGCGATCCTCACGGATGTCGCGCGCGCCATATCGGAAACGATCAAGCTCGTTGTGCCGAATGTAGTCGCGCCCGCCCGGATCGCGCACGATGACGCGGCCAGGCTCGGTGATCACGGTGCGATCGCCTTCCTTGGTCTCCCGGCGCTCGCTGCGAAAATCGGTGATGTTGCGCGGTCCAGGCCCGACCGTGCCGGGCTTGATCGGGGTCAGCGCCTGCGCCGGCGGCGGTGCCGGGGGAATCGGCGCGGTCAGGTTCGGCGAGTTCTGCAAAAGCGCAGCGCCGCGTGGGCCCAGCGCGCTGGGGGATGGCGGCGCTCCCTTGTCGGCCGGTGCCGGCTGGGCTGCCGGGGTAGGCTCGCCGATCCGACCCGCTGGTGGCGGCGTCGGTGCTGCGGCCGCCGGTGCCGGCGCTGGCTTGGCTGGTGCAGGAGCTGGAGCAGCGGTCGGCGCAGGCGCCGGCTGAGCTGGCGGGGGCGATGGCTGACCGATCCGTCCAGCGGGCGGTGGGGTCGGCGCAGGGGCTGCTTGCGGCGCCGCTTCACGCCTGGTCGGTTCACGCTTGGCCGGCTCAGACTTGGCCGGCTCAGACTTGGCCGGCTCGGATTTGGCCGGCTCGGGTTTAGCGGGCTCAGATCTGGCGTGTGGCGGAGTCGGCGCGGCCGCGGGTGGCGCGGGCGGCCTTGGTGCGGCTGGAGGTGTCGGACGCTCCGGCGGCGCGGCGGCCGACGGTGGCGCGGGATGACCGATGTGTCCCGCAGCCGGCGGGGCTGGCGGCTTGGCGCTGGGCGCCGGTGGTGGCACGGGGCGTTGCGCCGCAGGCGGCGCCGGATGCGGGGGCGCCGGCGGTTCCGGGTGCGGCGGGCGCTGCATCGCAGGTGGGGGCGGTGGGGCGTGACCGATGCCGCCGGGCGGCGGCCCCTTCGGCGGCTGCTTCGGCAGCGGTTTGCCATCCGGTCCGGTTTCGGCCGGCGCTGGCGTGGCCTGCGCAAGCTGCAGTGGCGCGGCCTGCGCATAAGACGGCAGGGCCGCAAATTGCATCGCCGTCAAAGCCGTGGTGGCGAGCAGCGTCAAGTTTAATTTGGTCATGATGTTTATCGTTCCCGCAAACAAATCGCCTCGCACCAATCAGTTGATTGGCGGGGCGTACAGATCAACACGCAGCGGTGGGGCCGCAATGTGACGGCCGGCGATTTCCGCCCGTCAATTATTTCGCGCCGGCAATGGCTCGTCGGCGCGCCTATTCATGGAGTATTCAGCCAGGTAAGGGACAGCCGATAGCAGCTGTCGAATCGAACCTACAGCGAAGCATCGAGCCGGTACTACATTGTCGCCGGATTCGGCGCGCCGGGACTGGGTGGCCCGCGAACCGGCGCCTCGTCGGGCATCTGTCCGGGCAGCTCCTCCGGCACCGGCGGCATGCCGGGCTCATCGATCGGCGGCGGAATATCCGGCGCCGGACTACCAGGCGGCGCTTCGCGCGGCGGCTCGGCCGGCTGCGGCGTCGTCGCCGGTGGCACTTCGGTCGGCGGCACAGCCGGGCCAGGATCGGTCGGGTTGTCTTGCGGATCGGCCATCATCAGATCGCCACCTTGCGATTTTCGCCAAGGTCGGGGCGCGAGCCGGTCGCAGCCGCCATCGCCATTTTGACGTAGCTGACGATGGTGCCGGGCGAGTCCCAATATTCGGCTTCGTCGGGGGTGATCTTCAACACCCGGATATTCGGATCCTCGGCGCTGTCCCACCACGCCTTGGCGGCGGTGGTGAACAGTTCCTTGATTATGGCGCGGTCATTGCTAATCGCGGCGGTGCCGCTGACCGACACGTATTTCTGGCCGCTGGTGTCGGCGAAGGCGAGATTGACGTGGTGATCGCGCGCGATCTCGTCGTCCTTGTGACGCCGCACGTCGGTGAGAAACAACACCGCATTGTTCTGCGGCTCGACATAGGCCGCCATCGGCCGCGAGCGAATAGCGTCACCATCGCGCGTCGCCAGCATCGCGAAAGTGATGCTCTTCATCATGTCCCAGGCGTGTTGCGCTTCGCCGGATTTGCGGTCAGCCGCCATCATCGATCTCCCTCAAGGTTCGATCGTTAACGGTCGGGTGACGATGATGTTCCCGGGCAAGCGCGACGGACGCGACGCATCCGTCGTCAGGCGACGGTATTGCCCGCTGGCGAGATACGCGCGCTCAGATCTGGCGTTCGACCAGCTTCAGCTTGAGGCTGGCAATCGCTTCCGACGGGTTCAGCCCCTTCGGGCAGGCCTTGGCGCAATTCATGATGGTGTGGCAGCGATAGATCCGGAACGGATCCTCGAGATTGTCGAGGCGTTCACCGGTGGCTTCGTCGCGGCTGTCCTTGACCCAGCGGGTCGCCTGCAGCAACGCGGCGGGGCCGAGGAAGCGATCCGAATTCCACCAATAGCTCGGGCACGAGGTCGAGCAGCAGGCGCACAGGATGCATTCATACAGCCCGTCGAGCTTCTCGCGATCCTCGTGGCTCTGCTTCCATTCCTTCTGCGGCGTCGGCGTCACGGTCTGCAGCCAGGGCTCGATCGAGGCGTATTGGGCGTAAAAATTGGTGAGGTCGGGGACCAGATCCTTGACCACCGGCTGATGCGGCAACGGATTGATCTTCACGGCGCTGTCCTTGACGTCGTCCATCGCCTTGGTACAGGCCAGCGTGTTCTCGCCGTCGATGTTCATCGCGCAGGAGCCGCAGACGCCTTCGCGGCAGGAGCGGCGGAAGGTCAGCGTCGGATCGATGTGGTTCTTGATCCAGATCAGGCCGTCCAGCACCATCGGGCCGCAATCGTTCTTGTCGACGTGGTAGACATCGACGCTGGGATTCTTGCCGTCGTCCGGATTCCAGCGATAGACCCGAAATTCCCGGGTCTCGGTCGCGCCCTCGGGTTTCGGCCAGCTCTTGCCGCCGGTGATCTTGGAGTTTTTCGGAAGTGCGAACTCAACCATTTGCGTTGCCTTTGCCGTTTTCCGTCATTGCCGGGCTCGACCCTGCAATCCATCATCTTGCGAAGATGGATGGATGCGCGGGCATAGGCGTTTTAGAACGCCGTTCTTGGAACGGCTATGCCCGCGCATGACAGCACAATAAATACGCTCTCAATACACCCGCGGTTTGGGCGGAATGTACTGCACGTCATTGGTCATCGTGTAGTCGTGCACCGGCCGGTAATCGAGCGTGGTGCCACCGTCGGCGCCGATCCAGGCCAGCGTGTGCTTCATCCAGTTGGCGTCGTCGCGCGCCGAGAAATCCTCGCGGGCGTGGGCGCCGCGGCTCTCGGTGCGGTTGGCGGCGGAATCCATCGTCGCCACCGCCTGCACGATCAGATTGTCGAATTCCAGCGTTTCGATCAGGTCGGAATTCCAGGTCAGCGAGCGGTCCGACACGGCGATATCGGTGATGCCGCTGTGGACCTTGTGAATCAGCTCCGAGCCTTCCTGCAGCACGTCGCCGGTGCGGAACACGGCGCAATTGCTCTGCATCACATGCTGCATGTTGTCGCGCAGCTTCGCGGTCGGGGTGCCGCCGGCGGCGTAGCGATAATGATCGAGCCGGGACAGCGACTTCTCGGCGGAATCCGCCGGCAGCTCCGGCTGCTTGCCGTTCGGCGTCAGCTTCTCGGCGCAGCGCAGCGCCGCGGCGCGGCCGAACACCACGAGATCGATCAGCGAATTGGAGCCGAGCCGGTTGGCGCCGTGCACCGAGACGCAGGCGGCCTCGCCCAGCGCCATCAGCCCGGGCACCACCGCGTTGTCGTCGCCGTCCTTCTTGGTGACGACCTCGCCGTGGAAATTGGTCGGGATGCCGCCCATGTTGTAGTGCACCGTCGGCAGGATCGGGATCGGCTCGCGGGTGACGTCGACCCCGGCGAAGATCCGCGCCGAATCCGAGATGCCCGGCAGCCGCTCATGCAGCACCGCCGGATCGAGATGATCGAGATGCAGGAAGATGTGGTCCTTCTTCTTGCCGACGCCGCGGCCTTCGCGCATTTCGATGGTCATGGCGCGCGACACCACGTCGCGCGAGGCCAGATCCTTCGCCGACGGCGCGTAGCGCTCCATGAAGCGCTCGCCTTCGGAATTGACCAGATAGCCGCCCTCGCCGCGGGCGCCCTCGGTGACCAGGCAGCCCGAGCCGTAAATGCCGGTCGGATGGAACTGGACGAACTCCATGTCCTGCAGCGGCAGCCCGGCGCGCAGCGCCATCGCGCCGCCGTCGCCGGTGCAGGTATGCGCCGAGGTGCAGGAGGCATAGGCGCGGCCATAGCCGCCGGTCGCCAGAATCGTGGTCTGCGCCCGGAACCGGTGCAGCGTGCCGTCATCCAGCTTCAAGGCGACGACGCCGCGGCAGACGCCCTGATCGTCCATGATCAGGTCGATGGCGAAAAACTCGATATAGAATTCGGCGGCGTGGCGCAGCGCCTGGCCATACATCGTATGCAGCATGGCGTGGCCGGTGCGGTCGGCGGCGGCGCAGGTGCGCTGCGCCTGGCCATTGCCGTAGTCCAGCGTCATGCCGCCGAACGGGCGCTGATAGATCTTGCCGTCCTCGGTGCGCGAGAACGGCACGCCCCAATGTTCGAGCTCGTAGACAGCCTCGGGCGCATTGCGCACCATATATTCGATCGAATCCTGATCGCCCAGCCAGTCCGACCCCTTCACGGTGTCGTACATATGCCAGCGCCAGTCATCCTTGTGCATATTGCCGAGCGACGCCGAGATGCCGCCCTGGGCCGCTACGGTATGGGAGCGGGTCGGGAACACCTTGGTGATGCAGGCGGTGCGCAGCCCCGCCTCGCTGCAACCGACCACCGCGCGCAACCCCGCGCCGCCTGCCCCCACCACGACCACGTCGTAGACGTGATCTTCGATCGGATAGGCATGGCCGTTGACGCCAGGCGCGCCGATGCCGTTCGCCACCATGCTTAGACTCCAGCTGAAAGTTTGAAGATCGCGAAGATCGCGGCCAGCGCCACGGCGAGCGAGAAGAAATTATTGGCCATCACGCTGACCAATTTGAGCTTCTCGTTCTGGATATAGTCCTCGAGCACGACCTGCATGCCGATCTTCATGTGCACCGCGCTGGCGATGATGAACAGGATCATGGTCAGCGCGATCAGCGGCGAACCGAGAATCTGCGTGGCGCCGGCCTGGTTGCGGCCGAGCAGCATCATGATCACCACGATCACCGGCAGGATCAGCAGCGTCATCCCCACGCCGGTAATGCGCTGGCGCCAGAAATCCGAGGTGCCGGACCCGGCCGGACCGAATTTGCGAACCTTGCCGAGCGGCGTGCGCATGGTCTTCTGCTTGGGCGTGCCGGCGTTGGCTTTCTCGGCGCTCATCGTCCACCTCCCAGCGTATAGGCGACGATCCACAGCAGAACAGTCAGCATCACGCCGCCGATCAGGGCGGCCCAGGTCAACCATTCGCGGTCCGCGGTCTTGAAGCCGTAGCCGAGATCCCAGATGAAATGCCGCACACCGCTGAGCATGTGATGCATCAGCGCCCAAGTATAGCCGAACAATACCAGGCGGCCGATCCAGCTTCCGGTGAACGCCTGCACGGTCGAATATGGCCCCGGCCCCGCCGCCGCGGCGATCAACCACCAGGCCAGCAGCAGGGTACCGAAGTACAAAGCGATGCCGGTGATGCGGTGAACGATGGACAGCGCCATCGTCAGACTCCAGCGGTAGGCCTGCATGTGTGGCGAGAGCGGTCGTTCGATCCTGGCGTTCATCGGCTGCTTTGTCTGTTGGCGGCAAGCGGATAGCCCCCAGACCGGGGGCTCGCGAAGAAGGTGGGGTCTATTTACGGAGTGAGAACAATGAGCGCAACGTCGAAATCACAATCTCGGAACAGCCGTTCATAATTTCGGCACTTTGAGTCAAGGCCGGTTGTCGGACGAGCCGTCAAGCACGCCGAACGGCCGGCAGGTGAAGTTGGATTCAGCCCCGACCGCATGAACGGCCGGGTCACGGCTTCACTGCCGCGGCAAAATCCCACCCGCCCTCGCGGGCCCATCGAGCGAGCCGGATCGCGGCCCGTGGGCCGGCCGAACCGCAATAGTATTCACTTTCAACTTGCGATTAATCGGGTTCGTCGCCGCACCGAAGCGGCTCTGAGGCGTTGAGAACGATGAACCAGACCAATCACAGCCAGGACGCTCACGGCGACCACGACCATTCCGGCCATGAACACGGGCATGCACACGGGCCGGGCGGGCATGTTCACGCGCCCGCGGATTTCGGGCGCGCCTTCGCGATCGGCATCGTGCTCAACACCGGCTTCGTGCTCGCCGAGGCGTTTTACGGTTACGCCAGCAACTCGATGGCGCTGATTGCCGACGCCGGCCACAATCTGTCGGATGTGCTGGGACTGCTGGTGGCATGGTCGGCCGCGGTGCTGTCGAAACGCCCGCCTTCGGCGCGCTACACTTACGGCCTGCGCGGCTCGTCGATCCTGGCGGCGCTGTTCAACGCAGTGTTTCTGCTGGTGGCGGTCGGCGCGATCGGCTGGGAGGCGATTCTGCGGCTGCTGACGCCGGAGCCGGTGGCCGGCACCACGGTCATCGCGGTGGCCAGCATCGGCATTGTGATCAACGGCGTCACCGCCTGGCTGTTCATGTCCGGGCAGAAGGGCGACCTCAATATCCGCGGCGCCTATCTGCACATGGTGGCCGATACGGCGGTGTCGGCCGGCGTGGTGGTCGCAGGCCTGGTGATTCTGTTCACCGGCTGGATCTGGCTCGACGCCGCGACCAGCCTGGCGATCGCGGTGATCATCATCTGGGGCACCTGGGGCCTGCTGCGCGACAGCATGGCGATGTCGCTCGGCGCGGTGCCGCGCGAGATCGACCCGGCGCGCGTGCGCGACTACCTCGAACGCCGTCCCGGCGTGACGCAGCTGCACGATCTTCATATCTGGCCGATGAGCACCACCGAGGTCGCGTTGACCTGCCACCTGGTGATCCCCTCGGGCGCGCCCGGCGACGACTATCTGATGGAGATAGCCCATCACCTGCGCGATGAATTCGGTATCGCTCACGCCACCTTCCAGGTCGAGACCGACCCGGGCTCGCTTTGCGCGCTGGCGCCCGACCATGTGGTGTAGCGCCACTATCCGTCATTGCGAGGAGCGCAGCGACGAAGCAATCCAGGGCGCCGTGCACTGAACCCTGGATTGCTTCGCTGCGCTCGCAATGACGGGCTTTGTTACTTGTAGATATCCGAATAGGCGTCGCGCAGCACGTTCTTCTGCACCTTGCCCATGGTGTTGCGCGGCAGTTCCTCGACGAACACCACCTTTTTCGGCATCTTGAATTTGGCGATCTGGCCGTCGAGCGCGCTCAGCACGCTGGCTTCATCGACGCTGGCGTCGTTGGCGCGCACCACCACGGCGGTCACGCCCTCGCCGAAATCGGCATGCGGCACGCCGATCACCGCGCATTCGACCACGCCCGGCATGGCGTCGATCTCGCCCTCGATTTCCTTCGGATAGACGTTGAAGCCGCCGCTGATCACCAGGTCCTTGCCGCGGCCGAGGATGTACAGATAGCCGTTGCGGTCGATCTTGCCGAGATCGCCGGTGATGAAGAAGCCGTCGTCGCGGAATTCCGCTTTGGTCTTGTCCGGCATCCGCCAATAGCCCTTGAAGACATTGGGGCCCTTCACCTCGATCATGCCGATCTCGTCACGGGCCAGCTCCGTGCCGGTCTCCGGATCGACGACCCGCACGCTGACGCCGGGCAGCGGAAAGCCGACCGCGCCGGGCACGCGATCGCCGTCATAGGGGTTCGATGTGTTCATATTGGTCTCGGTCATGCCGTAGCGCTCCAGCACGGCATGGCCGGTGCGCGCCGACCATTCGCGATGGGTCTCGGCCAGCAGCGGCGCCGAGCCGGATACGAACAGCCGCATGTGGCTGGCCGCCTCGCGGGTCAGCGCCTTGCTCTGCAGCAGCCGGGTATAGGTGGTCGGCACGCCCATCAGCACCGTGGCGCGGGGCATCAAGCTGATCACCCGTTCGGGGTCGAACTTGTTGAGAAAGATCATCGAGGCGCGCGCGAACAGCGTGACGTTGCTGGCCACGAACAGGCCGTGGGTGTGATAGATCGGCAAAACGTGGATCAGCACGTCGGTGTCGGTGAAGCGCCAATAATCGACCAGGCTCAGCGAATTCGACGCCAGATTGTCGTGGGTCAGCATCGCGCCCTTGGAACGGCCGGTGGTGCCGGAGGTGTAGAGAATCGCCGCCAGATCGGAGCGCTCGCGCGGCACGGTGGCAAACGCGGCCGGCGCGGTGGCGGCTGCGTCGGTCAGCGAGCCTTGGCCGTCGGCGCCCAGCGTCTCGACCCGCGCGCCGACCTTGGCGGCGATCGCCCCGACACCTTCGGCCTTCGACGGATCGCACACGACCAGCGACGGCTCGGCATCGGTGATGAAATAGTCCAGCTCGCGCAGCGTATAGGCGGTGTTGAGCGGCAGAAACACCGCGCCGGCGCGGACCACGGCGAGATACAGCACCAGCGCCTCGACCGATTTCTCGGTTTGCGCTGCAACACGATCGCCGATCCGGACGCCGCGGTCCACCAGCACGTTGGCCACCCGCCCCGCCCGCGCGATCAGCTCGCCATAGGAGATCCGGGTGCCGTCCGCGGTCTCGATCGCCAGCCGCCCGGAATCGTCGAGCTGATCGAACAGGCGCGAAAACAGATTGGCGTTGGTGGCGGCGTTCATGGCGGCGTTCCCGATGGCGTTCTGTGACGCGTTGCTGCAACATTCCGGTACCGGCGAGCGATCCGCCGACCGACCCGGTCAGGCAATAGCAAAAACGCCCTTCACAAAGCAACGGAGACAGTTGGCATGACAAAAAGCGGGAAACGCGTGGCCTGGGTGACCGGCGGCGGCAGCGGCATCGGCGAGGCCGGCGCCGAGGCCTTGGCGGCCGATGGCTGGACCGTGGTGGTCTCGGGCCGCAGGCGCGACGCGCTCGACGCGGTGGTGGCGAAGATCGCCGCCAAGGGCGGCGCCGCCGAGGCGATCGTGCTCGACGTCAGCAAGGCCGACGACGTCACCCGGGCCGCCGAGCAGATTGTCGCCAGCCATGGCCGCATCGACCTGCTGGTCAACAGCGCCGGCATCAACGTGCCGAAGCGCTCATGGGCCGATATGGAGTTGGAAGGCTGGGACAGGTTGGTCGATATCAATCTCAACGGCGTGCTGTATTGCATGCGCGCGGTGCTGCCAGCAATGCGCGCACAGAAGGACGGCTGCATCATCAATGTGTCGTCCTGGGCCGGTCGCCATGTCTCGAAGATGCCGGGGCCGGCCTATACGACGACCAAACATGCGGTGCTGGCGCTGACCCATTCGTTCAACATGGATGAATGCGTCAACGGACTACGCGCCTGCTGCCTGTCGCCTGCGGAAGTCGCGACGCCGATCCTCAAGCTGCGGCCGGTGGTGCCGACCGCCGAGCAGCAGGCGCGGATGTTGCAGCCGGAGGATCTCGGCCGCACCATCGCCTTCGTGGCCAGCATGCCGCCGCATGTCTGCGTCAACGAAATCCTGATCAGCCCGACCTGGAACCGGAGTTTCGTCGGCGGGCTCTGATGACGCTCCCGATGCAATCCTGATCGGCGGCGCCGGCGATCACGGCACTGACCACGCGCGTCACGTCCGCTATCCGGGCGTGATGCGCCACGACCACGTAGTAACCCGAGGTGGACAATTTGGAGCATCGCCACAGCGTGATCTGCATTGCAGATAACGCGCGCGAACGGGCGGCTCACCGATTAGTTTCAGCCTGCGACAAGATGATCATCGTGAAACCGACGCCGATCGCTCGCGTAGCTTGAACAACAACGATGCAATGCACCATCCATTCATGTCGCCGTTGTTGACCTTCAACGCGTCCGCGGAGCCTCCGCCGGCGTTCAATCCAATTGGGAGACGTTTCATGTCCAAGCAAATTGCCCTTCTGTCCGCCGTTGCTTTCAGCGTCCTCGCCATCAGCGTCAACGGCATCGCGCCGGCCAGCGCCAAGGACAAAATGGCGAAAAGCGAGATGAGCGGCGAAAAGACCGTGATGGTCGGCGGCGCCGCCATGTTCCCGTCGAAGAACATCATCGAAAACGCCGTCAACTCCAAGGACCACACCACGCTGGTCTCGGCCGTGAAGGCCGCCGGCCTGGTCGATACGTTGGAAGGGGACGGCCCGTTCACCGTATTCGCGCCGACCAATGCGGCGTTCAACAAGCTGCCGGCCGGCACCGTCGCCAATCTGGTGAAGCCGGAAAACAAGGCCACGCTGACCAAGATCCTCACCTATCATGTCGTTCCCGGCAAGCTCGAGGCCGCTGATCTGACCGACGGCAAGAAGCTGACCACCGTCCAAGGCGAAACCCTGACGGTGAAGCATTCCGGCAAGAAGGTGATGCTGATCGACGCCAAGGGCGGCTCCTCGACCGTTACGATCCCCAACGTCAACCAGTCCAACGGCGTGATCCACGTCGTCGACACCGTTTTGATGCCGTCCTAACGGTTCACGATACGCGCCCTGGACTTCTCCCCACAGGATGCGCGCGCGTCCCGCCCGGGATGCACGGAAGCGAGCCGGGGCGACCCGGCTCGCTTTTTTGTGATCGAGAACAGCCGCGATCGGCCCGCCAATCGCGACGCCGCTGTAACGATTGAGGGGTTTTGCCCGTACAAGCGGATAACCCACTATCGGGGATGGAGCAGCGATGTCGAGCACCACGATCAGCGACAACCACGCCAATGAGACCGTGACCAAGGTCATCCAGCCGGCCTGGGTTCGGATCCTGCATTGGATCAACGCGCTGGCGATGATCATGATGATCATGTCGGGCTGGCAGATCTATAACGCCTCGCCGCTGTTCGATTTCCAGTTCTCGCGCGCGATCACGCTGGGCGGCTGGCTCGGCGGCGGGCTGTTGTGGCACTTCGCCGCGATGTGGCTGTTGATGGTCAACGGCCTGATCTATCTCGCGCTCGGCCTGATCACCGGACGCTTTCGCCGCAAGCTGCTGCCGATCACGCCATCGGGCGTGCTGACCGACACCAGGCTGGCGCTGACCGGCAGGCTGTCGCACGCCGATCTGAGCAAATACAACTATGTGCAGAAGCTGCTCTATGCCGGAATCATCGCCGTCGGCATCCTTGTCGTGCTGTCCGGATTGTCGATCTGGAAGCCGGTGCAGTTTCAGTGGCTGACCGCTGTGTTCGGCGGCTATGACGCCGCGCGCTATGTGCACTTCGCCGCGATGGCGTCGATCGTGGCGTTTCTGGTCATCCATGTGATCCTGGCGCTGCTGGTGCCGAAAAGCCTGCGCGCCATGATCATCGGCCGCTGAGGGAGGATATCGACATGCTGCGTATCAAGAAATTGCTGATCCCCGGCGTCGACACCAAGCTGCTGGTGCGGGACGCCACGGCCCTGATGCCCGAATTGTCGCGTCGGCGCTTCATCGCCGGCGGCGCCAGCCTCGGCGCGCTGACGCTGCTGACCGGCTGCGACGTGGTCGACGGCGACGGCGCCGAACATCTGCTGGCGAAGGTCTCAAAATTCAACGATTCGGTGCAGGCGGCGATCTTCAATCCGAACACGCTGGCGCCGACCTATTCGGAAAAAGATATCACCCGGCCGTTCCCGTTCAACGCCTATTACAGCCTGGACGAAGCGCCAACGATCGACGGCAAGGACTGGAAGCTGGAAGTCTCCGGGCTGGTCGACAACAAGAAATCCTGGACCCTGGACGAACTTTACAAACTACCCGAGGTCAAACAGATCACCCGCCACATTTGCGTCGAGGGCTGGAGCGCGATCGGCTCGTGGTCCGGCACGCCGTTGCGGGATTTCCTCAAGCTGGTCGGCGCCGACACATCGGCGAAATATGTCTGGTTTCGCTGCGCCGAGGGTTACACCAGCCCGCTCGACATGCCGACCGCCCTGCATCCGCAGACCCAGATGACCTTCAAATTCGACGACAAGATCCTGTCGCGCGCCTATGGCTACCCGATGAAGATCCGGGTCCCCACCAAGCTTGGGTTCAAAAATCCCAAATATGTGGTGTCGATGGAGGTCACCAACGATTACAAGGGCGGCTATTGGGAAGACCAGGGCTACAATTCGTTCAGCGGCAGCTGAGGCGGTAAGGCCGAGCGGGCACCGCGCAGCGACGTCCATTGTTCGCCGATTTGTTCCGGCCTTTTTGTGGTGGCAGCTAGCGGCTAAACGCCCGCTGCGGCCATTAAACGGTCATGCTAGAACGGTTTCGTGATTTTGACCGATCAAAGCATTTTGGAGATTGCCTCATGATTTTGCGTGCCTTGCTGACCGCGGCCGCGCTGCTCGCCATCCCGCTCACCGCCGCGTCGGCGCAAGCGGCCAAAGCCACGCTGAAAAATACCAGCGGCGCCGACATCGGCCAGGCCACGCTCTCGCAAGACGGCAATGGCGTCACCATCAAGCTGGCCCTCAAGGGCTTGCCGCCGGGCGAACACGCCTTCCACGTCCATACGATTGGCAAATGCGAACCGCCATTCACCAGCGCCGGCGGGCACTTCAATCCGACTGGCAAGAAACACGGCAGGCGGGCGCTGGACGGCGCTCATGCCGGTGACATGCCGAACCTGACGGTGCCGGAATCCGGCGAGTTGAAGACCGAGGTGGTCAACAACGCCATTACGCTGGAAAAGGACAAGCCGAATTCGGTGTTCAAACCCGACGGCACCGCGCTGGTGATCCATGCCGGCGCCGATGACTATATTAGCGACCCCGCCGGTAATGCCGGGGGCCGCATCGCCTGCGGGGTGATCGAAGAATAGCCATTGGATTCGATGGTGGACCTCATCCTTTGAAGGCGGTTTCTCAGAAGCTGATTGGAAGAGAAGCCAGCAAAATCGAGCTTGATTTCGTCATTGCAAGCCGAGGACGGCGCATCGCGCCGTCCGACAGCGAAGCAATCCAGGGACGCCAAGCAAGGACTGGATTGCTTCGTCGCAACAGCTCCTCGCAATGACGGCCTTCAAGGCCTCGGTTTGTTGATCGCTTTTCGGCCAGGCTGTCAGGATGACGGCGCAACGCGCGCTTCTTCGCGCAGCGGCTTTTGGAATGCCGCGGCGACCGCGCCCAACGCCAGCGTCGCGGCCGAGACGTTCAGCGCATAATTCAGGCTGCCCATCGCGTCGGTGATCGCGCCGACCGCGATCGGCCCCAATGTCTGGCCGACCCCGAACACGATCGTCATCGCGGCGATCGCGCCCGGCCAGGCGGCCTGCGGATAGTTGAAGCGAACGAAGGCGGTGGTCGAGGCCACCACGGCGAAGAACGATACGCCGAACACCAGCGCCGACACCGCCAGCAACCCCACCGACATGCCCAGCAGCGGCATCGCGGCGCCCAGCGCGAGGCAGCCCAGGATGATCGCGGTCGAGACCCCGCCCTGGTCGCGCGCCATCACGCGGCGCCACACCCAGGGCGTGACGAAGGCGCTGGCGCCGATCAGGCACCAGAACGCGCTTTGCGCCACGGCACCGCCGCCGGCGTCGCGCACATAGGCGATCATGAAGGTCATGTAGGCGATGTAGCCGGCGCCAAACAGAAAGTAGGCGGTGAGATAGATCGCCACCGGCGCGATCGCGAAGCGCGCGGGCGATGTCGTCGACATCCCCGACTCGGTTTCGATCGGCGTGGTCAGCAGCGGCACCGTCAAGGCCGCCGACACCAGCGTCAGCACCAGCCAGACGATCCACCACGACCCCGGCCCGAACCCTTGCAGCAGGAACGGCGCAATCAGCCCGGAGGTCAGAATGCCGATCCCCGGCCCGGCATAGAACAGGCTGAGCAGGAACGCCGAGCGCGCCGGGTGAGATTGGGCGATCGCGGTTGCCAGCGCGGCGCCGGCGACGAAGGCCAGCGCCGCGCCGACCCCGACCAGCAAGCGGGCGAAACTCAGCAGCACGAAATTGCCCGACAACGCGCACAGCGCCAGCGACAGCACGCAGGCCAGCGTGCCGGCGCGCACCAGGACCGAGAGCCCGAACCGGGCGGCGAGGCGCGAGGTCACCAGCGCGCCGGCCAGATAGCCCGCGGCATTGATCGTGTTCATGAAGCCGGCTGCCGAATAGGACCAGCCCAGCGCGTCGCGCATGTCCGGCAGCACCAGCGAATAGGCGAAGCGGCCGATCCCCAGGCCCACCGTGGGCGCCAGCGACAGCGTCAGGATCAGGCGCACGGGATTGTTCGGCGCGGCGATGCGGTCGATCAGGGTCAAGCGTTTCTCCCGATCGCATTGTGGCAGCCAATGCGCCGCAAACGCAACCGCGCGCCCCGCAACGGAGTCTTGCCAATCCGGCAACAGCGTTTTAGCACTCGGCCCGTAACGATTTCCGCAGTCATGCCGGGGCGCCCCGGCATCCATCCCTCTTCGACAAGAAGCTGGATGGCCGGGTCAGGCCCGGCCATGACGCATGACGAGGATCCGACCATGGCGACCCACAAATTGCTGCTTCTTCCCGGCGACGGCATCGGCACCGAGGTGATGGCCGAGGTGACCCGGCTGATCGACTGGCTGAATGCGCAGGGCATCGCCAGTGTCGAGACCGAGCACGGCTTGGTCGGCGGCGCGGCCTATGATTCCGACAAGGTGGCGATCACCGACGCCACCATGGCGCTGGCGCAGGCCTCGGATGCGGTGATCTTCGGCGCGGTCGGCGGGCCGAAATGGGATGCGGTGCCGTATGACGCCCGCCCCGAGGCCGGGCTGTTGCGGCTGCGCAAGGATCTGGCGCTGTTCGCCAATCTGCGCCCGGCGGTGTGCTATCCGGCGCTGGCGGATTCCTCGAGCCTGAAGCGCGACGTGGTCGAGGGGCTCGACATCATGATCGTGCGCGAGCTCACCGGCGGTGTCTATTTCGGCGAGCCGAAGACCATCACTGATCTCGGCAATGGCCAGAAGCGCGCCATCGATACCCAGGTCTACGACACCTACGAAATCGAGCGGATCGCCCGCGTGGCGTTCGATCTGGCGCGCAAGCGGCGCAACAAGGTCACCTCGATGGAAAAGCGCAACGTCATGAAGAGCGGCCTGTTGTGGAACGAGGTGGTGACACAGGTCCACGACCGCGAATTCAAGGACGTGACGCTCGAGCATCAGCTCGCCGATTCGGGCGGCATGAATCTGGTGAAATGGCCGAAGCAGTTCGACGTCATCGCCACCGACAATCTGTTCGGCGACATGCTCTCCGACATCGCCGCAATGCTGACCGGCTCGCTCGGCATGCTGCCCTCGGCCTCGCTCGGCGAGACCAACGCCAAGACCGGCAAGCGCAAGGCGATGTATGAGCCGGTGCATGGCTCGGCCCCGGATATCGCCGGCAAGGGCGCCGCCAATCCGGTGGCGATGCTGGCCTCGTTCGGCATGGCGCTGCGTTATTCGCTGGATATGGGCGACCTCGCCGACAAGCTCGACGCCGCGATCGCCGCGGTGCTGGCCAAGGGACTGCGCACCGCCGACATCAAATCGGACGGCACCACGTTGGTCTCGACCAGCCAGATGGGCGAAGCCATCGTCAAGGAAATGCAGGCGCTGCACGCCTGATCGGCAATGGGGCATCGCGGTGCCCCACCCCCTGCCGTCATTCGCGGGCTCGACCCGCGAATCCATCTTGTCAAAGCGAAGGACCGCCGGATCACGTCCGGCGGCGACAACCGCGCTTCAAAACAAACTGAGCTTCAAAACAAAAATGCCCGGCTAAGCCGGGCATTGTCGTGTGGTGATTCGCTCTCGCTCAATACAGCGGGAATTGCGTCGGGACGCCGCCGAGATCCGAGGGCGGATTGAGCGGCGAACGGTCCAGCGGGCGATTGTAGTTTTCGCGGGCGAAGGAATAGCCCGGCGGGAAGGCGTAATCGGTGAAATGGCGGTCGCCCGGGAGCACTTCGACGCCGGCATCGAGCCAGGACCGCTTGGTGACATAGACCCGGGTACGCGGGCCGGCCCGGTAGGACGTATTCGGGCCGCGCGGGCCGTAGGCCTCCTGGTCGCGGGTCTGATATTTCCGACTCGCCGCATTGGCATCGCTGGCGTCGAAACCGACCGCCACCACCGCAACAGCAGCAGCTGCCAGCAGCAAAGCGAGCTTCCTTGCGGCAAAACCGTTCGCGGAAAGCATGTTCAGGGTCATCATGTCCTCATGGGCAGTCTGGCAGTTCGATCGTTCCTTTTAGCCGCCGCGATGCGACAGCCACAAGGTCAATCCGGCCACACCCGCTGACATAATGCCGGCCCGGGCCAAATGTTTCATCAAATCCAGCGTCTTGGCGTGAAACAGGATCAGAACGCGCCGCGTAATTGCGGGTTTTGGTCGCCGGTGACCCAGTCGACCCGGGCGCCCGGTCCCGCCAGGGTCGCGGCGCAGCTGCCGCGACGCAGTTCGGCATGGGCGAACATCTCGGCCAGCTTCGGGTCGTTGCCGGCTGACAGCAGCACCAGATGGTCCAGCATGCAGCCGATCGCGGCGCGCCGTTGCGGCACGGTCTCGCCCTGGCACGACCAGCCGGAGAGGCGCAAATTGGCGTCGAGGCTCTTGTTGAAGCCAAGGCAAGAGCCGGCGTGGCCCACCCGGTCGGCAATGTCGTGCAGCGCCACGGTGCCGAATTTGCTGTCAATCAGGCCGGCGGCGGCGCCCGTCTGCAGCCCGTCCGGGTCGATCCGCGCTGCGCTATCGGCCCCTGACGGGTCGCCTTGGCGCGATTCATCACCCAACCGGTAGATTTCGAGTTCGGCGACGGGCGTGCCATCCGGCGCGGCCCAATGCAGCAGGTCTTTGCGGCCGCCGTCCGGATGCCGCAGGATCTCGTAAGTCTCGATTTTGCCAGGCGAATCGAACTGACTGACGGCGAAGGCGGGGTAAGAACGATCGGCCTGGCTCCAGCCCGGCCGGGCCATTGGCTCGGTCGCCGCGCTGACAGCCGCCTTGGTCAGCGGATTGGCGGCGAACAGCACCACCAGCGCGATCAGCGCCAACCCACCGATATAGGCCAGCATCCGCACCAATGCGTCTTTGCATTCATCGGCGAAGCTGCGCAGCGCCGGATGAATCCGGGCCTGGCGGGCCTGGTTCGGAGCAAGGCGAAGGACCGGATTCGGACGCATTACAAACGCTCTGGCAGGGACTAAAGTTGTGTCGGAGCCATTTCTCGCATAGAAGCGCTGGCTGTTCCCTTTCCGCTGACCGCGGAGGCGGAGCATTTTTCCTCGGAGAGTGAACGATGGGTTACAAAGTCGCGGTGGTCGGTGCGACCGGCAATGTCGGGCGCGAAATGCTCAACATTCTGGACGAACGTAAATTCCCCGCCGACGAGGTTGTGGCGTTGGCGTCACGCCGCAGCATGGGCGTGGAAGTCTCCTATGGCGACCACACGCTGAAGTGCAAAGCGCTCGAGCATTACGATTTCACCGATGTCGACATCTGCCTGATGTCAGCCGGTGGCAGCGTGTCGAAGGAATGGTCGCCGAAGATCGGCGCGCAGGGCGCGGTGGTAATCGACAATTCGAGTGCCTGGCGGATGGACCCGGACGTGCCGTTGATCGTGCCGGAAGTGAATGCCGCTGCGGTCGCGGGCTTTGCCAAGAAGATGATCATCGCCAATCCGAATTGCTCGACCGCGCAGCTGGTGGTCGCGCTGAAGCCGCTGCACGACAAGGCGGTGATCAAGCGCGTCGTAGTGTCGACCTATCAGTCGGTGTCTGGCGCCGGCAAGGAGGCGATGGACGAGCTGTTTTCGCAGACCAAGGCCGTCTACACCAACGCCGAACTGATCAATAAGAAATTCCCGAAGCGGATCGCCTTCAACGTCATCCCCGAGATCGACGTGTTCATGGAAGACGGTTTCACCAAGGAAGAGTGGAAGATGATGATGGAGACCAAGAAGATTCTTGATCCCAAAATCAAACTCACCGCGACCTGCGTCCGCGTACCGGTGTTCGTCGGCCATTCCGAATCGGTCAATATCGAATTCGAAAATCCGATCTCGGCCGATGAGGCCCGCGACATCCTGCGCAACGCGCCGGGCTGCCTGGTGATCGACAAGCACGAGCCCGGCGGCTACGTCACGCCCTATGAGGCGGCCGGCGAGGACGCCACCTATATCAGCCGGATCCGCGAGGATGCCACGGTGGAGAACGGCTTGGTGCTGTGGTGCGTGTCGGACAATCTGCGCAAGGGCGCGGCGCTGAACGCAATCCAGATCGCCGAATGCCTGATCAACCGCAAGCTGATCACCGCGAAGAAGAAAGCGGCGTAAGCCGCACTGATCGCCGGCCGATGGTCGCCGGCCGGCTACGGCTATGAAATGCGTCATTCCGGGGCGCGAGCAGCGATAGCTGCGAGCGAACCCGGAATCTCGCCGCTTATACCTTGTCGCGAGATTCCGGGTTTGCTCGGCCTGCGGCCTCGCGCCCCGGAATGACCATGCGTTGAGCGGCCGGCCCGGTCACCGCGGCAACCCGGTCACGGCGACAACAACGAGACGCGCTGCAGCTCGCCCGCGTTACAGCACCGGACGAAATTCCTTCGCCGCCTGATCGAGCACCGACAGCGAGCCTTCGGCGACGCCGAAATAGGCGCCGTGCAGCTGCAATTCGCCGCGTTCGGCCGCGGCCTGCACGAAGGGGAACGTCATCAGGTTTTCCAGGCTGCGGAACACCGCGGCCTTTTCGATCCGGGTGACGAAATCCTGCATCGTCTCATGGGCGCGGATTTCGACCTTCTCGTCGGGCTTGACGAACATCGACATCCAGCGGCCGATGAAATCGCCCGGCGACAAGGGCGCGGCATTGCCGACGAAAGCCCGGATGCCGCCGCATTGGGCGTGGCCCAGCACCACGATGTGCTTCACCTTCAACACCTGCACGGCGAATTCCAGCGCCGCCGAGACGCCGTGGGTGCCGCCGTCCGGGGTATAGACCGGGACCAGATTGGCGACGTTGCGCACCACGAATAATTCGCCGGGACCGGCGTCGAAGATCACCTCCGGCGACACCCGGGAATCGCAGCAGCCGATCAGCATCACCTCGGGCGATTGGCCGCGCTCGGATAATTCCCGGTAGCGGGTCTGTTCGGTCGGCAGCCGCTGCGAGGTGAAGGTGCGATAGCCAGAGATCAGATCGGGCGGAAACGATGTCATCGATGGGCTCCGGTGGGACGTCGAAGGGGCGTCCGGGATAACCATAGGCGGCGCGCCTGAACAAGCCTTTCGGCCGGCCAAGCGAGATGATATCGGCTCAGCCTTGAAGATTTTTGGGGGAACCAAGCCATGATCCGTCCGCGCCGCAGCCTGTTGTTCATGCCCGGATCGAATGCCCGCGCGCTGGAAAAGGCCCGGCTGCTGCATGCCGACGGGCTTATCCTCGACCTCGAAGACGCGGTGGCGCCGGACGCCAAGGAGCTGGCGCGGAACCAGGTCGCCGCGGCGATCGCCGCCAGGGGCTTCGGCAAGCGCGAGGTGCTGGTGCGGATCAACAGCCTGGATTCGCCGTGGTGGATCGAGGATCTCAACATGGCGGCCAAGGCCCGGCCGGACGGCATCCTGGTGCCGAAAGTCTCCAGCGTCGCCGACCTCACCGCGATCGCCAACAGGTTGAGCGACATCAATGCGGATACCGCGCTGCGGGTCTGGATCATGATTGAGACCGCGCGCAGCGTGCTGCATGCCGAGGAGCTGGCCGCGCAGAGCCATGATTCGGAGATGCGGCTAGCCGGCTTCGTGTTCGGGCCGAATGATCTGTCGCTGGAAACCCGGATCCGGATGCTGCCCGGCCGCGCCACCATGCTGCCGATGATCACCCATTGCATGCTGGCGGCCCGCGCCCACGGCCTGGCCTTCCTCGATGGCCCCTATGGCGACATCGCCAATATCGAGGGCTTTGCCCATGAATGCGCGCAATCGCGCGATCTCGGCTTTGACGGCAAGACCCTGATCCACCCCGGACAGATCGAGGCCTGCAACGCCACCTTCACGCCGCCGCCCGCCGACGTGGCGCAGGCGCGAAAGATCATCGCGGCCTTTGAGCGCCCGGAAAACGCCAATCGCGGCGCGATCCAGCTCGACGGCCGGATGGTGGAGCGGCTGCACGCCGAAATCGCGAAAAAGACCATCGCGCTCGCCGATGCGATCGAAGCGATCGGGCACTGAACGGGAAGCGCATTGAACGGGAAGGAGCGGTCGTTTCCCTTCACCCTCCCCCTCCAGGGGAGGGTGATGCTCGCAACCACCGCAAACTTCCATGCGATAGCCCTGCCTCCAGGGTGACGGGGGCTTACGCCCAGGCGCGCTCGGTCTTGGCCTTTTCCTCGTAGCTGTCGATCGAGGCCTTCTTTTCCAGCGTCAGGCCGATGTCATCGAGGCCGTTCATCAGGCAGTGCTTGCGGAACGGATCGATCTCGAACTTCACTGTGCCGCCGTCCGGGCCGCGGATTTCCTGCGCCGCCAGATCGACCGTGACGGTGGCGTTGGCGCCGCGCTCGGCGTCGTCGAACAATTTGTCGAGGTCGTCCTGGCTGACGCGGATCGGCAGCACGCCGTTCTTGAAGCAGTTGTTGTAGAAGATGTCGCCGAACGAGGTCGAGATCACGCAGCGGATGCCGAAATCGAGCAGCGCCCAGGGGGCGTGTTCGCGACTCGAGCCGCAGCCGAAATTATCGCCGGCGACCAGGATCTTGGCATTGCGATAGGCCGGCTTGTTGAGGATGAAATCCGGGTTCTCGCTGCCGTCGTCATTGTAGCGCTGCTCCGAGAACAGGCCCTTGCCGAGCCCGGTGCGCTTGATGGTCTTGAGGAACTGCTTGGGGATGATCATGTCGGTGTCGACATTGATGATCTTCAGCGGCGCCGCGACGCCTTCCAGCGTGGTGAACTTGTCCATATGCCTGTTTCCCAGATTGAACCTGGATTTTAGCGCGATCCCGGGCTGGCTCCAAGGACGATCTTCAAGGACGATCTTCAAGGACGACCCCGGGGCACAGCCCTTATCCTGAGAGTCTGACGGGAAAAGAAACCACTAAAATCAAGCCTAATTCGTCATTGCGAGCCGAGGTCGGCGCGCAGCGCCGTCCGAAGGCGAAGCAATCCAGGGGCGTCAGGCAGGGACTGGATTGCTTCGTCGCAACAGCTCCTCGCAATGACGGCCTTGAAGTCTTGAGTGAACAGAGATCCTCAGGGTTCGAGACGGGCTTCGCGCTCCTCATTATGAGGCTTACGCCTCGTCCGGCACCTGCGCCTCGATCGCCTCGATGTCGTCGTCCGACAGGCCGAAATGGTGGCCGATCTCGTGCACCAGCACGTGGCGGACGATGTCGCCCAGGGTATCGTCGTGCTCGGCCCAGTAATCCAGGATGGGCCGCCGGTACAGCCAGATCATATTGGGCAGCGGCGCGATGTCCTGGCTGCTTTGCTGCGGCAGGCCGATGCCCTGGAACAGGCCGAGCAGGTCGAATTCGCTCTCGGCCCGCATCTCCTCTAGCACCTCGTCGGAGGGAAAATCATCGACCCGGATGATCACGCCGTCGCACAGCTTCCGAAACCCGCTCGGCAGCCGGTCGAGCATCTTAAGTGCCATCGCCTCGAGCTCGGCCAGCGACGGCGGTTTTGCGGCAGTCCACATGGCTTGATGCTAGAAGATCCCAGCCGATTGGACAAAGCGGGGCGGGGTTGCGGTTGACGCCAGCGCGGCAATCGGAGACTTTGCCGGCGGGGATTTTTGGCGGGAGCGGGTGCGATGCGAGGTTTGACGATGGCGATGGGGCTCGCCTTCGCGGTGGCGGCGCCGATGCTGGGCCAGACCGATGCGACCGCGCAGGCGGCGCCGGCCACCCCCTTCGCATCACAAGCCTCCGCCACCGATATCTCGGCGCAGAGCCGCCGGCGGCCGAAGCGGCTGCGGGTCTATCCCCGCGACAATGGCGACGGCGTCTATCCGCGCTATTTTCCCGGTTCGAACGCGGTGCGCGACTGCACCGCAACCTATGTGCAGGAATTCCGCCCGAGCGGCACCGTGATCGTGCCGCGGATGAACTGCTTCTGGCGCCGCGGCTGAGACTCGTCTCGCCGACGCCGCGCTGATTGCGTCGCACGTTGCGGTCCATCGATGACGCGCAAGACCTCGCCACGCCGCAGCGACGCTGCGTTGAATCATCCATCATGCCGCGATCACTCGCGACCATTCTCCGCCGACAGCTACGCGCGCGGGCGGCGACCTTGATATTTCGGCCGGCGTGACGGAACAAGTTTACCTGTACGGGCATTCATCATTGCGGCGCCGCCATTCACGGTTGGTTCACGCCGCTGTCCCTAGCGTCGCTTTGTGTCGTCGGGCGGTCGGGATCGTTCCTGATCAGGACCTTCAGACGACGCGCACTGCTCCGCCACGCCGCCCCCAGCGGCTGTGCTCTTCTCAAGCCCCAAGGAATCCCATGAACATCAAACGGATCTTAGGCCTCTTCGCCGTTGCGGCCCTGCTGCTGGTCGCGGCGCCGACCACGCGCTCCGAAGCCGCATCGCTGGCTGGTCCTGGCATCGCCGCGGCGGTTCAGAGCGGCCCGATTGCCGGCGTCACCGAAGTCCATTGGCGCCGCAGCTGGCATCGCCATCCGCATGTGCGCCGCCACCACGGCTGGTATCGTCCGCATCGCATGCATCGCCGTGCGCATGTGCGCCCGCACCATCGTTACTATCGGCGTCACCACCGCTGATCGACAGCATCGACCCGACATCGAACAGGCCCGAATTTCGGGCCTGTTCTTGTTTCGAGTTGACGATTTTTCGCGGTCGCCATTGGCGCTACGCCGCGCCGATCTGTGGCGCCGTCACTACCATGTCCGGCGGATCTATTACCGAACGTTAATTGATACCCGAACGACAACAGGCGCCCGATGGGCGCCTGTTGCTATTGGATCGATCCGCTGAAGAATTCAGTGCCAGTCGCGGATATCGACGAAGTGTCCGGCGATCGCCGCGGCCGCCGCCATTGCCGGCGACACCAGATGGGTGCGGCCCTTGAAGCCCTGGCGGCCTTCGAAATTGCGGTTCGAGGTCGAGGCGCAACGCTCGTCCGGGGCGAGCTTGTCGGGGTTCATCGCCAGGCACATCGAGCAGCCCGGCTCGCGCCATTCGAAACCGGCCTTGATGAAGATCTTGTCGAGTCCCTCGGCCTCGGCCTGCTCCTTCACCAGACCGGAGCCCGGCACGATGATGGCATTGACGTTGCCGTTGACGGTCTTGCCCTCGGCCACTTTGGCGGCGGCGCGTAGATCCTCGATCCGGCCATTGGTGCAGGAGCCGATGAAGGCGCGATCGATCTTGATGTCGGTGATCTTGGTGCCGGCGATCAGTCCCATATAGGCCAGCGCGCGCTCCTTGGAGAGCCGCTTGGCCTCGTCGGCGATGTCGGCGGGATTCGGCACCTTGCCGGTCACCGAGATCACATCCTCGGGGCTGGTGCCCCAGGTGACGATCGGCGGCAATGCGGCCGCGTCGAGCCGGATCTCGTGGTCGAAATGCGCGCCTTCGTCGGAGCGCAGCGTCTCCCAATAGCGCATCGCGGCGTCCCAATTGGCGCCGCTCGGCGACATCGGACGACCCTTCAGATAGGCATAGGCCTGTTCGTCCGGCGCGATCAGGCCGGCGCGGGCGCCGCCCTCGATCGACATGTTGCACACCGTCATGCGGCCTTCCATCGACAGCGCGCGGATCGCATCGCCAGCATATTCCAGCACATAGCCGGTGCCGCCGGCGGTGCCGATCTCGCCGATGATGGCCAGGATGATATCTTTCGCGGTGACGCCGTCCGGCAATGCGCCGTCGACATTGACGCGCATGTTCTTGGCCTTCTTCTGGATCAGCGTCTGGGTCGCCAGCACGTGCTCGACTTCCGAGGTGCCGATGCCATGCGCCAGCGCGCCGAACGCGCCATGCGTCGAGGTGTGGCTGTCACCGCAGACAATGGTGGTGCCGGGCAGCGTAAAACCCTGCTCCGGGCCGATGACGTGGACCACGCCCTGGCGCTTGTCGTGTTCGTTGTAATAGGTGATGCCGAATTCGCGGGCGTTCTCGGCCAAAGCGGCGATCTGCGCGGTGCTTTCCGGATCCGGATTGGGCTGGCTGCGATCGGTCGTCGGCACGTTGTGATCGACCACCGCCAGCGTCTTCTCCGGCGCATGGACCTTGCGGCCGGTGGTGCGCAGTCCCTCAAACGCCTGCGGACTGGTCACTTCATGGACCAGATGGCGATCGATATAGAGCAAGCAGGTGCCGTCATCGGCCTCGTGCACCAGATGATCGTTCCAGATCTTGTCGTACAAAGTGGTCGGCTTGGTCTCGGACATGGGTTTGAACCTTGGTTCGGAATTCGAAAAATCGGAAATGGCGAGCGCGCGACGAGCGCGATGCGCTCAAGCCGTCAACGCGGCCGTCGTCAGCCGACCGAAGAACCGCCATGGCAGGCGGCTGCGGTCGTCGAGCACGATGCGGGGGCGATCTGGAAACATTCCATCCATATAGCACGAAGCGGCTGCGCGACAACGCTACGGCTTGGTGATTTCAAATAGCTGCGATGGAACACGCGCCCCGGACGCAGTGCAGCGCGTGGCCAGCGCGGCGTGTTGCGCTGCAGAGCCGGGCCTCGATTGTTTGCGGGCATCACCATGAAGCGGGGTCCCGGTTCGGCGGAGCAGCGCGAAGAGCGCTGCACCGCGCCCGGGAGATCGGCGCACAAAAAAGCGCGGCTTGCGCCACGCTTTTTCGAAACTGCATTGCGCTGAGAGATTACTCGGCGGCGGCGCCAGCGGCGACCTTGACCGGACGTTCGGTCTTCTTCTCGACGATACGGGCCGATTTGCCGCGCAGGTTGCGCAGGTAGTACAGCTTGGCGCGACGCACCTTGCCGCGGCGCAGCACCTTGATCGAATCTATCATCGGCGACAGCAGCGGGAAGACGCGCTCGACGCCCTCGCCATAGGAGATCTTGCGAACCGTGAAGCTCTCATTGATGCCGCCGCCGGAGCGGCCGATGCAGACGCCTTCATAGGCCTGCACGCGGGAGCGCTCGCCTTCAACGACCTTGACGTTGACGATCACGGTGTCGCCGGGTCCGAACTCCGGAATCACCTTGCCGGCGGAGAGCTTGTCGAACTGCTCTTTTTCGAGCGTCTGAATGAGATTCATTGCAATTCTCCATCGGCGGCGCGCCCAGCCATCCCGGCGCGGGCTGCGCGAAGATCCATTATCCTGCCATTGCACGGATTTGGCGGTGCTATACGGCAAAGCTTAAGCCTTGTCACCCATCCGTCGCGTTTTTTGGCGGTTTTTGACGATTCGACGTCGGCCGCGCCGCCCACAGCTCCGGCCGCCGGGCCTTGGTCAGCGCCTCGGCCTCGGCCTGGCGCCAGGCTGCGACCTTGGCATGGTCGCCGGAAGTGAGGATTTCGGGGATCTGGCGGCCCTCGAAGGTCTGCGGCCGGGTATATTGCGGATATTCCAGCAATCCGGCGGAAAAACTCTCGTCGGTTCCCGATTCCAGCCGGCCCATCACACCCGGCAACAGCCGGACGCAGGCGTCGATCAGCGCGAAGGCGGCGATCTCGCCACCGGACAGCACATAATCCCCGATCGACACCTCCTCGAGCTCGCGGGCGTCGATCACCCGCTGGTCGATGCCTTCGAATCGGCCGCAGACGATGAGCGGCCCCGGCCCGGCCGCCAGTTCCGCGACCCGCGCCTGGGTCAGCGGCCGGCCGCGCGGGCTCATCACCAGCCGCGGACGCCCTTCCGAGGGACCGGCGGCATCGATCGCCGCCGCCAGCACGTCGGCGCGCAGCACCATGCCGGGGCCGCCGCCGGCCGGGGTGTCGTCGACGCTGCGGTGGCGGTCAGTGGCCGAAGCGCGAATGTCGCGGGCTTCCAGCGCCCAGATCCCCGACGCCAGCGCCCGCCCCGCCAGGCTGACGCCGAGCGGGCCGGGAAACATCTCCGGAAACAGCGTGAGGACGGTGGCGTGCCAGGTCATCGGAAGCCTTGCAGCAGAGGAAAATGTCATACGCGGGACCTGTCCGCCCGCCGTCACAAGCGATACGATGTGTCCCGGATGCTGCCGAGGCTGAAACCGGGGTCCCGGATCGGCGGCGCAGCGCTACGCGCTGCACCTTGTCCGGGACACGACGAATGGCCTCACGCTTCGGCGGAATCCGGACTATCGCCCTCGATCTCGGCCGGCAGCTCGATCAGCACCCGGCCGCCCGCGATATCGACTGTCGGTACCACCGCATTGGTGAACGGCAGCAGCAAGGTGGAGCCATGCGGCGGCGCGATCTCGATGATGTCGCCGGCGCCGAAATTGTGGATCGCCAGCACCCGGCCGATCGACTCACCGCTCGTGGTCTCGGCGGCCAGGCCGATCAGATCGGCGTGGTAATATTCGTCGTCGTCGGTCGCGGGCAGCTTGTCGCGCGCGACATAGAGTTCGATGCCGTTGAGGCGTTCGGCGTCCTCGCGGCTCGCCACGCCTTTCAGCGTCGCCACCAGATGGCCGTTGCCTGCCCGCGCAGTCTCGATCTCGAATGATCGCGCGCCGTCCTTGGTGGCGAGCGGTCCATAGTCCCGCACCGCCATCGGATCCTCGGTGAAGGTCCATAGCTTCACCGCGCCGCGCACGCCATGCGGCGCGCCGATCCGGGCGACGCAGATTTTGTCGGCCGGCATCAGCACTCATCCTTCGAGACGCGGCGAAGACGCCGCTCCTCAGGATGAGGGTCTGCGGCGGTGCTAGGTCCGACGCCATGCCGCGGCGGCAAGCCCAACACCTCATGCTGAGGAGCACGGCGTAAGCCGTGCGTCTCGAAGCATGAGGAGAGTTGCACGATCAGCTCTTACTTCTTCGCGGCGGCTTCGGCGGCGGCCTTACGCTCCTTGCGCGGCACCGCCTTTTCCGGGTTGTTGCGCGGCGCGCGCTTGGCAACGCCGGCGGCGTCGAGGAAGCGGGCGACGCGATCCGAGGGCTGCGCGCCCTTGGCGAGCCAGGCCTTGACCTTGTCCATGTCGAGCTTCAGCCGGGACTCATTGTCCTTGGCCATCAGCGGATTGAAATGGCCGAGCCGTTCGATGAAGCGACCGTCGCGGGGGAAGCGCGAATCGGCGACGACGACGTGATAGACCGGACGCTTCTTGGTGCCTGCGCGCGCGAGGCGGATGACGACTGACATTGAGTTCTCCTGGTGAACGTTTCGAATGAGGTGGGGAAGTGATCGCGATTATTTCTTCTTGCCGAAGCCGGGGAAGCCGCCGAGGCCGGGCAGTTTCGGCTTGCCGCTGAGCCCGGTGAGGCCCGGCAGATTGGGCAGGCCGGAGCGCAGGCTGGGCGGCAGGTCTTTCGACAATTCGGGCAGGCCGCCGCCCGGCGGCAGACCGCCCGGCATCTTTTCCGACATCGCCTTGATCTGTTCGGGCGTCGGCATGCCGCCGCCAAAGCCCATCGCCTGCGCCAGGCCGGCCATCGGGCCGCCCTTGCCGCGCCCCACGGCCTTCATCATGTCGGCCATATTGCGGTGCATCTTCAAGAGCTTATTGACTTCCTCGACCTTCAGCCCGGCGCCCGCGGCGATCCGCTTCTTGCGGCTGGCCTTGAGAATGTCGGGGTGCTTGCGCTCCTGCCGGGTCATCGAATCGATCACCGCGATCTGACGCTTGAGGATCTTGTCGTCGAGATTGGCGGCCGCGAGCTGGTTCTTCATCTTGGCGATGCCGGGCATCATGCCCATCAGCCCGCCGATGCCGCCCATCTTGGTCATCTGCTGCAATTGATCGCGCATGTCGGTGAGGTCGAACTGACCCTTGCGCATCTTCTCGGCGACGGCGGCGGCCTTCTCGGCATCGAGATGCGAGGCGGCCTTTTCGACCAGCGACACCACGTCGCCCATGCCGAGAATCCGGCCGGCGATGCGGTCGGGGTGGAAATCTTCCAGCGCGTCGGTTTTTTCGCCGGTGCCGATCAGCTTGATCGGCTTGCCGGTGACCGCGCGCATCGACAGAGCGGCGCCGCCGCGGCCATCGCCGTCGACCCGGGTCAGCACGATGCCGGTCAGCCCGACCTTTTCGTCGAAGGAGCGCGCCAGATTGACCGCGTCCTGGCCGGTCAGACTGTCGGCGACCAGCAGCACTTCATGCGGCAGCGCGACCGATTTGATCTCGGCGGCTTCCGCCATCATCTCGTCGTCGAGCGTGGTGCGGCCGGCGGTGTCGAGCAACAGCACGTCGTAGCCACCGAGCTTGGCGGCTTCCACGGCGCGGCGGGCGATTTGCGCCGGCTTCTGGCCGAGCACGATCGGCAGCGTGTCGATTTCGAGATCGCGGCCGAGCACCGCGAGCTGTTCCATCGCCGCCGGACGATAGACGTCGAGCGAGGCCATCAGAACTTTACGCTTGTCGCGCTGGGTCATCCGGCGCGCCAGCTTGGCGGTGGTGGTGGTCTTGCCGGAGCCCTGCAGGCCGACCATCATGATCGCGACCGGCGGCACCGTGTTGAGATCGATGGTCTGGCCTTCGGAGCCGAGCGTGGCGATCAGCTCGTCATGGACGATCTTGACCACCATCTGGCCCGGCGTCACCGACTTGACCACGGTGGCGCCGATCGCCTGCTCGCGGACCCGCTCGGTGAAGCTGCGCACCACGTCGAGCGCGACGTCGGCCTCCAGCAGCGCGCGGCGGACCTCGCGCATCGCCAGATCGACGTCGGCCTCCGACAGTGAGCCGCGCCGCGTCAAACGGTCGAGAATCCCACCCAGTTTTTCCGATAGATTGTCGAACATCGGCATAAACCCAGACAACGGCCGTTCGACGAACGGCCAGCACAAACCAAAATCGCGCCCGAGGGCGCATCGCGCTGTCGGGCGTTGACCTCCGGTCTCCAGGACCGGGCGGCGGGTCGAAAAGAAGACTTTTCGAGAATTGGCGGCCATCAATACGGCAAACCGCCCGGAAGTCAATCTTTGGCCGCTCCCAGAGCCTCCCGATCGCGGCCGAAAGCTGCTATATTCAGGGTCGCCAATCGGGTGAAACCGCCATGAAACACGTCAATCTGTCGCAAGCCCGCGCCCACCTCGCCGAACTGCTCGACGAGGTCGAACGCGGCGAGACGCTGGTGATCAGCCGCGAAGGGGCGCCCCTGGCGGAGACGACGGCCGGGGCCGATGAGGCGCGCCGGGCAAGATCGCGTCGAGCGATCGAAGGAATTCTGGAGCTTCGCAAACAGAACAAGCCGGTTGCGGTCGAAGACATCATCGCGTGGAAAGATGAAGGGCGCGAATGATCATGCCGCTCGTCATCGACGTGTCCGTCATGGCGAATTGGTATTTCCCCGATGAGCGCAATATCTGGGGCGACAAGGTCCTGGCCATGCTGAACGACGACGAGCATGGCGCGATTGTTCCGGGAATCTGGTGGTTCGAGATGCACAACGTGCTTGTGCTGGGCGAACGCAGGGGACGCAGCACATCCGCACAAGCGGCACAATTCCTTGCCTTTTTGCGCGACCTGCCGATCACGATAGCCCCCAATCCCGGGCCTGACGCGGTCCTGGATCTATCCCGTCGTCACAGCCTCAGTTTCTATGATGCCGCCTATCTCGAACTCGCCAAGCGCGAACACATTGCGTTGGCCACGTTCGATCGGGCCCTGATCCGCGCCGCTGCCGCCGAAAACGTGCCGCTGGTCGGCGAGTCGTGATCGGGCCGGGCTCTTGATTTCCCGCCGCCGCGTTCTGACCTTGCTGGCTGGGCTGACCGCCACGGCCGGCCTCTCGACCTTCTGGATTTCCCGCATGGCAAGCTACCGCGGTCCGGTCTCGGACCATTTCGACGGCACGCGCTTTTTCGATCCCGACGGGGCGCCGCCGAAAAAACTCGGCGACGTGCTGGGCTGGACGCTGTCCCGCAAGCCGGCAAAATGGCCCGACCGTGTCGCGGTTCAGACCGATCTGCCGCCGCCCGCCGTGACCGGTGACAAGGTGCGGCTGAGCTTTGTCGGTCACGTCAGCTGGCTGATCCAGACCGCCGGGCTCAATATTCTGGTCGATCCGGTGTGGTCGGAGCGCGCCTCGCCGCTGTCATTCGCCGGCCCCAAGCGGGTTCGCGCGCCCGGCATCGCCTTCGAGGCACTGCCCAAGATCGATGTCGCGCTGGTGTCGCACGGCCATTACGACCATCTCGATCTGGCAACGCTGTCACGGCTCGCAGCCGCGCATGCGCCGCGCGTCATCACGCCGCTCGGCAATGATCTGACCATGACGTCCCACGACAAGGCGATCCGCGCCGAGGCCTTCGACTGGCACGACCGCGTCGTGCTCGGCGACGGCGTCGCGGTCACGCTGGTGCCGACGCGGCACTGGAGCGCGCGCGGCGTATTCGACCGCAACAAGGCGCTGTGGGCGAGCTTCGTGCTGGAAACGCCGGCGGGCAAGATCTACATCGTCTGCGATTCCGGCTATGGCGAGGGCAAGCACTTTACCCGCGTAGGCGACACCCACGGTCCGCTGCGGCTGGCGATCCTGCCGATCGGCGCCTATGAGCCGCGCTGGTTCATGGAGGACCAGCACATGAACCCCGCCGACGCCGTCAAGGCGCTGGCCGATTGCGGCGCCGAGCAGGCGCTGGCCCACCATCACGCCACGTTCCAGCTGACCGACGAGGCGATCGACGCTCCCGAACAGGCGCTGCACACCGCGCTCGACGCGGCCGGCATCGCCCGCGAGCACTTCGTCGCCTTGCAGCCCGGACAGGTCTGGGAGCTCTGAGCCGGCCCGTTGCGCTTACGCCGTCCTCACGGTGATGGCCGTTCTCATGGTGAGGAGACGCGCAGCGCCGTCTCGAACCATGAGGACAAGCTTCCACCATCCCTCAAAACACGGCCCTGCGGGCCGCTCCTCAGAGTCTGGCTCAAAAAGCGATCAACAGACACAAGACTTCAAGGCCGTCATTGCGAGGAGCTCTTGCGACGAAGCAATCCAGTCCTGCTTGGCGCCCCCGGATTGCTTCGCTTTCGGACGGCGCTACGCGCCGGCCTCGGCTCGCAATGACGAATGAAGCCTGACGTTACTGGTTTCTATTTCGGTCAAACTCTCAGGATGAGGTCATGATGGCCGCCGCCAGGTCCCGTTACGGTGCCTTGATCGCCCAGACGACGTTGATTGAAACGCTGAGCGTTTCCTCGCCCTGCGCCACCGGCGCCGAGGCCGCCAGATCGGCGGCCATTTTGCGATAGGGGCGCGGGGCGGGCGAGCCACCCTCCGCAATATTGAGCGGCGCCCCCAGCGCGACGCCGGCGGCCCTGGCATAGATCTCGGCCTTGCGCCTTGCGTCCGCGATCGCCTGGCCGCGGGCCTCGTCGAGCAGCTTCGAGGCCTGTTCGACCATGAAGTCGATGCCGCCGATTTCATTGGCGCCGGCGCCGACCATGATGTCGATCATGCTGGCGACCCTGGCGACGTCGCGCACCTTGACGGTGACATGGTTCGAAGCGCGGTAACCGCTGAGCACGCTCGGCCCGGGCCGGACCTGATTGACATATTGTGGCTGCAGCGACAGCCGCGAGGTCTGCAGGTCCTTGGGGTCGATGCCGGCGCTCTTCAGCGCCAGCAGCACCTTGCCCATCGCGACATTATTGGCCTCAGAGGCTTCGCGCGCGGTCTTGCCTTCGCTGGTGACGCCGCCATCGACGGTCGCCAGATCCGGCGGCACCGAGACGCTGGCCTCGCCGATCACCGAGATCGAGGGCGGCGACGCGGTCTCAGCCAGCGCCGGCGCGGCGAACATCATCGCCGAGGCGAACCCGACGGCTATCAGTTTGCGGTACGACATCATTTCAGCGGCACATAGACATTGATCACCAATTTGTCCTCGGCGGTCGTGAGCGGATCGGTGAGGTATTCCTCGAAGAAAGTATCCTTGGCTTCAAGCTTTTTGTCGTCAAGATAGTTGGTGATCGCCTCGTAGGTGTTGTCCATATTGTCATAGGAGCCGCGGTGGACGAATTTCAAAGCCTTGCCGTCGGGCGATTTGCCGATGCTCATATTGCTGCCGAGATTCTTGGGCTCCTGCGCCACCGGGATCTCGGCCTGGAAGGTGAAGCCGGCATCGTCGGTCGAGGTGTAGACGATCATCGGATTGCCGTCGGCTTTGATGCCCTGCTTGTCGAGCAGCGTCTTCACCGTCTTGAATGAATCGGTCAGGGTCTCGAACGCGGTTTCCCAGGTGGCCTTGTTGCTCAGAATCACCACGGTCTTGGGCTGCAGCGTGGTTTCCTCGCCGAATGCGTCTGCGGTCTCCGCCGGGGGTTGCGTGGCCGTACCGGCCACCGGCGGCGCCTGCGGCGCGGCCGGTGGCATCGCCGGTGTATCGGTCGCCGGAGTGTCGGTCGCAGCCGGCGGGGTGGTCGACGACGCCGGGGGCGCGGCTTCCGGCGCAGGCGCGGCCGGCGTATCCGCCGCCGGGGGCTTGGCTGGCGGCGGCGACTGCGCCCAGGCGCCAACGATGCCGAGCGACATTGCGGTCGCCGGGAGCAGCCCGAGCAACAGGCGGCGAACAAAACGGGGGCGGGTCATTTTCGTGTGTCTCCATGGCCGTATCGGCAGTTGCGATCCGCGGCGCCTGCCCATACGCAACCTTCGCGACCACGTTAACACGCGAGGTTGGAATTCGTCCCCTGTCTGATCGGCGATAGGTGCCGCGCTATCGGTCGCGTCCCGCCGACACAGATTTGCCGTACTGGTCAAAGCCCGGCGCCTCGCCATATAAGGGCGGCAAGGACAGGCTCATGAGCGCGCTGGCAAACCGCCATTTCAGCAAGATGAACGGCATCGGCAACGAGATCGTGGTGGTCGATCTGCGCGACCATCCCGCGCCGGTCACCGCCGACGACGCCCGCGCCGTGGCGGCGCCGGATGCGGTGCCCTATGACCAGCTGATGGTGCTGCAGCCGCCGCGACTGGCCGGCACCGACGCCTTTGTCCGGATCTACAACAATGACGGCTCCGAAGCCGGCGCCTGCGGCAACGGCATGCGCTGCGTGGCGCGGCAGCTGTTCGCCGCGACCGGCAAATCGGCGATGACGTTCGAGACCAAGGCCGGGCTGCTCAACGCCTGGCAGGGCCCGTCGCCCGAGCTTTATACCGTCGACATGGGCGCGCCGAAATTCGGCTGGCAGGACATTCCGCTGGCGGAGGAATTTCGCGACACCCGCTCGATCGAGTTGCAGATCGGCCCGATCGACGCCCCGATCCTGCACACCCCCTCGGTGGTCAGCATGGGCAATCCGCACGCCGTGTTCTGGGTCGACGATGTCGAGGCCTATGATCTCGGCCGATTCGGGCCTCTGCTGGAAAACCATCCGATCTTCCCCGAGCGCGCCAATATCACGCTGGCCCATATCGTCGACCGCGACCACATCACGATCCGGACCTGGGAGCGCGGCGTCGGCCTGACCCGCGCCTGCGGCTCGGCGGCCTGCGCCACCGCTGTCGCCGCCGCCAGGCTGCGGCGGACCAATCGCACCGTGTGCATCACCCTGCCGGGCGGCGAATTGTCGATCGAGTGGCGCCAGAGCGACGATCACGTGCTGATGACCGGCACCGCGACGCTCGAATATGAAGGCCAGTTCGACCCGGCGCTGTTCGCGGCCGCGCACGACCAGACCGGCGCCTGATGGCGGTCGACATCGTCACCTTCGGCTGCCGGCTCAACGCGTTTGAATCCGAAGTGATTCGCCGCGAGGCCGAGGACGCCGGGATCGACGACGCTATCGTCATCAATTCCTGTGCGGTGACCAATGAGGCGGTGGCGCAGGCTCGGCAATCGATCCGCCGGCTGAAGCGCGAACGCCCCGGCGCGCGGATCGTGGTCACCGGCTGCGCCGCCCAGACCCAGCCGGGAATGTTCGCCGACATGATCGAGGTCGACCGCGTGCTCGGCAATGACGACAAGATGCGCGGCGCGGCCTGGCGCGCCGCGCGCACAGCGTTCGCTACCGACGACACCCACAAGATCGCCGTCACCGACATCATGGCGGTCCGCGAGATGGCGCCGCATCTGGTCGGCGGATTCCAGAGCGGGCTGCCGCGGGTGTTCGTGCAGGTGCAAAATGGCTGCGACCATCGCTGCACCTTCTGCATCATCCCGTTCGGCCGCGGCAATTCGCGCTCGGTGCCGATGGGCGCGGTGGTCGATCAGGTCCGGGCGCTGACCGAACGCGGCCATGCCGAGATCGTGCTGACCGGCGTCGATCTCACCAGCTACGGCGCCGACCTGCCCGGCGCGCCTAGGCTCGGCGCGTTGACCCGGCAGATCCTGCGCCATGTGCCGGACTTGAAGCGGCTGCGGATTTCGTCGATCGATTCGATCGAGGCCGACCGCGACCTGATCGACCTGATCGCCACTGACGCGCGCTTGATGCCGCATCTGCATCTGTCGTTGCAATCCGGCGACGACATGATCCTGAAGCGCATGAAGCGGCGCCACAGCCGCCAGCACGCGATCGATTTCTGCGCGCAGCTGCGCCGGCTGCGGCCCGACATCGCTTTCGGCGCCGACATCATCGCCGGATTTCCGACCGAGACCGAGGCGATGTTTGCGCGCTCGCTCGATCTGGTCGCGGAATGCGACCTGACCTTCCTGCATGTGTTTCCCTATTCGCCGCGGCCCGGCACGCCGGCGGCGCGGATGCCGCAGGTCAACGGCAACGTCATCAAGGAGCGCGCCCGGCGGCTGCGCGAGGCCGGCGAGGCCGCGCTGCGGCGGCGGCTCGATGCCGAGATCGGCCAGACCCGGACGGTGCTGATCGAGAGCCCCACCCAGGGCCGCACCGATCATTTCATCCCGGTGGCGATTGCCGGAGACAAGCCCGGCGTGGTGCGCAGGCTGACGATGGCCGGGCACGACGGCGCCAGGCTGACGGTCTGAGCGGCCAAGACCAAATCACCCGGGCCAGATCACCTGATCCGATAGCCGGTGTGGCATGCGACGCATTGCGCGGTCACCGCTGCCAAGGCCGCGAGCGCCGGCTTGTTGTCGCCGCTGACGCCCGCATCCTTGACCGCGATGGCGAAGCGGCTGGCGGCACGGTGCATCTCGGTTCCGGCCTGCTGCATCCCGGCCGGCATCAACGGCGCAATGTCGTGGGCGCCGTGCAGACCCAGCGACGACATCCCGAGGCGGGATTCGGCGATGCTGGCCGCGTCATCGAATTTGTCCTGCGCCATTGCGCTTTGAATTTCCTGCAGCGCCGCCAGATGGTTGCGCATATTGGACAGCATCGGCCGCACGATCGCGTCCGGCATCTGCACCAGTTCGCGGCTGTCGCTCTGCGCCATTCCGCCGTGGTCGTGGTGCTGCATGTGGCCCTGGTGTTGCGCGATCGCGGCCGCCGTCAGCGATCCGGTCAAAGCCAAAATCATCACACTTTTCAATGCGATCACTCGACGCATCAGGTCGCCTCCGCGCTGTCTCCGGTCCATCCGCATTCCATCATCCGCTGCTGAAGATGCGCCGGAACCGGCGCCGTGACCACCACCGGCGGCTTGTTGCGCGACAGCGGGATCACGATCTCGCGGGCGTGCAGATGCAGCGTCGGGTCGCCGAAGCGCGGGCCATTGCCATAAATGTTGTCGCCGAAGATCGGCCAGCCCATCGCCGCGCAATGCACCCGCAATTGATGGGTGCGGCCGGTCACCGGCTCCAGCGCCATCCAGGTGAGCCTGCCTGCTCCCTCCTCCGCAGGGGGATCCAAAGTCAGGCTTCCGTTTTGGCCCCCCACCCCCAACCCCTCCCCGCCAGGGGGAGGGGGGACGAAAGATCGCCCCAGCACGGTCCAATTGGTCACCGCCTTCTGGCCTTCGGGATCGACCTTCTGCCACCAGCCGCGTTCGGCGTTGAGTCGGCCGAGCGGCAGATCGATGGTGCCTTGATCCTCGGCCGGACCGCCCTGGACCACCGCCCAATAGGTCTTGGAGATCCGGCCATGTTTGAACAACAGGCCGAGCGAGGCGGTGGCCTTGCGGTGGCGGCCGAGCACCAGGCAGCCGGACGTATCCCGGTCCAGGCGGTGGGCCAATACCGGCGGCCGCGGCAGGCCGTAACGCAGGAAATCGAACGAGGATTCCAGATTGGCGCCGCCCTTGGGGCCGCGATGCACCGGCAGGCCGGCCGGCTTGTCGATCACCAGCATCAGCCCGTCGCGGTACAGCACCCGCGCCAGCATCTCGTCGGCGGTCAGTTCCGCCATATCCGTTCGTTCAGGGTGACTTTCGCTCATGGCGCGAAACCGCTAACACAGCCGGATCATGAACGACACGACTGAAACCAAAAAGCCGAGCTGGTGGCGCCGGCTGTCCAGCGGCTTGAAGCGGACCTCGAGCTCGATCGGCACCGCGCTGGCCGAGTTCGTCTCCAAGCGCAAGCTCGACAAGGCCATGCTCGAGGAGATCGAGGACGTGCTGCTGCGCGCCGATCTCGGCTCCGACGTGTCGGCGCGGATTGCCGCCGCGGTCGGCCACGGGCGCTACGACAAGATGATTTCCGCCAGCGACGTCAAGGAGATCGTCGCTTCCGAGGTGGAGAAGGTGCTGTCCCAGGTGGCGCAGCCGCTGGTGATCGACGCGACCAAGAAACCCTTCGTGATCCTGATGGTCGGGGTCAACGGCTCGGGCAAGACCACCACGATCGGCAAATTGTCGGCCAAATTCTCGGCCGAGGGCCGCAAGGTGATGCTGGCCGCCGGCGACACCTTCCGCGCCGCCGCGATCGAGCAGCTCAAGATCTGGGGCGAACGCTCGGGCTCGCCGGTGATCGCCGGCGCGCAGGGCTCCGATTCCGCCAGCCTGGCATTCAACGCGCTGACCGCGGCGAAGGATGACGGCCGCGACGTGCTGCTGATCGACACCGCCGGCCGGCTACAGAACCGCAAGGAATTGATGAACGAGCTGGAAAAGGTCGTTCGCGTCATCAAGAAGGTCGACGCCAGCGCGCCGCATGCGGTGCTGCTGGTGCTGGATGCCACCGTCGGCCAGAACGCGCTGTCGCAGGTCGAGGCCTTTGCGCGCACCGCGGGCGTCACCGGGCTGGTGATGACCAAGCTCGACGGCACCGCGCGCGGCGGCATTCTGGTGGCGCTGGCGGAGAAACACAAATTGCCGGTGCATTTCATCGGCGTCGGCGAAGGGATCGAGGATCTGGCGCCGTTCACCGCGCGGGATTTCGCCCAGGCCATCGCGGGGACGGAGACGACATGACCGACAGCCTGCTCGAAAAGAAGCAGCCGCACCCGCTGTTCAAGCTCGCCACCGAGCTCGGGCCGCTGCTGGTGTTCTTCTTCGTCAATTCGAAGTGGCATCTGTTCGCCGCCACCGGCGCCTTCATGGTCGCGGTGACGGTGGCGATGATCGCGTCCTATGTGGTGACGCGGCATGTGCCGATGATGACGATCGTCACCGCCATCGTGGTGCTGGTGTTCGGCACGCTGACGCTGGTGCTGCACGACGAGACCTTCATCAAGATGAAGCCGACCATCGTCTATGCGCTGTTCGGCGCGGTGCTGGGCGGCGGATTGCTGTTCGGCAAATCCTTCATCGCCATCATGTTCGACCAGATGTTCAACCTGACGCCGCGCGGCTGGAAGATCCTGACGCTGCGCTGGGCGCTGTGGTTCTTCGCCATGGCGGTGCTCAACGAATCGATCTGGCGCACCCAGACGACCGAATTCTGGGTCGCCTTCAAAGTGTTCGGCATGGTGCCGCTGACCATGCTGTTCGCCTTCACCCAGATGCCGCTGATCAAGCGCTATCACCTGGAGCCGGCGACGCTGGAAGCCCCCGACAGCGAGCGCGGGGACGTCTCCAAGGATTAGGGACTGGACGGCGCACCATATCCCGGACGCGGCGCGTCGCGCCGCATCCGGGGCACTTTGAGGTAGTCCGATCGCTCAGCTTTGCTTGGCGATGATCTTGGCCTTGATGCCGTTATAGGTCTTCTGCGGCACGATCTTCTTCTGCACCAGCTCGTCCTTGCCCTTATAGGGGCGGCCCTTGATGATCGCGGCCGAATAGGCCTTGCCGATTCCGGGCAGCGCGGCGAGCTCGTCGGCGCTCGCCGAATTGATGTCGAGCAGTTCGGCCTTCGGCGCCATCTTGGCGGCCTTGGGTGCGGCCTTGGGCGCGGCTTTGGGGCTCGGAGCCATTTTCTCGGATGTGGCCGGCTGCGGCGACTGCGCCATCGTCGGCTGGGCGGCGAGCAGGCCCAGCGCGAGGGCCGCGGCGGAAAGCGAAGCAAGCTTGAAATGACGCATCGGTGAGGTCCTCCAGGGACGTTGTTAGTCACGCCGTGGAGCTAGCTGGGGATTCATGGCGGCGCCATGGCCGCGAAATGAACGGCAGATAAAAGCCGAAAATTATTTCGCGGGCGTGGCGGCGGCCTGATTGCCGGCCGCCAGCGCCTTGGCGATTTCGGCCTTGAGTACCGTATCGATATTTTCCGGCGTCACCGGCCCGACCAGCTTGTAGGCGATGGCGCCGTCGCGGCCGACGACGAAGGTTTCCGGCACCCCATAGACGCCCCATTCGATCGAGCCGCGGCCATTATCATCGGTCCCCACCACCGCGAAGGGATTGCCGTAGCGGCCGAGGAAACGCCGGGCGTTGTCGGGCTTGTCCTTGTAGTTGATACCGACCAGCTGAACGCGCTTGTCCTCGCTGAGCGCCATCAGCAGCGGCGCCTCGTCGTGACACGGCACACACCATGACGCCCAGACATTGACGACGCTGACCTTGCCCTTGAACAGCGCCGGGTCGAGACCCGGGACCTGGACGCCGTCACGGTTGAGGCCCTCGAGCGCCGGCAATGTCGTCTGCGGCGCCGGGCGCCCGATCAGCGCGGAGGGAATCCGCGAATGGTCGCCGGCGCCGAGGCCGAAATAGAACATCGCCGCCAGCGCGGTGAAGATGAACAGCGGCAGCGCCACCAGCCAGGAGCGGCGGCTCGATTGGGTCTGATCGCTCATGAGATATCCGTTGCGCGTTTGCCGGAGCGCCGGAGCGCGCCGGCGGCGTCGAGGGCGTGCAACCGGGCTTTCTGGCGTCGATAATCGAACCAGACCCAGCCGATCAGCATCGCCACCACGATGGCCACGGCCAGATAGGACCACACGATGAACGCCGCATAGGGACCGAGCGCCATCACGCCGCCTCGGGGCGGCTGGCCTGCAGCATCTGCAGGGTGCGGATGCGGCGGCGCAGGATTTCATTGCGCATCGCCGCCAGATGCAGCGTCACGAACAGCAGCGAAAACGCGACCGCCATCACCAGCAGCGGGATCAGGAACGCCTTGTCCAGCGTCGAGCCGCCGATCCGCATCACCGAGGCCGGCTGGTGCAGCGTATTCCACCAATCGACCGAAAATTTGATCACCGGCAGATTGAGGGCGCCGACCAGGGTCAGGATCGCAGCGGCGCGGGCGGCGCGCGAGGGGTCCTCGACCGCGCGCCACAGCGCGATCAGGCCGAGATACATCAGGAACAGGATCAGCATCGAGGTCAACCGGGCGTCCCATTCCCAATAGGTGCCCCACATCGGCCGGCCCCACAGCGAGCCGGTGAGCAGCGCCAGGAAGGTGAAGGCCGCGCCGATCGGCGCCGCGGTCTTGGCGGCGACGTCGGCCAAAGGATGCCGCCAGACCAGGGTGCCGAGCGCGGCGAGGCTCATCACCCCCCAGACGAACATCGCCAGCCAGGCATTGGGAACGTGAATGAACATGATCTTGACGGTGGCGCCCTGCTGATAATCATCCGGCGCCAGCGCCGATTGAACGAGGCCAACCGCCAGCAGACAGGCGGTGAGTCCGGCCAGCCACGGCAGAATCCGCCCGGTCAGGGTCAGGAACTTGGTCGGATTGGCAAGATCGGTCAGATTCATGGCGTTCCTGATGTCATGGCGTTCCTGATAATGGCAGCGGCGGCCGCAGGCAATCCGCCGATACTTGCTTCAGCTTGGCTCCGCGAGAGTTGATCGAGATTAAACCCGGCACCTAATCCATCCCCTGACGCAGGCTGGCGGCCGCGGCAAATGGTCCGATCACCATGCTGGCCAGCGACAGCGCGCACAGGATCGAAAACGGCGTGCCGAACGAAACCGGACCTGAAATCGCCGCCTGCGACGCCGCGACGCCGAAAATCAGCACCGGTATAGCCAAAGGCAGCACCAAAACCGCCAGCAGCAGCCCGCCGCGATGCATCGTCACCGCCAGCGCCGCGCCGATCATGCCGGTAAAAGTCAGCGCCGGTGTTCCGGCCAGCAGCGTCAGCATCACCGCCAGCGACGCCGAGCCGTCGAGATTGAGCAACAGGCCGAGGACCGGGGTAGCGACGATCAGCGGCACGCCCGCCGCCAGCCAATGCGCAAGCGCCTTGGCGGCGCAGGCCAGTTCCAGCGGGGTCCGGCTCATCACGAGCAGATCGAGCGAGCCGTCCTCGGCATCGGCCATGAACAGCCGGTCCAGCGTCAACAGGCTGGCGAGCAGCGCGCCGAGCCACAGGATCGCCGGTCCGATCCGCGCCAGCAGCTTCAGATCCGGCCCGATCGCGAACGGCATCAGCACCACCACGGTGAGAAAGAACAGCACCCCGATCAGCGCGCCGCCGCCGACCCGCAGCGCGATCCTGACGTCGCGGCGAATGATGGCTGTGAGCGCGGTCATACCGCCACCCGTGAGCGCAATGCCCGTGGCCCCCCACCCCCGACCCCTCCCCGCGAGGGGGAGGGGAGCAGAGAGGCCGCGGATGATTTGCGGAACTTGAAAGCGCTCGTGTTTCGATCGGCTGTAAAGAACAAATCCTCCCCGAGCACTGCGCGCGCCCCTCCCCCTTGCGGGGAGGGGTCGGGGGTGGGGGTGCCGCGGGCACCGCGCTCGAGGCTAGTCCGAATCATCATGCCACCGCCCCGATCCGCAATTCGCGCGCGGCGATGCCGAGCGGGGTGTGGGTGGCGGCGATGATCAGGCCGTCGCGGGCGAGATGGTCGGTCATCAACCCGGCGAACATCTGCTGTCCGGCGGTATCGAGCGCCGAGGTCGGCTCATCGAGCAGCCAGATCGGCCGTCGTACCGCCAGCAATCGCGCCACCGACAACCGTCGGCGCTGCCCGGCCGACAGATAGGCCGCCGGCAGATGCGCGGTGTGGGACAGGCCGACCGCCGCCAGGCTGGCCTGCGGATCGGCCGGCTCGCCGCCGAGAAAGTCGCGCCAGAATGTCAGGTTTTCGACGACGCTCAGCGACGGCTTCAGCGCGTCGCGATGGCCGAGATAATGCGCCTGCTCGGGCACCGGCAGCTCGGCGTCGCCGCCCGACAGCTCGATCACCCCGTCGGCCCGCGCCAGCAGACCCGCGATCAGGCGCAGCAAGGTGGTCTTGCCGGCGCCGTTATGGCCAACCACGGCCACCGCCTCGCCGCCGACGGCGTCGAAATCGAGACCGGCGAAGACCTCGCGGCCGCCCCGTACACATCTGAGCCCACGCCCCGACAGCCGCATCTTTGCGCATTCCCCGGTCCGACTAGGCCGCCGCGATCGGTCAATCTGCATTGCTGCGCATGATTGTCGATCTGGCGGCGCGTCTGGAAAGATTCTATAAGCCGAGACTTGATGCAGCACACAGTCAGCGCCTGCAAGCCAATAGGCTTGCCCCTCCGAGGCGCCTTGATACCCATTCGCCACCTGAAGAACGAAAATCGGGACCGCCTCACATGACCTCCCTCGACAGTTTCAAATGCCGCAAGACCCTCAAGGTCGGCGCCAAATCCTATATTTATTACAGCCTGCCCGCCGCCGAGAAGAACGGCCTGACGGGCATTTCCAAACTGCCCTATTCGATGAAGGTGCTGCTGGAAAACCTGCTGCGCAACGAGGACGACCGTACCGTCAAGAAGGCCGACATCGTCGCGGTGGCGAAATGGCTGAAGAAGCGCGCGCTACAGCATGAAATCGCATTCCGCCCGGCGCGGGTGCTGATGCAGGACTTCACCGGCGTGCCGGCGGTGGTCGATCTGGCGGCGATGCGCAATGCGATGCAGGCGCTCGGCGGCGACGCCGAGAAGATCAACCCGCTGGTGCCGGTCGATCTCGTCATCGACCATTCGGTGATCGTGAATTTCTTCGGCGACAACAAGGCGTTCGGCAAGAACGTGGTCGAGGAATACAAGCAGAACCAGGAGCGCTATGAATTCCTGAAATGGGGCCAGAAGGCGTTTTCGAATTTCGCCGTGGTGCCGCCCGGCACCGGCATCTGCCATCAGGTCAATCTCGAATACCTCGCCCAGACGGTCTGGACCCGCAAGGAGAAGATGACCGTCGGCAAGAAGAAGGGCACCTTCGAGGTGGCCTATCCCGACACCCTGGTCGGCACTGATTCGCACACCACCATGGTCAACGGCCTGGCCGTGCTGGGCTGGGGCGTCGGCGGCATCGAGGCCGAGGCCGCGATGCTCGGCCAGCCTCTGTCGATGCTGCTGCCCGAAGTGATCGGCTTCAAGCTGAAGGGCGCGCTGAAGGAAGGCGTCACCGCCACCGATCTGGTGCTGACGGTGACCCAGATGCTGCGCAAGCAGGGCGTGGTCGGCAAATTCGTCGAATTCTACGGCCCTGGCCTCGATTATCTGTCGGTCGCCGACAAATCCACCATCGGCAATATGGCGCCGGAATATGGCGCCACCTGCGGCTTCTTCCCGGTCGATGCCGAAACCCTGAGCTATCTGAAGACCTCCGGCCGCGCGCCGTCGCGCGTCGCGCTGGTGGAGAAATACGCCAAGGCCCAGGGCATGTTCCGCACCGCGAAATCGCCCGACCCGGTGTTCACCGCGACGCTGACGCTCGATCTCGGCGACGTCGTGCCGTCATTGGCCGGACCGAAGCGCCCTGAGGGCCGCGTCGCGCTGCCGGCGGTCGCCGAAGGCTTCGCCGCGGCGATGACCAGCGAATACAAGAAGGCCACCGACCACATGGCGCGGTTTGCGGTCCAGAACCGCAATTTCGATCTCGGCCATGGCGACGTGGTGATCGCCGCGATCACCTCCTGCACCAATACTTCGAATCCGAGCGTGCTGATCGGCGCCGGGCTGCTCGCCCGCAACGCCGCCGCCAAGGGCCTCAAGGCCGCGCCCTGGGTGAAGACCTCGCTGGCGCCGGGCAGCCAGGTGGTTGCGGAATATCTCGCCAATTCCGGGCTGCAGAAGGACCTCGACAAGGTCGGCTTCAACCTGGTCGGGTTCGGCTGCACCACCTGCATCGGCAATTCCGGTCCGCTGCCGGAAGACATTTCCAAGTCGATCAACGACAACGGCATCATCGCCGCCGCGGTGCTGTCGGGTAACCGCAATTTCGAAGGCCGGGTGTCGCCCGACGTGCAGGCCAATTACCTGGCCTCGCCGCCTTTGGTGGTGGCCTATGCGCTGGCCGGCTCGGTGACCAAGAACCTCAATGTCGATCCGATCGGCACCGGCAAGGATGGCCAGCCGGTCTATCTCAAGGACATCTGGCCGACCACCAAGGAGATCAACGCCTTCATGAAGAAGTTCGTCACCGCGGCGATCTTCAAGAAGAAATATGCCGACGTGTTCAAGGGCGACACCAACTGGCGCAAGATCAAGACCGTCGACTCCGAGACCTACAAGTGGAACATGAGCTCCACCTATGTGCAGAACCCGCCCTATTTCGAAGGCATGAAGATGGAGCCGGAGCCGATCGTCGACGTCGTCGACGCGCGGATCCTGGCGATGTTCGGCGACAAGATCACCACCGATCACATCTCGCCCGCCGGCTCGATCAAGCTGACCTCGCCGGCCGGCAAATATCTGTCCGAGCATCAGGTCCGACCCGCCGACTTCAATCAGTACGGCACGCGGCGCGGCAATCACGAGATCATGATGCGCGGCACCTTCGCCAACATCCGGATCAAGAACTTCATGATGAAAGGCGCCGACGGCAATATTCCGGAAGGCGGACTGACCAAGCACTGGCCCGACGGCGAAGCGATGTCGATCTATGACGCCGCGATGAAGTATCAGGCCGAGCAGGTGCCGCTCGTCGTGTTCGCCGGCGCCGAATACGGCAACGGATCGTCGCGCGACTGGGCCGCCAAGGGCACGCGGCTGCTCGGCGTTCGCGCCGTGATCTGCGAGAGCTTCGAGCGCATCCATCGCTCCAATCTGGTCGGCATGGGCGTGTTGCCGCTGACCTTTGCGGACGGCGACTCATGGACATCGATCGGGCTGAAGGGCGACGAGACGGTCTCGATCCGTGGCTTGCAGGGCGATCTAAAGCCACGCCAGCAACTGACCGCCGAGATCGTATCGGGCAACGGCAAGAAGCGTCAGGTCTCGCTGCTGTGCCGGATCGATACGCTCGACGAGCTGGAATATTACCGCAATGGCGGCATCCTGCACTACGTGCTGCGCCGGCTCGCGGCCTGACCCTCGCCAGGGGTATTTCAAGGCGGATTGCCTCACTGCGAAGTGAGTGGCAGGTGATCGGAAGGCGGCTTATTCAAGAGCCGCCTTCTGGTTGTCGAAGGCTCCCCCAATCGACGGCGTTCCGGCCGATGGCCGGGCGTTGGTGTGGCTTGGTAGCATGATCATTTTCAACGGATTCTCACGATGGTCTGGCGCGCTCAGCCTGTGCGCGATCGCCATGATGGTCCGTCCCGCCAGCGCCGATCCGCGCGCGGTGGTGGAGCTGTTCACCTCGCAAGGCTGCTCGTCCTGTCCGCCCGCCGACAAGATCGTCGGCGAGCTGGCAAAGGACCCATCGGTGATCGCGCTGAGCATGCCGATCGACTATTGGGACTATCTCGGCTGGAAGGACACGCTGGCGGATTCGCGCTTCAGCGCCCGCCAGAAGGCTTATTCCCAGGTCCGCGGTGATCGCGACGTCTACACGCCGCAGATGGTCGTCAACGGTTCGGTTCACGTTCTCGGAAGCGACCGCGCCGATATCAACAACGCGATCAAGACGACGGAGGCGACCGCGGGCGTAATGTCGGTCCGCGTCATGATGAAGCTCGACGGCAAGCAGATCGATGTCTCGGTGCCGGCGGCGCATCCGGGCGATGCCGCAAGCCATGGCGAGGTTTGGATCGGCGCCATCTCCAAAGAGGTCCCGATCTCGATCGGGCGCGGCGAGAATCGCGGCAAGCAGGTCGTCTACCACAACGTGGTCCGGAATCTGCTGAAGGTCGGCGACTGGAACGGCACCTCGCGTAGCTGGACCGTGCCGCTGGAGAACATCACCGGCGACGGCGTCGACGCCGCGGTGGTGTATCTGCAGGACGGCGATCGTGACCGACCGGGCGCAATGCTTGGCGCCGCCTTCGCGACACTGCACTGATTTCCCTCGATCTTGGATGATGGGTCCGGCCGCGGCGGCACCGCCGTCCGTCGTCGTCCGGCTGCGCCGGTGACGATAAAGCAGACCCCAAACGGAAAAGGGCCAACTCGCGTTGGCCCAGTCCGGGGATTAACTATGCGATGGACCCGATCCAGACAATCCCGGGGGGCTGGGGGCTGAGGAATCCAGGACCGAAAGGACCGGGCCATCGCAGTGATTGTGTTGTGCCAATTCCAAAGGGCGGGCGATTGGCGAAATTCGGGCGGTAATAAGATTGCTCTAACGATGCTGTGAGAGCCCGGTGACCGCGCGTTGCTGCCGATTCCGCGTGGATTCGGTTGGTCCCGGCCCCTTGCGGCGCGGCGCGGTCGGGGCGATCATGTCAGGGCAATGACAGGAGTCCGGGATGAGTTCGATGTCGGAGGGGACTGACCCAAGCGAGATTCGCGCGACTGAGCGCGGCGCCGTCGCCACACCACAGCAGGCCGTGGTGACGTTCAATCGCGTGGAGCTCAATCGCATTCTCAATCTCTACGGGCGGATGGTCGCGGCCGGCGAATGGCGCGATTATGCAATCGACTTTCTCAAAGATCGCGCGGTGTTCTCGGTATTTCGCCGCGCCTCGGAAGTGCCGATCTACCGGATCGAGAAAGACCCCCGGCTGGCCCGTAAACAGGGCGCCTATAGCGTGATTTCGGCGGGCGGCCAGATCCTGCGCCGCGGCCACGAGCTGGAGCGGGTGCTGCTGGCGATCGATCGCAAGCTGGCGGTGGTGTAGAGCGTTTTCGAGCGAAGTGGGTACCGGTTCGCGTGAAGAAACGCGTCAAAACAAGAATTCAGAGCGGCTATATTCGATCCGTGACCGCACGGGCAGCGTGCCCCCTCTCCCATGGGAGAGGGTTGGGGTGAGGGGTTGCAACCTCTCGTCAGTCCCAACCCCTCACCCGGATTGCTTCGCAATCCGACCTCTCCCTATGGGAGAGGTGAAAAGGCCGTCGCGGCGTAGCTATCGATCTCATCACATCAAAGGCTGGACGACAGAGCCGCCGCGAATAGCTTTAATCAGGCGTCGGGCAGTGTGGCGCCGCCCTCGCCCAGCGCGCGCTGCATCATCACGGTGTCGAGCCAGCGACCGAACTTGAACCCGACATTCGGATTGGTGCCGATCATCTCAAAGCCGAGCCGGGCGTGCAGCCCGATCGAACCGGCATTGTCGGAATCGCCGATCACCGCGATCATCTGGCGATGGCCGCGCGCCTCGCATTGCGTCATCAATTCGCGCAGCAGTCTGGTGCCGAACCCGCGGCGATGCGCGGCGGGGTCGAGATAGATCGAATTCTCCACCGTGAAGCGATAGGCCGGCCGCGGCCGATGCGGCCCCGCATAGGCATAGCCGGCGATGCTTCCCTGCCGCACCGCCACCAGATAGGGAAATCCGCCATCGCGCAGCGCTTCGAATCGCCGGGTCATTTCGGCCAGATCCGGCGGCGTCAGCTCAAAGGTCGCGGTGCCGAACCGGACGGCCTGCTCATAGATCGCCGTGATGGCCGCCAGATCGGCGGCGACGGCGGGTCTGATTTCAACGTCGAACATGGGATGGGACACGGCACCGGACATGGCCGCAGATTATTTTTGTCGAACGCAAAAGAAAAGCCCCGGCCGCGAGGCCGGGGCCTTGTATTCGATCGGTTCGGGCGAAGCCCGTTATTCTCGCTGGCCCAGCAGCTGCAGCAGCAGCGTGAACAGGTTGATGAAGTTCAAATACAGCGACAGCGCGCCGGTGATGGCCGCGCGCTCGGCGACGTCGCCGCCCTGCGAGGCATAGCCGTAGATGTAGTCGTTCTTCAGGCGCTGGGTGTCCCAGGCGGTCAGACCCGCGAACACCAGCACGCCGACCACCGAGACGATGAACTGCAGCATCGAGGAGGCGACGAAGATGTTCACCACGCTGGCGATGATGATGCCGAACAGGCCCATGATCAGGAACGAGCCCATTCCGGTCATGTCACGCTTGGTGGTGTAGCCATAGAGGCTCAGCGCGCCGAACGAGGCCGCGGTGATGAAGAACACCCGCACGATCGAGGTGTGGGTATACACCAGGAAGATCGACGACAGCGAGATGCCCATCAGCGCCGAAAACGCCCAGAACAGCATTTGCGCCGTCGAGGGCTTCAGCCGGTTGATGCCGAAGGAAATCACGAACACCATCGCCAGCGGCGCCAGCATGAACACCCACTTCAGCGGGCTCACGAAAATGGCAACGCCGAATGAGGTCAGATATTGCCCGCGCGCCAGCGCCAGCGCGGCACCGTTGGCGGCCTGCGCCGCCTGCGAGGCATCCTTGGTCACCGCGAACATATAGACGCCGAGAGCGGCCGCGCCGGTGATGGCCAGGCCGATCGACATGTAATTGTAGATGCGCAGCATATAGGCGCGCAGACCGGCATCGACAGCCGCGGCGTCAACGCGCCCGGCCGCCCGGCCGAAAGGAGAAGCATAGTTGCGGTCGAAGTCCGACATGGTCGAAATCCCGTGGTTGCCTGGCCAAACGCAAAGGGTGGGCGCGGCCAGTTTGAATTCTATCCCGGACACCGAAGCATGACTGTTATGAATTTATCGCCATGCAGCCGGTGTCCGACCCATCTGGTATGTGGGAAACTAACACATTCCATGCAAGCTTTAATGCGCGGCTGAATGTCGCTCCGCGCCATAGGGTAAAGATAATCGCATCGTGGCGTGGCGCCGGCACGCTGCTGGCGGACGGCCAAACCAGGCCGCTTGCACCCGTTCGGGCAGGATCGGATCGGCCCGGGTGACGCGCGGCATTTTCACAAATTCCGTAGCACGGAGGCCGGTTTCTGGTTCAGCGCCACCAGCGTTCCGAGCAGACCGAGACCGACGGTGACGACCAACGCCGCCACCACCACCACGGCGGCGCTGCCGGCCTGCCATATGAAGCTCAGCGTCATCAGCCGTGTGACGATCAGCCACGCCGCGACCGACCCTGCGACCACCCCGAACAGCGCGGTGGCCGCCCCGATCATCGCATATTCCAACGCATAGGCGCCGAGCAGGCGCGCCCGTGTGGCGCCGAGCGTCTTCAGAATGACCGCGTCATAGACCCGGTGGCGGTGCCCGGCTGCTAGCGCGCCGCCCAGCACCAGGATCGCCGAGATCAGCGTCACCGCGCTGGCGCCGCGCACCGCCAGCACCAGATTGGTCACCACCTTGCCGACGGTTTCCAGCGCCTCGCGGACCCGCACGCTGGTCACCATCGGAAACGCATCGGCCACCGCCTTGATCAGGGCGCCGTCGCCCGCCGCGGTGCCGCCCTTTTCGGTCAAGGTGGCGATATGGGTATGCGGCGCGCCGGCGAACGCATTGGGCGAGAACACCAGCACGAAATTGATGCCTAGGCTCTGCCAGTCGACGCTGCGCAGATTGCTGATGGTGGCGGAGATGTCGCGGCCGAGCACATTGACCACCACCTCGTCGCCGATCTTCAGGCCGAGCCCGTCGGCGAGCTTCTTTTCGAACGACACCAGCGGCGGGCCGTTATAGTCAGGCGCCCACCATTGGCCCTCGACCACTTTGGAACCGCGCGGCACGTCCTTGGCATAGGTCAGGCCACGGTCGCTTTGCAGAACCCATTCGGCGTCGGTCGACGGCTTCAGATTCTCGGCCTTGACGCCACGGGCGGCGACGATCCGGCCGCGCAGCATCGGCACGTCCTCGACGCTGGATTGCGGCGCCTGCTGCTGCAAGAAGGCGGCGAAGCGGTCGGCCTCGGTGGCGGGAATATCGATGAAGAAGAATGACGGCGCCTTGGCGGGCAGCGCCGCCATGAATTGCCGGCGCAGATTGCCGTCGATCTGGGTGATGGTGACCAGCACCGCCAGGCCAAGGCCGAGCGACATCACCACCGACGGCGTCAGCGCGCCGGGCCGGTGGATATTGGCGATCGCCAGCCGCAGCATGGTGATGTTGGAGCGCGGCAACCGCCGCGCCAGTGCCATCAGCCCGGCGGCGACGCCGCGCAGCAGCCCGAACACCACGATCGCGCAGACCACGAAGGCCGCCGCGACCCGCTTGTCATAGGCCAGCACGATCACCACCGCGAGCAGCAGTACGATCACCGCGCCCATCCAGATCAGATAACGCAGCCTTGGCCGGTGCCGCTCGCTGATCACCGCCTCGCGAAACAGCGCCGCCACCGGCACGTCATGGACCTGCGCCAGCGGCCATAGCCCGAATGCCAGCGCGGTCAACAAGCCATACAGCAGCCCCAGCGCCAATTCGTCCGGATGCAGCGCCGCGACCACCGGCAGCGGCAGCAATTTGCCGAACAGCCCGACAATGCCGAATGGCAGCGCGGCGCCGAGCGCCAGGCCGATCAGGGAGCCGATCGCCGCCAGCACGATCACCTGGGTCAGATAGATCGAAAACACGTCGCGGCCGGTGGCGCCCAGCGCCTTGAAGGTGGCGATGACGTCGCGGCGGCGGTCGATATGGCTCTTCACCGCATTGGCGACGCCGACGCCGCCGACCAGCAGCGCGGCGAGGCCGACCAGAGTCAGAAACTGGGTGAAACGGGTGATGGTCCGCTCCAGCTGCGGCGAGGCATTGCCGCGGGTGCGGATTTCCCATCCGGCCTGCGGCAGCGTCGCGCGCGCCGCATCCGCCAGCGCGTCGGCGGCCTTGTCGCTGGCGTCGGGCAGCCGCACCCGGTAGATCCAGCGCACCAGGCTGCCGGGCTGCAGCAATTGGGTGGCGCGCAGCGCCTGTTCGCTGATCAGGAATCGCGGCCCGAAGCCGACATTGCCGGCGAGCTTGTCGGGCTCGGCGCCGACCACGCTACGAATCGCGAAATTGGCGCTGCCGACGCTGACGCGATCGCCGACGTTGAGGTCGAGCCGGGCCAGCAGCGCGGCATCGGCGGCAGCGCCGAACACGCCATCCTTTTCCGCCAGCAGATCCTTGGGCGACATGTCGGGCGCCAGCGTCAATTTGCCGAGCATCGGATAGGCGTCGTCCACCGCCTTGATCTCGACCAGCGCCAGCCGACCGTCCGTGGTCCGCGCCATGCCGCGCATGGTGGCGGCCACCGAGACGGTCCCCCGCGCGCGCAGGAACGCGACTTCCTCGGGCTTGGCCTCGCGCTGGATCAGCGAAAACGCCACGTCGCCGCCGAGCAGCGTGCGGCCCTCGCTGGCCAGACCGGCGCTCAGGCTGGCGGCGACCGAGCCGACGCCCGCGATCGCCATCACGCCCAGCGCAATACAGGCGACGAACACATAGAAGCCGCGCAATCCGCCGCGCATCTCGCGCAGGGCATAACGCAGTGGCAGAAACGACAGGCGGCCGGGGCGCGGCTCGGACAGGACGGCCATCGTTCAGGCCGTCTGCGCGCGGGCTTGCCCGGCGGCCATGGTGTCGATCCGCCCGGAGCGCAGCCGCACCACACGGTCGCAGCGCTGCGCCAGCGAGGTGTCGTGGGTCACCAGCACCAGGGTCATGCCGCGTTCGGCATGTTTAGTGAACAGCAGATCGACGATCTGGCGGCCGGTGGTCTCGTCGAGATTGCCGGTCGGCTCGTCCGCCACCAGGATCGCCGGATCCGGCGCCAGCGCCCGGGCCAGCGCGACGCGCTGCTGCTCGCCGCCGGACAATTGTGTCGGATAATGATGCAGCCGTTCGCCGAGACCCACCGAGGTCAATTCCTGCGCGGCGCGCGCCGAAGCATCCGGATTGCCGGCCAGTTCCAGCGGCACCGCGACATTCTCCAGCGCCGTCATGGTCGGGATCAGGTGGAACGACTGGAACACGATGCCTACATGGCGGCCGCGGAACCGGGCCAGCGCGTCCTCGTCGAGGGCATTGAAAGCGGTACCATTGAGCACCACCTCACCGCTGTCGGGGCGCTCCAGCCCGGCCATCACCATCAATAGGGTGGATTTGCCGGATCCCGACGGACCGATCAGCCCGATCGCTTCGCCGGATGCGACCTTGAGGCTGATATCCTTGAGGATATGCACCCGCGCGGCGCCCGACCCGAGCGACAGGTTGACGTCCGTGATGGAAATGGTGTCCGGCGCGGTGCCGGCCAAGGATGAGGTTTCGATGAGACTGTCCATGCTTTCCCCATATGGCAATTCCTCGGCCGCGGTCGAGAGGCCGACGCGCACGATTGCGTGGCTGCTGGCGCTTTGCGTCGCGGCGCTGGCGATGAGCGCTCCGGCGAGCGCCGAAACCGCCGCCCTCGCCACCAAGCCGATCAAAATCGTGGTGCTGGGCGATTCGCTGAGCGCCGGCTACGGCCTGCCCGCCGAGGCGGCGTTCCCGACCCGGCTGCAGCAGGCGCTGAAAGCCAAGGGGATTGCGACCGATATGGTCAATGCCGGGGTGTCGGGCGACACCGCATCCGGCGGGCTCGGCCGGCTCGACTGGTCGGTGCCGCCCGACACCGAGGCGGTGATCCTCGAACTCGGCGCCAATGACGCGCTGCGCGGCACCGATCCGAAAGTCACCCGCGCGGCGCTCGACGACATCATCAAGCGGCTGCAGGCGCGCAAGATCAAAGTGCTGTTATGCGGCATGCTGGCGCCGCCGAATTACGGCGCCGACTATGCCGCGCGCTTCAATTCGATCTATCCGGATCTGGCGAAAGCCCATGGGGTGCCGCTATATCCGTTCTTTCTCGACGGCGTCGCCACCATCGCCAAACTCAACCAGGCCGATGGCATGCATCCGACCGCCGCGGGAGTCGACATCGTGGTGAACAACATCCTGCCCACGGTTGAAGCATTTCTGGGGTCGGTCGCTGAGCACCGCAGCTGAAAACCAGGCAATCCAACCCTCTAGATGAGGTGTCCACCGGAGTTTCTAACTACCAGACTTCGCAGTGTCGCAGTTCTGCGATAGGAATTATTTGTCGTTGATTCGTCCTAGGCTCCTGCATCGAGGGTTTGCGATGCCGCGTTTGTTCACTGGACTGGAAATTCCGGCCGAGATCGGCCAGACGCTCTCCAACCTGCGCGGCGGTCTGCCGGGCGCGCGCTGGATCGATCCGGAAAACTACCACGTCACTTTGCGCTTTATCGGCGATATCGACGGGATCACGGCGAATGAAATCGCCTCGACCCTGGTGCGGATCAACCGCAAGCCGTTCGACGTGGCGTTGCAGGGCCTGTCCAGCTTCGGCGGCAAGAAGCCCCGCGCGGTGGTCGCCTCGGTGGTGCCGAGCCGGCCGCTGATCGAGCTGCAGGCCGAGCTGGAACGGTTGATGCGCCGCTTCGGGCTCGATCCCGAGGGCCGCAAATTCATCCCCCATGTGACGCTGGCGCGGCTGCGCGACGCCTCCAACCAGGACGTCGCCGATTATCTGTCGCTGCGCGGCTATTTCCCGACCCGGGTGTTCAAGGCCTCGCGCTTCGTGCTGTTCTCGTCGCGCGCTTCTACCGGAGGTGGGCCCTATGTGGTCGAAGCACCCTACGACCTGACGGCGTGACACCACCCGCATGGCGGCTGCGTAAATTCGTGGCTTGCATTTGCGGCGCGCTCGGGTCGTAAAGGCGCCATGTCGTCGACCCCCACCGCCTCCTTCCGCGAGCAATATCAAGCCCTCCTCTCCTCCGGCGCGATCGAGGCCGACCCGGCCCAGGCCGGCGCGGTCGAGGCCTTCGCCGTGCTGGACGCCACGCTGGCCAGCTACAAGCCCCCGAAAAAGCAGGGCTTTCTCGGCCGGCTGTTCGCCGACAAGGACGCGCCGGCGCCGCACGGCCTGTATGTCTATGGCGAGGTCGGCCGCGGCAAGACCATGCTGATGGACCTGTTCTTCGATTCCAGCCCGGTGACCTTGAAGCGCCGCGCCCATTTCCACGAATTCATGGCCGAGACCCATGAGCGGATCTATGCGTTCCGGCAGAACATCAAGCGCGGCGAGATTCCCGACGGCGATGTGATCGCGCTGACCGCGGCATCGATTTTCGAGGAAGCCTGGTTGCTGTGCTTCGACGAATTCCACGTCACCGACATCGCCGACGCGATGATCCTGTCCCGGCTGTTCGCCAAATTGTTCGAACTCGGCACCGTGGTGGTGGCGACCTCCAACGTGGCGCCCGACGATCTCTACAAGGGCGGGCTGAACCGGGCGCTGTTCGTGCCGTTCATTCCGCTGCTGAAGGGCCGCATGGATGTGATGCGGCTCGACGCCCGAACCGATTACCGGATGGAAAAACTGGCCGGCATGAAGGTCTGGCTGGTGCCGGACGACGCCGAGGCCACCGCGTCGATCGACCGGGCCTGGGCCCGGATCACCGGCGGCGCGCCGGGGCGGCCGCGCGACATTTCGATCAAGGGCCGCATCCTGCATGTGCCGAAAGCCGACCACCATGTGGCGCGGTTCGGCTTCGCCGATCTGTGCGAACGCCCGCTCGGCGCCTCGGATTATCTGCGGCTCGCCCACGACTACCATACGATCATGATCGATCACATTCCGGCGATGGACATCGCCGACCGCAACGCCGCCAAGCGCTTCATCACCCTGATCGACACGCTGTACGACAATGCGGTGAAGCTGATGGCGTCGGCCGCGGCCGATCCGATCTCGCTGTATCGCGCCAACGACGGCCACGAGGCCAATGAATTCAAGCGCACCGCGTCGCGGCTGATCGAGATGAGCTCGGAAACCTATCTGGCGCTGCCCCATGGCCGCAGCGATTCCACCGCGACCGGGTCGTCGACCGGGCTGGTGGAGACGTAGCCACCGCCACCAAAGCCGGTCATTCCGGGGCGCGAGCCCCTTGGGCGAGCGAACCCGGAATCTCGCGGCCATCATCCTGCAGCGAGATTCCGGGTTCGCGCGCAGCTTCGCTGCGCCCGCCCCGGAATGACCGCGATTTACCTGGTGTTCACAAATCCGCGCGGATCGCCCATGTCCGATCGCAGGGATGCGCCGCCGCTGTCCAACAATTGGGCGCGGCGCGACTTGAACGGTTCCTGCGAAAGGGATAACCAGCCACTCAGCTTTTCCCTCCCCTTCTCCCCCTCCGGGCTCAAAGGACAGGTTTCCCATGGCGCGCGACAAGATTGCTTTGATTGGCTCCGGCCAGATCGGCGGAACGCTGGCTCACCTCATCGGCTTGAAGGAGCTCGGTGACGTGGTGATGTTCGACATCGCCGAAGGCATCCCCCAGGGCAAATCGCTCGATATCGCGCAATCCGCCCCAGTCGACGGCTTCGACGCCCAGTTCACCGGCGCCAATTCCTATGAGGCGCTCGACAACGCCAAGGTCTGCATCGTCACCGCCGGCGTGCCGCGCAAGCCCGGCATGAGCCGCGACGATCTGCTCAGCATCAACCTCAAGGTGATGGAACAGGTCGGCGCCGGCATCAAGAAATACGCCCCCGACGCCTTCGTGATCTGCATCACCAACCCGCTCGACGCGATGGTCTGGGCGCTGCAGAAGGCCTCCGGCATGCCGCACAAGAAGGTGGTCGGCATGGCCGGCGTGTTGGATTCGTCCCGGTTCCGGCATTTCCTCGCCGATGAATTCAACGTCTCGGTCGAGGACGTCACCGCCTTCGTGCTGGGCGGCCACGGCGACACCATGGTGCCGCTGGTGAAATATTCCACCGTCGCGGGCATTCCGCTGCCCGATCTGGTCAAGATGGGCTGGACCTCGCAGGCCCGGATCGACGAGATCGTCGATCGCACCCGCAATGGCGGCGCCGAGATCGTCAACCTGCTGAAGACCGGCTCGGCCTTCTATGCGCCGGCGGCCTCGGCGATCGCGATGGCGGAAAGCTATCTGCGCGACAAGAAGCGGGTGATGCCGGTCGCGGCCTATCTCAACGGCGAATATGGCGTGAAAGACATGTATGTCGGCGTGCCGGTGGTGATCGGCGCCAAGGGCGTCGAGCGCATCGTCGAGATCGACCTCACCGGCAAGGACCGCGAGGCGTTCGACAAGTCGGTCGGCGCGGTGCAGGGTCTGGTCGACGCCTGCAAGAAGATCGCGCCCGATTTGCTCGGGCACTGATCGCGCACCCTTCCCGCCATTTTTGCTGAAGAAGACTCCGGGGATTGCCTGATGAACATTCATGAATACCAAGCCAAGGCCGTGTTGCGCGAGTTCGGCGTGCCGGTGTCATTCGGCTACCCGATCTTCAAGGCCTCCGAGGCCCAACGCGCCGCCGAGCAACTCGGCGGCCCGGTCTGGGTGGTGAAGAGCCAGATCCATGCCGGCGGCCGCGGCAAGGGCAAGTTCAAGGAAGCCTCGGCGGGCGACAAGGGCGGGGTTCGCCTCGCCAAATCGGTCGACGAGGTCAAGCAATATGCCGGCGAAATGCTCGGCGCGACGCTGGTGACGGTGCAGACCGGCCCCGCCGGCAAGCAGGTCAACCGGCTCTATATCGAAGAAGGCTCCGAGATCGACAAGGAGTTCTATCTGTCGCTGCTGGTCGACCGCGTCACCTCGCGGATTTCCTTCGTGGTGTCCACCGAAGGCGGCATGAGCATCGAGGATGTCGCCCACGACACCCCGGAGAAGATCGTCAGCTTCTCGGTCGATCCGGCCACCGGCATCATGCCGCATCACGGCCGCACCGTCGCCAAGGCGCTGGGGCTGACCGGCGATCTGGCCAAGCAGGCCGGAAGCCTGGTGGCGCAGCTTTATGCTGCCTTCATCGCCAAGGACATGGAGATGCTGGAGATCAACCCGCTGGTTGTGACCAAGCAGGGCGATCTGAAATGCCTCGACGCCAAGATGTCGTTCGACGGCAACGCGCTGTACCGTCACATCGACATCCAGGCGCTGCGCGACGAAAGCGAAGAAGACGCCAAGGAAATCGAGGCCTCGAAATACGACCTCAATTACGTCACCCTCGACGGCACCATCGGCTGCATGGTCAACGGCGCCGGCCTCGCCATGGCGACGATGGACATCATCAAGCTGTACGGCATGACCCCGGCCAACTTCCTCGATGTCGGCGGCGGCGCCAACAAGGAGAAGGTGACGGCGGCGTTCAAGATCATCACCGCCGATCCCAATGTGAAGGGCATCCTGATCAACATCTTCGGCGGCATCATGAAATGCGACATCATCGCCGAGGGCGTCGTCGCCGCGGTGAAGGAAGTGGGTCTCAGCGTCCCCCTGGTGGTGCGGCTCGAAGGCACCAATGTCGAAGCCGGCAAGAAGATCATCGCCCATTCCGGCCTCAACGTGCTGCCGGCCGATAATCTCGACGACGCCGCCCAGAAGATCGTCAAGGCCGTCAAGGAGTCCGCATAATGTCCGTCCTGATCGACAGCAACACCAAGGTCATTTGCCAGGGCTTCACCGGCAAGAACGGCACCTTCCATTCCGAGGCCGCGATGGCCTACGGCACCAAGATGGTCGGCGGCACCTCGCCGGGCAAAGGCGGCTCGACCCATCTCGGCCTGCCGGTGTTCGACACCGTCGCCGAAGCGAGGGACCGGACCGGGGCCGACGCCTCGGTGATCTATGTGCCGCCGCCGGGCGCCGCCGACGCGATCTGCGAGGCGATCGACGCCGAGATCCCGCTGATCGTCTGCATCACCGAGGGCATTCCGGTGCTCGACATGGTGCGGGTGAAGCGCTCGCTGGCCGGTTCAAAGTCGCGGCTGATCGGCCCGAACTGCCCCGGGGTGATGACCGCCGGCGCTTGCAAGATCGGCATCATGCCGGTCAATATCTTCAAGCCCGGCTCGGTCGGCATCGTGTCGCGCTCCGGCACGCTGACCTATGAGGCCGTGTTCCAGACCACCAGCGAAGGCCTCGGCCAGACCACCGCGGTCGGCATCGGTGGCGATCCGGTCAAGGGCACCGAATTCATTGACGTCCTTGAAATGTTCCTGGCCGACCCCAAAACCCTGTCGATCGTCATGATCGGCGAAATCGGCGGTTCCGCCGAGGAAGACGCCGCCCAATTCCTGATCGACGAAGCCAAGCGCGGCCGCAGCAAGCCGACGGTCGGCTTCATTGCCGGCGTCACCGCGCCTCCCGGCCGCCGCATGGGCCATGCCGGCGCGATCATTTCGGGCGGCAAGGGCGATGCGGGTTCGAAGACCGCAGCGATGGAGGCCGCCGGTATCACGGTGTCGCCATCCCCCGCCCGGCTCGGCACGACGCTTGCCGAAAAATTGAGGTCTTGATTCATAGCTTGTCTGTTTCCCGGCTTACATTTTCCAAAATTCAGGTAAAAGGTGCACTATGTTGCTGATCCGGTAACCGGATCGGCTGTCGCCCTGTTCGTTGCGACACCCAAATTCAGGACGCAATCATGTCTCGCCAGGACGCGAATGCCGCTTTTGCCCTTTCTTCGTTTCTGCAGGGCGCCAATGCCAGCTATATCGACGACCTCTATGCACGCTTTGAGGCCGATCCCGGCTCGGTCGACGCCGAGTGGCAGGAGTTTTTCAAGAGCCTGAAAGACCAGCCCTCGGACGTTCAGAAGAACGCCGAGGGACCGTCCTGGGCGCAGGCCAACTGGCCGCTGACCCCGAACGACGATCTGACCTCGGCGCTCGACGGCAACTGGGCCCAGGTCGAAAAGGCGGTCGGCAGCAAGATCGCCGCCAAGGCCAAGGCTCAGGCCAAGGGAACCGAGCCGCCGGTCGACGTCAACCAGGCGACCCGGGATTCGGTGCGGGCCCTGATGCTGATCCGCGCCTACCGGATGCGCGGTCATTTCCACGCCAAGCTCGATCCGCTCGGGTTGGAACCGGCGCGCGACCACGAGGAGCTCGATCCGCGCACCTATGGTTTCAGCGAGGCCGATTACGACCGCCGGATCTTCCTCGATCACGTGCTGGGGCTGGAATACGGCACGCTGCGCGAGATCGTCGCGATCTGCGAGCGGACCTATTGCCAGACCATGGGCATCGAGTTTCTGCACATCTCCAATGGCGCGCAGAAGAGCTGGATCCAGGAACGCATCGAAGGTCCCGACAAGGAGATCAGCTTCACCCGCGAGGGTCGCCGCGCCATCTTGATGAAGCTGATCGAGGCCGAAGGCTTCGAGAAGTTCTGCGACCTGAAATTCACCGGCACCAAGCGGTTCGGGCTCGACGGCGGCGAATCGCTGATCCCGGCGCTGGAGCAGATCATCAAGCGCGGCGGCAATCTCGGCGTCCGCGAAATCGTGTTCGGCATGCCGCATCGCGGCCGGCTCAACGTGCTGACCCAGGTGATGGGCAAGCCGCACCGCGCGCTGTTTCACGAATTCAAGGGCGGCTCGGCCAATCCCGACGAGGTCGAGGGCTCGGGCGACGTCAAATATCACCTCGGCGCCTCGTCGGACCGCGAATTCGACCACAACAAGGTGCATCTGTCGCTGACGGCGAACCCGTCGCATCTCGAAATCGTCGATCCGGTGGTGCTGGGCAAGGTCCGCGCCAAGCAGGACCAGCATGGCGATCTTCCCGAGGAGCGGGTCTCGGTGCTGCCGCTGCTGATGCATGGCGACGCCGCCTTCGCCGGCCAGGGCGTGGTTGCGGAATGTTTCGGCCTGTCCGACCTGAAGGGTTACCGCACCGGCGGTTCGATCCACTTCATCGTCAACAACCAGATCGGCTTCACCACCTATCCGCGCTATTCGCGCTCCTCGCCCTATCCGTCCGACGTCGCCAAGATGATCGACGCGCCGATCTTCCACGTCAACGGCGACGATCCGGAGGCGGTGGTGTTCGCGGCCAAGATCGCGGTCGAATTCCGGCAGAAATTCCACAAGCCGGTCGTCATCGACATGTTCTGCTATCGCCGCCACGGCCATAATGAAGGCGACGAACCGGCTTTCACCCAGCCGATGATGTACCGCAAGATCGCCGGCCATCCGACCACGCTGGAAATCTACTCGAAGCGGCTGATCGCCGACGGGGTGATGACCGAGGGCGAGATCGACAAGGCCAAGGCCGACTGGCGCGCCCGGCTCGACGCCGAGCTCGAGGCCGGCACCGGCTATCGGCCCAACAAGGCCGACTGGCTCGACGGCAAATGGGCCGGCTTCAAATCCGCCGACCAGGAAGAGGATCCGCGCCGCGGCATCACCGGCGTCGACGTCGCCGCGCTGAAGGCGATCGGCAACAAGATCACCAAGGTCCCCGAGGGCTTCCGGGTCCACCGCACGGTGCATCGCTATCTGGAGAACCGCGCCAAGGCGATCGATTCCGGCATCGGCATCGACTGGGCCACCGGCGAGGCCTTGGCGTTCTGCACCCTGCTGCTGGAGGGCCACCGGGTCCGGCTGTCCGGCCAGGATTCCGAGCGCGGCACCTTCTCGCAGCGCCATTCGGTGCTGTTCGACCAGGAAGACGAGACCCGCTACACCCCGTTCAATCACCTCAGCCCCGACCAGGGCCATTACGAGGTGATCAATTCGCTGCTGTCGGAAGAAGCCGTGCTCGGCTTCGAATACGGCTATACGCTGGCCGAGCCGAACGCGCTGACGATCTGGGAAGCGCAATTCGGCGACTTCGCCAATGGCGCGCAGGTGTTGTTCGACCAGTTCATCTCGTCGGGCGAACGCAAATGGCTGCGGATGAGCGGCCTGGTCTGCATGCTGCCGCACGGCTATGAGGGCCAGGGGCCGGAGCATTCGTCGGCGCGGCTCGAGCGTTTCCTGCAGATGTGCGCCGAGGACAACATGCAGGTGGTGCACCCCACCACCCCGGCGAACTTCTTCCACGTGCTTCGGCGCCAGCTCAAGCGCGAGATCCGCAAGCCGCTGATCCTGATGACGCCGAAGTCGTTGCTGCGCCACAAGCGCGCGGTGTCACGGCTCGACGAACTCGGCGCCGACACCAGCTTCCACCGCATCCTGTTCGATGACGCCGAGAAGCTGCCGGACGAGAAGATCAAGCTGGTCGCGGACGACAAGATGCGCCGCGTCGTGCTGTGCTCCGGCAAGGTCTATTACGATCTCTACGAGGAGCGCGAGCGCCGCGAGATCAACGACGTCTATCTGTTGCGGGTCGAGCAGCTTTATCCGGTGCCGCTGAAGGCGCTGGTCCAGGAGTTGTCGCGCTTCAAGCAGGCAGAAATCGTCTGGTGCCAGGAAGAGCCGCGCAACATGGGCGCGTGGCATTTCATCGAGCCCTATCTGGAATGGGTGCTCAATCAGGTCGGCGCGCCGAATAAGCGGCCGCGCTATGCCGGCCGCCCCGCCTCGGCTGCGACCGCGACCGGCCTGATGTCGAAGCATCTGGCCCAGCTCAAGGCCTTGCTGGACGAGGCGCTGCGCTGACGGCCAGACCATTTGTTCGAGAAGCGATCAGGCGGGGATCCCGGTAAAGCCGGCGACGCCGCAAAAGGAAAGACAACATGACTGAAATTCGCGTTCCGACGCTCGGCGAATCAGTGACCGAAGCCACGATCGGCCGCTGGTTCAAGAAGGCCGGCGATGCCGTCGCGGTCGACGAGCCGCTGGTCGAATTGGAAACCGACAAGGTGACCATCGAAGTACCGGCGCCCTCCGCCGGCACGCTCGGCGAGATCATCGCCAAGGACGGCGAGACCGTCGCGGTCGGCGCGCTGCTCGGACAGATCACCGAAGGTGCCGCCGGCAAGGCCGCCCCCGCCAAGGCGCCCGCTGCGGCAGCCCCTGCTGCCGCCCCCGCCGCTGCGCCGGCCGCAGCAGCCGCGCCGGCGCCGACAACCAAATCCCCGCCCGCCGATACGCCGCAGGCGCCGTCGGTACGCCGGCTGTCGGCCGAGAGCGGCGTCGACGCCTCGACCGTGCCGGGCTCCGGCAAGGACGGCCGCGTCACCAAGGGCGACATGCTGGCGGCGATCGAAAAGGCGGCCTCGGCGCCGACCCCGGTCAATCAGCCCGCCGCGGCGGTGCAGGTCCGCGCCCCGTCGCCGGCCGACGACGCCGCCCGCGAGGAGCGCGTGAAGATGACGCGGCTGCGCCAGACCATCGCGCGCCGGCTCAAGGAAGTGCAGAACACCGCGGCGATGCTGACGACCTTCAATGAGGTCGACATGAGCCACATCATGGCGATGCGCACGCAGTACAAAGAGGTGTTTGAGAAGAAGCACGGCTCCAAGCTCGGCTTCATGGGCTTCTTCACCAAGGCCTGCGTGCACGCGCTCAAGGACATCCCGGCCGCCAATGCCGAGATCGACGGCACCGATCTGATCTACAAGAATTACTACCATGTCGGCGTCGCCGTCGGCACCGACAAGGGCCTGGTGGTCCCGGTGGTGCGCGACTGCGACACCAAATCGATCGCCGCGATCGAGAAGACGATCGCCGATTTCGGCCGGCGCGCCCGCGACGGCGCGCTCAAGATCGACGAAATGCAGGGCGGCACCTTCACCATCACCAATGGCGGCATCTACGGCTCGCTGATGTCGACCCCGATCCTGAACGCACCGCAATCGGCGATCCTGGGCATGCACAAGATCCAGGAACGCCCGGTCGCGATCGCCGGCAAGGTCGAGATCCGGCCGATGATGTATCTGGCGCTCAGCTACGACCACCGCGTCATCGACGGCAAGGAAGCCGTCACCTTCCTGGTCCGGGTCAAGGAGAACCTGGAAGACCCGGCCCGGATGGTGCTGGATCTGTAAGGACACTCAGCGATGCCGACGATCGCTATTGTCGCCGGCGTTCGCATCATCATCTATCCAAAGGACCACCTGCCGCCACATCTCCATGCCCGTTTTGCCGAGTTTGAGGTGATGATCTCGATCTTGACCGGGGATGTCTTGGAAGGATCTCTACCGACGGCGAAGTTGCGGGAGGTGCAGTCCTGGCTCGCGGCAAATCGCGAGCAGGTTGCCTATGTTTGGCAGGAAGTCCGTGCGCTTCGCTATAGCGGAGGGAGGATCGATCAATGAATTACCGCATCGCCGACGTCTCCGTCCTGCGCTACCCGGTTCTGAGGATCACGTTCGACGATGGCCTGTCGGGCGAATATGATCTCTCGGACATGATCGCCAATGGTCCGGCGTTCGCGCGGTTGCGCGATGAAGCCTTCTTTGCCGGCGTCGCGGTCGATCCGGACGGCCATACATTCGGATGGAATTTGAACGATATCGGCAACGAGATCGATTTTTGTCCGGACGCGACGCGCATCCTCATTGAGACGCAGGAAGTGGCCAAGCTCGCGGATCATTATCGCGCGAGCCGGTCTGCTGCCGAATAGTCCTATTCCGACCGGGAGGCCGACATGACTGATCGCGTTGCCCTCCTCATTGCGGTCGCGGCTCTTCGTCGATCGTCGCAACCAGCCGGCGACGACCGCCGAATCGGCGTGACCCGCCAGCCCAGCCAAAGCGAATAGGAACCCGATGCCGCCATTGCCGACCGAAATCACCGTGCTGGGCTGGAGCGTCGTGCTGCTGATCGGGCAGATATTTCTGGCGTCGGTGCCGGTGACCTTGGAGCTCGGCGGTCAGTATCAGGCCGGCCCGCGCGACGCCGGCAAAGTCGCGCATGGCAAATTCGCCGGACGCGCCGGCCGGGCGTTTCGCAATTTGCTCGAGACCTATCCGGTGTTCGTGGCGCTGGCGCTGGCGCTCGTCGTGACCGGCCGCGGCGGCGGCTGGGGCGCGCTTGGCGCCGAGATCTGGCTGCTGGCGCGGATTGTCTACGTGCCGCTGTATCTGGTGCAAATTCCATTCGCCCGCAGCCTGGCGTGGTTCGTGTCGCTGCTGGCGCTGATCGCCATGCTGATCCGGCTGCTGAGCTGAACGTGAATAAGGGGAGCACGCCTTGACCGATCGCGTTGTCATCGTCACCGGCGGAAGCCGCGGCATCGGCCGGGCCACCGCGATCGCCGCCGCGGCGCGCGGCTTCCGGGTCGTCATCGGCTATGCCAGCAACGCGGTCGCGGCCGCCGAGGTGGTGGCCAAGATCGAGGCCCGCAACGGCAAGGCGGTGGCGGTCAAATGCGACGTCGGCGACGAGGACGATATCGTAGCGCTGTTCAAGGCGGCGGATGCGTTCGGCACGCTCGGCGCGCTGGTCAACAATGCCGGCATCGTCGGCCCGACCTCGCGGGTCGACGAAATGTCGGCCGAGCGGATCCAGCGCATGATGGCGGTCAACGTCACCGGCAGCATCCTGTGCGCGCGCGAGGCGGTCAAACGCCTATCGACCCGGCATGGCGGCCAGGGCGGCGTCATCGTCAACCTGTCGTCAGTCGCCGCCAAGCTCGGCTCGCCCAACACCTATGTGGATTACGCCGCCTCCAAGGGCGCAATCGATTCCTTCACCGTCGGCCTCGGCCACGAGGTCGCTGGCGAAGGCATTCGCGTCGCGGCGATCCGCCCCGGCCTGATCGATACCGACATCCATGCCTCCGGCGGCGACCCCGAGCGCGCCCACCGGCTCAGCTCGAACGTGCCGATGAAGCGCGTCGGCACCGCCGACGAAATCGCCAACGCCATCGTCTGGCTGTTGTCCGACGAGGCCTCCTACGTCACCAGCGCCATTCTCGACGTCTCGGGCGGGCGCTAACATTGCCACGGAGGAAGCCGTGCCGGTGGTCGCGATGGTCGATGGCGTGAAGATCGAATTCTATCCAGACGAGCATCCGCCGCCGCATTTCCCCGCCCGGTCGGCGGAGTTCGTGGCTCAAATTGAGATCCGGACCGGCCGGATTTTGCGCGGGTCGCTGCCTCCCGCGAAACTCGGCCGTGTGCTATCCTGGACCGACAGGCACCAAATGGACCTGATGAAAGCCTGGACCGCGGTTGAGGAGCTGCGCAAGCCGGAGAGATCAATGACTGAGATCGTCGCCATCAAGAGCGCGGAGCCGGTGATATTCGGGGTTCTCAAGATCGTCTGGACTGACGATTTTGCCGGCGTCGTTGATTTGCGGCCGTTGCTCGCCAAGGGCGAGATGTTCGAATTCCTCCGCGCCAACCCGGCGCGCTTTGACGATCTCAAACTCGAAGACCATGGCTACAAAATCTTCTGGCTCGACGACGAGGGAGACGAAATCGATTTCGGGTCGGACTCCCTGCGCCAACGCGCCGTGAGGCAAGCTAGCCTCCTCCATCTCGCAAGCTGAACAGAAAGTCTTTTCATGTCCACCTACGATCTCGTTGTTATCGGCACCGGCCCCGGCGGCTATGTCTGCGCGATTCGCGCGGCGCAACTCGGCCTCAAGGTCGCTGTGGTGGAGAAGAACGCCACGCTGGGCGGCACCTGCCTCAATATCGGCTGCATGCCGTCGAAGGCGCTGCTCTATGCCTCGGAGATGTTCGAGGAAGCCGGCCACTCCTTCGCCAAGATGGGCATCACGGTGCCGGCGCCGAAGCTCGACTTGGCGGCGATGATGGCTTTCAAGCAGCAGGGCATCGACGGCAACACCAAGGGCGTCGAATTCCTGATGAAGAAGAACAAGATCGACGTGATCCACGGCAAGGGCAAGGTGCTCGGCGCCGAAAAGGTCGAGGTCACCGACGCCGACGGCAAGACCCAGACCGTGGCGGCCAAGAACATCGTGATCGCCACCGGCTCCGATGTGGCGCGGCTGAAGGGCATCGAGATCGACGAGAAGCGGATCGTGTCGTCGACCGGCGCGCTGTCGCTCGACAAGGTGCCGGAGAAGATGGTGGTGGTCGGCGCCGGGGTGATCGGGCTCGAGCTCGGCTCGGTGTGGCGCCGGCTCGGCGCGCAGGTCACCGTGGTCGAATATCTCGACCGCATCCTACCCGGCATGGACAGCGAGATCGTCAAGCAATTCCAGCGCATCCTTGAAAAGCAGGGTTTCGCTTTCAAGCTCGGCGCCAAGGTGACCGGCGTCGATGGCGCCGGCGCCAAGCTCAAGGTGACGGTGGAGGCCGCCGCCGGCGGCAATCCGGAGGTGCTGGACGCCGATGTCGTGTTGGTGGCGATCGGGCGCGTGCCCTACACCAGGGACCTTGGCCTGAAGGAAGCCGGCGTCGCGCTCGACGAGCGCGGCCGGATCCAGATCGACGACCATTTTGCTTCCAGCGTGAAGGGCATCTACGCCATCGGCGACGTCGTCGCCGGGCCGATGCTGGCGCACAAGGCCGAGGACGAAGGCGTCGCGGTCGCCGAGATCTTGGCCGGCAAGGCTGGTCACGTGAATTACGACGTGATCCCGGGCGTGGTCTACACCACCCCGGAAGTGTCCTCGGTCGGCAAGACCGAGGACGAGCTGAAGCAGGCCGGCGTCGCCTACACCGTCGGCAAGTTTCCCTTCACCGCCAATGGCCGCTCCAAGGTCAACCAGACCACCGAGGGCCTGGTGAAGATACTCGCCGATGCCGCCACCGACCGCGTGCTCGGCGTGCATATTGTCGGCCGCGAGGCCGGCGAGATGATCCACGAGGCCGCGGTGCTGATGGAATTCGGCGGCTCCGCCGAAGACCTGGCGCGCACCTGCCACGCCCATCCGACCCGTTCCGAGGCGGTCAAGGAAGCCGCGCTTGCGGTCGGCAAGCGCGCCATCCATATGTGATCCAGCACCGGCCTGGTCCGGACAACGGACGAGGCCGATGATGCGCCGCCTGCTGCAGCCGCTGTGGTTCATCCTCGCGGTCGCGTTCCTGATCGAGGCCTGGTTCTGGGACCACCTCGAGCCGGTGGTGGCGCGGATCGTCGCGCAGATTCCGCTGCGCCAGTTGAAATCCTGGCTGACGCTGCGGATCGAACGGCTGTCGCCGCGGCTGGCGCTGACCGTGTTCCTGGTGCCGCTGCTGCCGCTGTATCCGCTGAAGCTATTCGCGCTGGCGCTGCTCGCGCGCGGACAGATGATCGGCGGCCTCGCCATCTTCGGCTTTGCGCAGATCGTCGGGCTCGGCGTGATCGCCTTCATTTTCGATGTGACCAAGCCGAAGCTGCTGCAGCTGCGCTGGTTCGCGGCGACCTATCGGTTCATCATCCGGATGCGCCTCAAGGCGCATGACTACGTCGCCCCGATCATGGCGACGATCCGAACCAGGATCCGGGACACGCTCGGGGCGACCGGTGCCGGCTGGGGCGCGCGGACGCTGCGGCTCATGCAACGGTTTCGCAGGCGGGTGCAGCAGTCGCGATAATACCAACAGTCGTTGCCTCTCGTTCGTCATGCCCGGCCTTGTGCCGGGCATCCACGCCTTGAAAGCAGTGCCGGATCAAAGACGTGGATGGCCGGGACAAGCCCGGCCATGACCAAATTGATGTGTCAACGCAAAGTCCGTTGGCATAACTCCGCTTGCGCTACATCAGATGCACGGCGTGCGGCGCGAACAGGCCGATCGCCGTGAACGCCAGCCCGGTCACCGCCAGCAGCCCAGAGATCCAGGCCAGCGCGATCATCCCGGTGATGATGGTGGCGGAGGCCAGCACGATGCCGATCTGAAACGCCGCGGACGCCAGCTCATAATGATGATAGCGCGCCATCGCCAGGTCGCGCTCATGTTCGGCATGTTTGGCGCGTTCGGCCAATTGATCCTGCCCCTCGCCAGTCTCCGGCTCGGAGCGGTAGCGCGCCGCGGTCTGCTTCCACGCATCGATCTGTTTCTGCAGCGCGGCCTTGGCGGCATCGTCGCCCATCAAGCCGAGGCTGAGCCGGGCCTGATCCGAGGTCGCCTGGACCACGGTGCGGCGGATGCTCTTGGCCTGGAAGAATGCCCAGAGGTTCGCGGCTTCGACGTTCTTGCTGATCGATTCGGTCTGCGCGCCCTTGCCGAGCGTTTCCGACAGCGCCAGGAACAGCGCCAGCACGGCGATCAGCAGCGCGATGTTCTTACTCGAACCCGAGGCGTGCTGGGCGTGCTCGGCGTGTTCCATGCTCTCATGCGCGCTCATCGATTCGTCTCCATTGCAGCGGGCGTCGACGATTGACCGAACTACCCAAAGCGCGCAAGGGCGCAGATCGTTGTGACGAGGATGTGTCGATCGGCAATTCTTCAGATACTCACTTGGTCATTCCGGGGCGCGAGGCGCAGGCCGAGCGAACCCGGAATCTCGCAGCGGGTGCGGGAGTGGGCGCAAGTGGCAAGATTCCGGGTTCGCTCACAGCTGACGCTGTTCGCGCCCAGGAATGACGGCTTCATGGTTGCACAAACCAGCCGCGCGAAGCCTAGAGCTTAGGTTCTGATGGATCAGAACCGAGGCTCTAGATTCTTGTTTTGACGCGTTTTCTTCACGCGAACCGGCACCCACTTCGCTCGAAAACGCGCTATGCCCGCGGATGCGCGGTCTTGTAGACCTCGAACAGGCGCTCGGTGTCGATTCCGGTATAGATCTGCGTGGTCGACAGCGAGGCGTGGCCGAGCAGCTCCTGGATCGCGCGCAAATCGCCGCCACGGCTCAGCAAATGCGTGGCGAAAGAGTGCCGCAGCGCGTGCGGCGTCGCCGAATCGGGCAGGCCGAGCGCGCCGCGCAGCCGCTCCATCGTGAGCTGGATGATGCGCGGGCTGAGCGGCCCGCCGCGCGCACCAACGAAGATCGGCCCGTCGGGCGGCAGCGGATGCGGACAGACCGCGGCGTAATCGGCGATCAGCGCCAGCACATTTTGCAGCACCGGCACCATCCGGGTCTTGTTGCCCTTGCCGAGCACGATCAGCGTATCGCCCTTGCCGGGTGCCGGCACGTCGCGGCGCTTCAGCCCCAGCGCCTCCGAGATGCGCAGACCGGAGCCGTACAGCAGGCCCATGACGGCAGCGTCGCGGGCCCAGATCCACGGCTCGCGATTTTCCCCGGCGCGCTCGTCGGCGTCGGCGAGGCGTTTGGCGCTGGCGATCTGGATCGGCTTGGGCAGGCTCTTGCCGACCTTCGGCGCGCGAATCGCCGACAGCGCCCCGACCCGGCCCTTGCCTTCGCGTTCGAGAAAGCGGCCGAACGAGCGCATGCCCGCCAGCGCCCGCATCAAAGAACGGCTGCCGATGTCGTCGCCGCGCCGCGCCGCCATGAAGCCGCGCACGTCGCTGGCCTCGAGCGCAGCGAATCGCCCCAGTGCCACCCGCTCGCCCCAATGCTGGCTGAGAAAGATCAGGAACTGGCGGACATCGCGGCTATAGGCTTCCAGCGTTTTCGGCGACAGCCGGCGCTCGGCGCGCAGATGCGCCAGCCAGCGGGTCATTTCCGCCGCGATATCGGCTGCGGCGCAGTCGAGTTCGATCGGGGCGATCGCCGGTTTGGCCTCGGACTTGGCTTTGACCTTGGGCTGGATCATGGCTGGCTCGGGAGCGCGCTGCGCGATTAGGTGATATTAGCAGATTTCCTTTCGCTTTCATGAACCGTCCCCTCCGGCTCGAGCCCGATTCCCCGATGGACCATTCCTCGCGCAGCGGGCCGCCCTCGACCACGCAAGTGGTCGACGTGCTGCTGCCGGTCGCGCTCGACCACACTTATTCCTACCGGGTGGCGCGCGGCACCGAGCTGAAGCCCGGCGATGTGGTCAGCGTCCCGCTGGGGCCGCGCCAGGTGATCGGCGTGGTCTGGGCGCAGAACGCCAATCCGGATCCGCGGCTGCATAACCGTCTCAAGGACGTCGACGACAAGCTCGACGTGCCGCCGCTGCGCGAGGAGCTGCGCAGCCTGGTCGACTGGGTCGCCAATTACAATCTGTCGGCGCGCGGCATGGTGCTGCGGATGACGCTGCGGATGGGCGAGCATCTCGGCCCCGAGCGGGTCCGGCTCGGGGTGCGGCTGGTGGGCTCCCCGCCGCGGCGGATGACGCCGGCGCGGGCGCGGCTGATCGAGATCCTGGCCGACGGCCTGCTGCACGGCAAATCCGAGGCTGCCAAGGAAGCCGGCTGCAGCGCCGGGGTGATCGACGGGCTGGTCGACGAGGGCACACTCACGGTCGAGCCGATGCCGCGCGCGCTGGCAGCCCCCGTGCCGGACCCGGACTTCTGCGCGCCGGATTTTTCCCCCGACCAGCAGATCGCGGCCGATGCGATGACCACGCTGGCGGCGGCCGGCGGCTTCCAGGTGGCGCTGCTCGACGGCGTCACCGGCTCCGGCAAGACCGAGGTGTATTTCGAGGCGGTCGCCGAAATCATCCGCCGCGGCCGCCAGGTGCTGATCCTGATGCCGGAAATCGCCCTGACCGGGCAGTTTCTCGATCGCTTCGCGCTGCGCTTCGGGGTCCGGCCGCTGGAATGGCACTCCGAACTGACGCCGCGCACCCGCGCCCGCAATTGGGCGGCGATCGCCGAGGGCAGCGCCCAGGTGGTGGTCGGCGCCCGCTCGGCGCTGTTCCTGCCTTACGCCAGGCTCGGCCTGATCATCGTCGATGAGGAGCACGACCAGGCCTATAAGCAGAATGAGGGCGTGCATTATCACGCCCGCGACATGGCGGTGGTGCGGGCCTCGATCGCGAAGATTCCGATCGTGCTGTCGTCGGCGACGCCGTCGGTCGAGACCGAGGTCAATGCGCGCAAGGGCCGCTATCAGCGCGTGGTGCTGCCGGCGCGGTTCGGCGGCCAGCACATGCCGCATATCGAAGCCATCGATCTGCGCCGCTTCGCGCCGCCGCGCGGCCGCTTCGTATCGCCGCTGCTGGCCGAGCAGATCGGCATCGCCATCGAGCGTCGCGAACAGGCGCTGTTATTCCTCAACCGCCGCGGCTATGCGCCGCTGACGCTGTGCCGCGCCTGCGGCCACCGCTTCGCCTGCACCATCTGCGACGCCTGGCTGGTCGATCACCGCTTTCGCGCGCGCCTGGTCTGCCATCATTGCGGCTTCTCGATGCCACGGCCGCGGATCTGCCCGCATTGCAGCGCCGAGGACTCGCTGGTCGCGGTCGGCCCCGGCGTCGAGCGTCTGCAGGAAGAGGCGGCGGCGCTGTTTCCCAATGCCCGCACCATGGTGCTGTCGAGCGACCTGATCACCTCGATCGAAACCATGCGCAGCGAACTCAACGAGATCGCCGAGGGCCGGGTCGACATCATCATCGGCACCCAGCTGGTGGCGAAGGGGCACAATTTTCCCAGGCTCAATCTGGTCGGCGTGATCGATGCCGATCTCGGGCTCGGCAATGGCGATCCGCGCGCCGCCGAGCGCACCTATCAATTGCTCAACCAGGTGATCGGCCGCGCCGGCCGCGACCAGGGCCGCGGCGTCGGCTTCTTGCAAACCCACCAACCCGAGCATCCGGTGATGAAGGCGCTGGTCGCCTGCGACCGCGAGGCGTTCTACGCCTCCGAGATCGACGCGCGCGAACGCACCGGCTACCCGCCATTCGGCCGGCTCGCCAGCCTGATCGTCTCCGCCGGAGATCGCCCCACCGCAGAGGGCTATGCGCGCCAGCTGGTGGCGATCGCGCCGATCGACGAACGGATCAAGGTGCTGGGACCGGCCGAGGCGCCGCTGGCGGTGATCAAGGGCCGCTACCGTTTTCGCATTCTGCTGAAGGCGCCGCGCCAAGTCGATCTGTCGCACTACTTGCGGCAATGGCTCGCGGAGGGGCCGAAGACCAAGGGAAACCTCAAGCTCGAGGTCGACGTCGATCCGCAAAGCTTTCTTTGATTGTCGCGGGCGAGCTGATGCGCCCGGTCTGGCAATGCCCGCCGTCATTGGCGACGGCAGGCTCGCACGCGGCCCGCGCAATGTGCGGCCGCGTTCCACGCGACAATCTTGTCTCGGTCGAACGAAGCTGTCCCGCGACGCGCGGTTACATCACTTCCGCGACCACCATGCCGACGCCGCGGCTGGTGAGGCCGATGGCGCGCGCCGCGCCTTTCGACAGATCAAGGACGCGGCCGCGAACGAACGGGCCACGGTCATTGATGGTGACCACCACGCTTCGGCCGCCATGGCTGACCTTGAGCTTGGTGCCGAACGGCAGGCTGCGATGTGCGGCCGTCATGGCGCTCTGGTTGAAACGCTGGCCCGACGCGGTGCGCCGGCCGGACTCATTGCCGTAATAGGACGCCATCCCGGAAAAGCTGCGCGACGATCCGCCGATCGAGGCATTCGCATCCTGCCAGCTGTGGTGGGCATGATGGCGGTGGTGGCTCCGCTTGGACTTCGCCGAAGCTTCAGTGGCCGCGCCGCTCAGCAGAATAGTTGCGGCGACCAAAGCAACCGCGGTGCGTGGCCGGGCTCGAAATCCCGCCGTCGATGTCTTGGTTTTCAGCATACATGAATCCTTGAGGAAGTATTGCCACGTATGTGGCAAGTGGAACCCCCGTCCCAGTTTCGCTGGCCGACCGTTCGCTGCGTAATAAGGCGACATATTGTCGAACAGAGGATTCATTACAGCGCTGAAATATCTTTTGAAGCGCTGCGCCCAGTCAAACGGGAACAAAATCGACTCTTAGTCAGATCGACTTACGCCCTTTGTCTATCGGCTATACTGGCCAATTAAGTGTTGCTTGGCGAAACACTTAGCCGGATTCCTGGCAGAGCAAATCGTGACGCGACAAGCAAGGATTCGCGTGACACGCGCGCCGTTTTGCGAAGTACAGCGGTTTAAGGGAATTTTGACGCGTCCACGGGCAACGGCGGCAAATCGGCAATGGCCCAGACCCCTGTCCGCGGCAAACATGCAGAGGGCCCCGCCCGCAACCAGGCTCGCCCTACAACTTTGCCCCACAACCTTGCCTCACAGCCCGGCACCCGCTTTGCCGGCACCGGTCTGTGCGCCGCCGCGCTGGCCCGCGAGGTTGGCGGACTTGCCGCGACACGGATCAACCTCTTCGCCAGCCTTGCGACATGGCGTCGTGGCTCTCGTCATCGTGTTGCGCCTGCGCGCGCGCTATGTTAGCAAAGCCGCGATTTTAAGGTCGCCGGTCACATTCGTGCCGGTCGGAAATCGAAGTCCAGCTTGAATTCCAAGGACTTGAACCGGCAAGCGCCACAACTTGGCGACGGTTTTCCCCTTGCGGATTTGACAGCAAGAAGAGCGCGTCTGTGGCAGTTCAAGATCCATCGGTTTCTGGCGTTTCCGGTCGCTACGCGACCGCCCTATTCGAACTGGCCCGCGATGAGAAATCAGTCGACGCGGTCATGGCGGATCTCGACAAGTTCAGCGCCATGCTGGCTGACAGCGCCGACCTGAAAAGGCTGGTGCGCAGCCCGGTGTTTGGCGCCGGCGAACAGGCGAAGGCGCTGGTCGCGGTGCTCGACAAGGCCGGCATCGGCGGCATCAGCGCCAATTTCCTCAAGCTTCTCACCGCCAACCGCCGGCTGTTCGTGGTCGCGGATGTGATCCGGGCGTTCCGCGCGCTGGTCGCCAATTTCAAGGGCGAGGCCACGGCCGACGTCACCGTCGCCGAGAAGCTCAGCGACAAGAATCTCGATGCCCTGAAAGCCGCGCTGAAGTCAGTGACCGGCAAGGATGTCGCGCTCAATGTGAGCATCGATCCGGCGATCATTGGCGGGCTTGTCGTCAAGCTCGGCAGCCGCATGGTCGACAGCTCGCTCCGCACCAAACTCAACTCGATCAAGCACGCGATGAAAGAGGCAGGCTGATGGACATCCGCGCCGCGGAAATTTCCGCGATCCTCAAGGACCAGATCAAGAATTTCGGCCAGGAGGCTGAGGTCTCCGAAGTCGGACAGGTGCTGTCCGTCGGCGACGGCATTGCCCGCGTCTACGGGCTGGACAACGTCCAGGCCGGCGAGATGGTCGAGTTCGAAAACGGCACCCGCGGCATGGCGCTGAACCTCGAAACCGACAATGTCGGCATCGTGATTTTCGGCGCCGACCGCGAGATCAAGGAAGGCCAGACCGTCAAGCGCACCCGCTCGATCGTCGATACGCCGGTCGGCAAGGGTCTGCTCGGCCGCGTCGTCGACGCGCTCGGCAACCCGATCGACGGCAAGGGGCCGATCCAGTCGACCGAACGCAAGCGCGTCGACGTCAAGGCGCCCGGCATCATTCCGCGCAAATCGGTCAACGAGCCGATGGCGACGGGCCTCAAGGCGATCGACGCCCTGATCCCGGTCGGCCGCGGCCAGCGCGAATTGATCATCGGCGACCGTCAGACCGGCAAGACCGCGATCGCGCTCGACACCATTCTGAACCAGAAGTCGCTCAACGTCGAAGGCGCGCCGGAAGGCCAGAAGCTGTATTGCGTATATGTGGCGATCGGCCAGAAGCGCTCGACCGTCGCCCAGTTCGTCAAGGTGCTCGAAGAGCAGGGCGCGCTGGAATATTCGATCATCGTCGCCGCCACCGCGTCGGATCCGGCGCCGATGCAGTACATCGCGCCGTTCACCGGCTGCACGATGGGCGAATACTTCCGCGACAACGGCATGCACGCCGTCATCATCTATGACGATTTGTCGAAGCAGGCCGTCGCCTATCGCCAGATGTCGCTGCTGCTGCGCCGTCCGCCGGGCCGCGAAGCCTATCCGGGCGACGTGTTCTATCTGCATTCCCGCCTGCTGGAACGCGCCGCCAAGCTCAATGACGACCATGGCAACGGCTCGCTGACGGCGCTGCCGATCATCGAAACCCAGGCCAACGACGTGTCGGCCTATATCCCGACCAACGTGATCTCGATCACCGACGGCCAGATCTTCCTGGAAACCGACCTGTTCTTCCAGGGCATCCGCCCGGCGGTGAACGTCGGCCTGTCGGTGTCGCGCGTCGGCTCCGCCGCGCAGACCAAGGCGATGAAGAAGGTCGCCGGCAAGATCAAGGGCGAGCTCGCGCAGTACCGCGAAATGGCGGCGTTCGCGCAGTTCGGCTCCGATCTCGACGCCTCGACCCAGCGCCTGCTGAACCGCGGCGCGCGCCTGACCGAACTTCTGAAGCAGCCGCAGTTCTCGCCGCTGAAGATGGAAGAGCAGGTCGTGGTGATCTATGCCGGCGTCAACGGCTATCTCGACGCCCTGCCGGTCAGCAAGGTCGGCGCCTTCGAGGAAGGTCTGTTGTCGCTGGTGCGCGGCAAGGAGATCGGCATCCTGGATGCGATCCGCACCAGCCGCGATCTGTCGGACGACACCGCGGCGAAGCTGAAGGCCGTGGTCGAAGGTTACGCCAAGACGTTTGCCTAATGAAAAAGCGGCCGGGCTCCCCGGCCGCTTTTACTTGGCGGCACAATCGAAGACGTGAGAATGCCCGGCACGAGGTCGGGCATGACGGTTGAGGGGTTTGCGGTCGGATTGATGATCTGATCGCCGGGGTGAACTGAGAATGGCTTCTCTTAAAGACATGCGGGTCCGCATCGCCTCGACCAAGGCGACGCAGAAGATCACCAAGGCGATGCAGATGGTTGCTGCGTCGAAGCTGCGCCGCGCCCAGATGGCGGCGGAAGCGGCCCGGCCCTATGCCGAGAAAATGGATGCGGTGATCTCCAACATCGCCAGCGCCGCGGCCGGTTCGCCCGGCGCGCCAGTGCTGCTGTCCGGCACCGGCAATGACAAGGTGCATCTGTTCCTGGTCTGCACCGGCGAGCGCGGCCTGTCCGGCGCTTTCAACTCCTCGATCGTGCGGCTGGCCCGCGAACGCGCCCTGGCGCTGATGAACCAGGGCAAGCAGGTCAAGTTCTTCTGCGTCGGCCGCAAAGGCTACGAGCAGCTGCGCCGCACCTTCGACAAGCAGATCATCGAGAACGTCGAACTGCGCTCGGTGCGTCAGCTCGGCTTCGTCAATGCCGAGGACATCGCCAAGAAGGTGATCGCCCGCTTCGACGCCGGCGAATTCGACGTCTGCACGCTGTTCTATTCGCGGTTCAAATCGGTGATCGCCCAGATCCCGACCGCGCAGCAGATCATTCCGCTGGTGGTCGAGGCGCCCGCCGCCAATGCCGGCCCCGCCACATCCTACGAATACGAGCCCGAAGAAGACGAGATCCTCGCCTCCCTGCTGCCGCGCAACCTCGCGGTGCAGATCTTCCGCGCGCTTCTGGAAAACAACGCTTCGTTCTACGGCGCGCAAATGAGCGCGATGGACAACGCCACCCGCAACGCCGGCGACATGATCAGGAAGCAGACCCTGATCTACAACCGCACGCGGCAGGCGATGATCACCAAGGAGCTGATCGAGATCATCTCCGGCGCCGAGGCGATCTAACGCATTCACAGACTTCAATTCCGGTCGAGCCGACCGTGGTTTAGATTTCGGACTTCAGGGAGACAGTTTTCATGGCTACACCCGCCAATCAGACCGGACGTATCACCCAGGTCATCGGCGCCGTCGTCGACGTGCAGTTCGAAGGGCACCTGCCGGCGATTTTGAACGCGATCGAGACCAAGAACGGCGACAACCGCCTGGTGCTCGAAGTCGCGCAGCATCTCGGCGAGAGCACCGTTCGCACCATCGCGATGGACACCACCGAGGGCCTGGTCCGCGGCCAGGAAGTCACCGACACCGGCAGCCCGATCATGGTGCCGGTCGGCGTCGGCACGCTCGGCCGCATCATGAATGTGATCGGCGAGCCGGTCGACGAACAGGGCCCGGTGGTCAATGACGGCCTGCGCCCGATCCACGCTGAAGCGCCGCTCTATACCGATCAATCGACCGAGGCTGAAATTCTGGTCACCGGCATCAAGGTCGTTGACCTGCTGGCGCCCTACGCCAAGGGCGGCAAGATCGGCCTGTTCGGCGGCGCCGGCGTCGGCAAGACCGTGCTGATCCAGGAACTGATCAACAACGTCGCGAAAGCCCATGGCGGCTATTCGGTGTTCGCCGGCGTCGGCGAGCGCACCCGCGAAGGCAACGATCTTTATCACGAATTCATCGAATCCGGCGTCAACAAGAAGGGCGGCGGCGAAGGCTCCAAATGCGCGCTGGTCTATGGCCAGATGAACGAGCCTCCGGGCGCCCGCGCCCGCGTCGCGCTGTCCGGCCTTACCGTCGCCGAGCATTTCCGCGACCAGGGCCAGGACGTGCTGTTCTTCATCGACAACATCTTCCGCTTCACCCAGGCCGGCTCCGAAGTGTCGGCGCTGCTCGGACGTATTCCTTCCGCGGTGGGTTATCAGCCGACGCTGGCGACCGACATGGGCGCGCTGCAGGAGCGCATCACCACCACCCATAAGGGCTCGATCACCTCGGTTCAGGCGATTTACGTCCCGGCCGACGATTTGACCGACCCGGCGCCCGCCACCTCCTTCGCCCATTTGGACGCCACCACGGTGCTCAACCGCGCGATCTCGGAAAAGGGCATCTATCCGGCGGTCGATCCGCTCGACTCGACCTCGCGCATGCTGTCGGCCAGCATCGTCGGCGAGGAGCATTACACCACCGCCCGTATGGTCCAGCAGGTGCTTCAGAAGTACAAGTCGCTGCAGGACATCATCGCCATTCTGGGCATGGATGAATTGTCCGAAGACGACAAGATCGCGGTCGCCCGCGCCCGCAAGATCGAGCGCTTCCTGTCGCAGCCGTTCTTCGTCGCCGAAATCTTCACCGGCGCACCGGGCAAGTTCGTCGATCTCGCCGATACCATCAAGGGCTTCCGCGCGATCTGCGAAGGCAAGTATGACCATCTCCCGGAGGCCGCCTTCTACATGGTCGGCACCATCGAAGAGGCGGTCGAAAAGGGCAAGAAGCTGGCCGCCGAAGCGGCGTAACAACGGAAAGCCTCACCCTGAGGAGCCGACCGCAGGTCGGCGTCTCGAAGGGTGACGAACAACTCTCTCATCCTTCGAGACGCGCGCCAAGGCGCGCTGCTCAGGATGAGGCCAGCGGATGAGCATGACCATGGCCACCTTCCACTTCGATCTCGTCTCGCCCGAAAAGCTGGCCTTCTCGGGCCAAGTCGATCAGGTCGACATTCCCGGCGTCGAGGGTGATTTCGGCGTGCTCGCCGGCCATGCGCCGGTGGTCGCGACGATCCGGCCGGGAATCCTCACCGTCACTGCGGGCGGCAGCAAGCAGCAGATCGTGGTGCTGGGCGGCCTCGCCGAAGTCTCCGACAGCGGCCTCACCGTGCTGGCCGACGTTGCGACGTCGGTGAAGGATCTCGACGCGGCGGCGTTCGGCGCGACGATTTCCAGCATGGAAGCCAAATTGGCCCAGCAGCAGGGCACCGAACTCGACCGCGCGATCGAGCGGCTGGACCATTACAAGAGCATCCAGCATCAGCTGATGACCACGGCGATGCACTGACGCCCAAGGCTCCACTGACGCCAAAGGCTCGGCTTCCCAATTCTGCAAACGATCTGCGCTCCTCATGCCGAGCGCGTCTATGCGCGTCTCAAACCATGAGGCCACGACGCTCATCCTTCGAGACGCGGCCAAGTGGCCGCTCCTCAGCGTCTGACTCAAATAGCGATCAATAGAATCAAGCCTTCGCGGCCGTCATTGCGAGGAGCTCTTGCGACGAAGCAATCCAGTCCTTGCTTGGCGCCCCTGGATTGCTTCGCTTTCGGACGGCGCTCCGCGCCGGCCTCGGCTCGCAATGACGAATCAAGCCTGACTTAAGTGGTTTCTTTTCGGTCAGACCCTCAGGATGAGGTAAGCGCCTGTCGCGGCCAGGCGCAAAAGCGGGGCGAGCGTTACCGCAAGGCACCGGTTCAGGCGAAGCCGGCGAAGCTGCGCGCCACTTCGAGATAGACCTCGCGCCGGAACGGCACCACCAGATCGGCGACGCGGTCGAGCCGTTCCCAGCGCCAGGCATCGAATTCGGGCGGCTGGCCGTTGCGGGTGGCGAGCGGATTGATCTCGCTGTCGGTGCCGGTAAAGCGCAGCGCGAACCATTTCTGGCGCTGTCCGCCGAAATGCCCGAGCCGATGATGCGGGCCGTGATAGGGCGGGAAGTCGTAGCTCAGCCAGCCGGTTTCGCCGAGATGCTCGGCGTTATGGACGCCGGTCTCCTCCCATAATTCCCGCATCACCGCGACGCACGGCTCCTCGCCGGGATCGATGCCGCCCTGCGGCATCTGCCAGTCGAGCCCCGGCAGCACGATTTCCGGCCCGTCATCCCTGAATCGATGGCCGATCAGCACCAGGCCCTGGGCATTGAACAGCGCGATCCCGACATTGAGCCGGTACGGCCGCGGCTCCGTCGTTGGTCCAGTGTCGCGATGGCTGTTGATCAGGTCCATGGGTCTTCGCTCTCATGGGTCGTCATATTCGGGCCGACGCCGACGATTGTGGGTTCGAAATCGGTTCCAAGCATTGCGGTGCCGCAAACAATTTGACGCCGCCCTTCGCACCGAACCGCGGCTGTCGCAACCTTCAAAGACCGCCTGTTCGCAAGACGGGCTGGAATAGCTCCGTTTGCATGGCCTTGCGGCTGCGCTCAGCCACGGCCGGTTTCGCTGCATTGAACCGCATCAGACCCCATGCTAGCAAGCGGCGTTCCGCGCCAGCCACGGCCGGCGCCGAATTGCGGACAGAGGCGTTGGCGCGCCAGATTCGGCGCAGCCGACTAGCGGAATTTCAAGCTGATGTCAGCCGACCCCCAACCACCGACGCCGACGCGCGACATCTCCCAGCTGCGCATTCTGGAAATCGGCGGCGCCTATTTCAAATACCAATATCCCGACCGCACCACCTGCCTGTGGACCGGCACCAAGCTGAACCGGCTTTGCGAGGTCGACGGGTTCGCGACGCCCGACCGGGTGCTGCGCGAGCTGCGCGCGGCCGCGCAAGGCCGTTACGACGTGGTGATCGCCAATACGGTGCGCTATTCGCCGTGGCATCCGCGCTATTGGGCGCGCGCGCCATTCAAGACGCCGACCCATCCCTGGGCCTCGCTCTCCCGGCAGTTCGGCGTCGAGACGTTGCGCTGGGCCAAGATCCCGGTGCCGCTGATCGCGCTCGATATGGATGATTCCTTCGGGATCGGCTCGGATTCGGTGTTCCTGCTCGACAAGGCCAAGGCGTTCTTCAAGCGCGAATTGCCGGTCGACAAATGGCAGGTGCTGCACGGCACCATCCATCCGCATCTGCCGACGCTGCGCTTTCGCAACAATCCGACCTGGCGCCGCCGCATCGACAGATTGCAGCCGATCGCATTGCCGATCTTCAATGTCGACGAACGCTGGCGCGACGCGCCGTTTCCGGACAAGACCCACGACATCTTCTTCTCCGGCGCGGTGGCGGGCAATTCCACCGTGCGCGGCGCCGGCCTGCCCGAACTGGAGCGGCTGAAGGCGCTGGGTTACCGGATCGATCAGCCAACCGAACGGCTGCCCTATGAGGCGTTCATGGAGCGGATGTCGCATTCCTGGCTGGCCTGGTCGCCCGAAGGCATGGGCTGGGATTGCTACCGCCATTATGAGGCGCCGCTGATGCAGACGGTGCCGCTGATCAATCACCCGACGATCATCCGCCAGGCGCCGCTGCGCGAGGGCGTCCACGCATTCTATTACGACGTCGAGCCCGGCGGCATGGAACGCGCGGCGGTGGCGGCGCTGGCCGACAAGGATCGGCTGCGCGAGGTCGCGATCGCGGCGCGCGACCACAGCTTCGCGCACCATCTGATCAAGCCGTTTTGCGACCACATCCTGCGCGTCGCCTTCGATCAGGCCGAACACGCCACGCCGGCTTGAGCGCCCGCGCTCAGACCGCCGCCGCCAACTGCGAGAATTCCTGGACCACCCGCTCATAGACCGGGCGCTTGAACGGCACGATCAGCTCCGGCAGGTTCTTCATCGGCTCCCATCGCCAGGCGATGAATTCCGGCTTATGGCCGCCGCCCGGATTCGCGACATCGATCTCACTGTCATGGCCGGTGAAGCGGACCGCGAACCATTTCTGCCGCTGCCCGCGATAGCGGCCCTTCCAGGCGCGGCCGGCGACGGTGCGCGGAATATCGTAGATCAGCCAGTCCGGGACCTCGCCCAGCTTTTCGACCGAGCGGACGCTGGTTTCCTCATAGAGCTCGCGTTTGGCGGCCTCCCAATTATCCTCGCCGGGATCGACGCCGCCTTGCGGCATCTGCCAGACATGCTGATCGTCGACGTGTTCGATGCCGCCGGTGCGACGGCCGATGAACACCAGTCCGGCCTGATTGATCAGCATCATGCCGACACAGGTTCGATAGGGCAGATCTTCGTAGCGCGCCATTACGGTCAATGCCTCCTGCGTCCGGGCGATCCGTCCGCAGTTGTGCGATCCGGCTGTGCCAATTCATCCCTGCCCCGGGGCGAATTAGCTCGATTTTGGTTTCAGCATCGCGGTTGTCAATGGCACAAGCAGGATACCCCGGCTCGCCAGCGATTTGCTCCAGCTGCCAATCCGCTCGATCGAGATCGGCAGCGCCGAGGCGATGCCGACCGCGTTGCCGCGTTCCTTGGCCAGGCTTTCGAGCTTGGCCAGAGCCTTGTCGATATCTTGCGCGGTCGGAACCGCGTCGATGGTGAGATCGGCCTGGGCAAACGGCATCGCCTGCCCCAACGCCTGAGTTTGCGCCACGCTGCGCGGCGCCGCCCCGTCATCCAGATAGCCAAGGCCGCGCTTGGCGGCCTCGGCGATGATCGGCTGCATCGCCGCGTCCTCGGTGACGAATCGGCTGCCCATGAAATTGGCCAGGCCGACATAGCCCTGGAACCGGCTCATGTCCCAGAACAGGCGGTCGAGGTTCTGGTCGCTCGACACCGAGGTCAGCAGGGTCTGCGGGCCGGGATCGTTGTCCGGATAATCGAACGGCTCCATCGGGATCTGCAGCAGCACTTCATGACGCTTGGCCCGGGCGCGCTCCACCAGCTTGGCCGGATCGGAGCCATAGGGGGTGAATGCCAGCGTCACCGCACCCGGCAGTTTGACGATCGCCTCATTGGTCTTGGCGGCGCCGATCCCAAGGCCGGTTACCACGATGGCGACGGTCGGCACTTTGGCGGCGTCGGCGCGTTCGGCGTCGGTCGCGGCCGCATAGGCGGTGAACGGCTTCAGGCCGCCGGCGGCGATCGGGATCATCCCGTAGCGGGATTTTTCCAGCAATTTTGGATTGATCCCGGCCGCCTCCGGCGCCGCGGCGGGCTCCACCGGATCGGACGATTGGCCCGGGACGAGCACGTTCTGTCGCGCGCCGCTGCTGCCGTCGATGATGGTGACGGTCTGCTGGCCGGCCGGGACGGCGGTCTTTCCGTCAGCCTTGTCATCCGCCTTGTCATCAGCCTTGGCGGCCGTCGCGTCGTGCCCGCCGTGGCCGGCCTTGTCCGCGGACTTGTCGTGGGATTTGGCGGCGTCCGCCGCGGTCGCGGATTGTTCGGCGCCGGCGGGTGCCTGGAGCGCCACCCGCACCACTGGTTCGCCGCCCAGCGGATCATCACCGAAGATCGCAAAGCCGAGAAAACCGAGCAGGAACAGGCCGAGCATCGCGGCGATCGCCTGGGTCGCGGTGAACGGCAGCCGGAAGCGGCGCTTACGCCCGCGCTTGCGACCAAGCGGTGTGCTCAGTTCGTCCGCTGTCAATGCCGTGGACCTCCCGAATCAACCGCGCGCAGGATACCACGGGCCGGCGCCGCCGCGGCAGCACGCCGGCCGGCGATTCGGCAGCAAAAAGGGCGACCCGAGGGCCGCCCTTCCGCGTCGGTCAGTCAGATGCGCCGGATCAGTTGGCGATCTTCTTGTCGGTCTTGTCGATCGCCGCCTTGTCGCCGGTCACGGGGGCAGCGTTGACGTTGACGTCGACGCCGTGCAGCAGGTCGACGGCCATCTTCAAGGCCTTGTCGTTCTTGGGGTCCGGCGGCACGTAGGATTGCGAGCCGGTCTTCTCGTCGCCCTCGGCCTTCAGATGGCCGCGCAGCGAGGCTTCACCCTTGGTGTCGGTGCGCGACTTGATCTCGTCGGGCACGTCCTGCAGCACCTCGATATCCGGGGTGATGCCCTTGGCCTGGATCGACTTGCCCGACGGCGTGAAGTAGCGCGCGGTGGTCAGCCGCAGCGCGCCATTACCGGAGCCGAGCGGGATGATGGTCTGCACCGAGCCCTTGCCGAACGAGCGGGTGCCGATCAGCGTGGCGCGCTTATGATCCTGCAACGCGCCGGCGACGATTTCCGACGCCGAGGCGGAGCCGCCATTGATCAGCACCATCAGCTTCTTGCCCTTGATCATATCGCCGCGGTGCGCGGTGCGACGCTGGGTTTCCTCGGCGTTGCGGCCGCGGGTCGAGACGATCTCGCCGCGATCCAGGAAGGTGTCGGAGACCGTGACGGCCTCTTCCAGCAAGCCGCCGGGATTGTTGCGCAGATCCAGGATCCAGCCCTTCACCTTGTCGGCGCCGATCGACTTGGTCAGATTGCCGATTTCGCGCGTCAGGCCTTCGGTGGTCTGCTCGTTGAAAGTGGTGATGCGGATATAGCCGATGTCGTCGCCCTCGGTGTGGGCGCGCACCGAGCGAACGCGGATGTTGTCGCGGACCAGCGTCACCTCGATCGGATCCGACTGGCCCTTGCGCACGATCTTCAACTTGATCTTGGTATTGACCGGGCCGCGCATCTTCTCGACGGCCTGATTCAGGGTCAGACCCTGCACCGCTTCGTCGTCCAGATTGGTGATGATGTCGTTGGCCATGATGCCGGCCTTCGACGCCGGCGTGTCGTCGATCGGCGACACCACCTTGATCAGCCCGTCTTCCATCGTGACTTCGATGCCGAGGCCGCCGAATTCGCCGCGGGTCTGCACCTGCATGTCACGGAAGCTCTTGGCGTCCATGTAGCTGGAATGCGGATCGAGACCGGTCAGCATGCCGCTGATGGCGGATTCGACCAGCTTGCTGTCGTCGGGCTTCTCGACATAGTCGCTGCGAACCCGCTCGAACACATCGCCGAACAGATTGAGCTGGCGGTAGGTATCGGAGGTCGCCGCGCGGGCGCTGGCTCCCATGAATACCGAGCGCGGCTGGGTCGCCAGCAGCGTTAGCGCGGCGCCGGTGGCGACGCTGAGCAGAATTACCGAGGTCTTGCGCATCATCCGCGAACCTTTTCGCCTTCATTTGCGGCCCACCATGGGCCTGGATCAATGGGAGTGCCGTCCTTACGGAACTCGATATAGAGCACGGGCTGACTCGCGTTGGCGGCGAGTATCGATGCGACCTGGGATGTCGATCCCATCGTCGCCACCGGCTCCCCCGTGAGCACAAATTGGCCAATATTAACCGAAATGCGCTCCATCCCGGCGATCAACACATGATACCCGCCACCGGCATTCAGGATCAAGAGTTGTCCGTAGCTGCGGAACGGGCCGGCGTAAACCACCCAGCCATCACACGGCGTTGTGACCTGCGCGCCGGGGCGGCTGGCCAGCGAGATCCCCTTCTCGACGCCGCCGACGCCATCGGGCCTGCCGAAGGCGCGCAGCTTGGTCCCGTTCACCGGAAGCGGCAACAGGCCCTTGGCGGAGGCGAAGGCGATCGCCGGGCTGAGGCGACCCGGATTCTTCAAGGCGCTGAGATTGGGTTTGCCGTCGAGCGCGGCCGGCGCGCCTTTCAGACTTGCGATCTCCGCCGCCTTGGCGGCGGTCTTCAGATCCAGTTCCATCTTGGCGATCAGGTCTTGCAGATTGTCGACCTGGCGCGACAGCGTCACCGCGCGGGAGCGCTCGGCTTCCATGTCCTTTTCGGCGGCGCGCTGCTTGCGCTGCCGCTCTTCGACCAGCGACGCGAGTTGGAGCTGATCCGTGGTGAGCTTGGCGCGATCGGCGGTGAGCTGATCGCGCTCGGCCGAGATCGCCTTGCGCAACGAGATCAATTCGCCGAGGTCGCTGACCAGATGATCGGCGCGCGCGCGCATGTCCGGCACCACGGCGCCGAGCAGCATCGCGGTGCGCAGCGATTGCAGCGCATCTTCCGGCCGCACCAGCAGGGCCGGCGGCGCGCGCCGGCCGGCGCGCTGCAGCGCCGCCAGCACCTCGGAGATTTCGGCGCGGCGGGATTCCAGCGAGGCGCGGATCTGGGTCTCGCGCGCATCGAGCGGCAGCAGTCGCGCCTCGGTCTCGCCGATTCGGGTCTCGACGCCGCGCACCTTGGCGGCGACATCGATCAGTTGCTGATTGAGCTTGGCGCGGTCTTCGCCGATCGCCGCGATGTCGGCCTTGAGTTTTTCCTGCAGCTCGGCGGCGCTTTTTTGCCGCGCGCGCGCGGCCTCGAGCTCCTGTTCGCGCTGCCTGATCAGATCGACCGTCGGCGGCGTCGGCGCGCCTTGCGCGCGCGCGGCCGGCGTCGGACCCGCGGCAAAGCCGATCGAGATCAGGCTGGCGGACAACAGCGCGAAGCTCGGCCAGCCGGGAACGGCGGCGCGCGTTTTCGGACTGGGGGACCGCTCTGATGGCATCGGCAGGGTTCGGCGCCTCGTTATGAACGATGGTAAGGATGGCCGGACAAAATGGTCGCGGCGCGGTAAATCTGTTCCAGAAGCATGACGCGAACCATCTGATGCGGCCAGGTCGCGGCGCCAAATGAGAGGCACAACTTCGCCTTGCGCCGCAATTCGGGCAAAAGTCCGTCCGCGCCGCCGATCACGAAAATTGTGTTCGGCACCGATTCATCGCGCCAGCGCCCGAGCTGGCGGGCAAAGCTCGGGCTATCGAGGCTTTGGCCGCGCTCGTCGAGCGCCACCAGCACGGATTTATCGGGGATCAACGCCGCGATCGCGGCCGCCTCGTCGGCGATTCGGGTGGGCGCGTCGCGGGCGCGGCTTTCCGGCAATTCGTGGATCTCGAGGCCGCGAAGCCCGAGTTTGCGGCCGACATCGTCGAACCGCGCGCGGTAACGCTCGGCAAGTTCCCGTTCCGGACCTTGCTTCAGCCGGCCTATCGCAATCACAGCAAGTCGCATCGGCTCACGCTAGAGCGTTTTCGAGCGAAGTGGAAACCGGTTCGCGGTTCGCGGTTCGCGTGAAGAAAACGCGTCAAAACAACAATCTAGAGCTCCGGTTCTGATCTATCAGATCCGGAATAGCTCTAGCATGAGCGCGCGGTGGACCTCGGCAGATCCGTTACAGCGTTTTCGCCGGCGTGGGGCTTTGCGTCCACAATCGTTCCAGATTGTAGAATTCGCGCACCTCGGGCCGAAACACATGCAGGATCACGTCGCCGCAATCGATCAGCACCCAGTCGCAATTGGGCAAGCCCTCGACATGGAGCTTCTTGATGCCGGATTCCTTCAGCGCCTTGGCGACATTTTCCGCGATCGCGCCGACATGGCGGTTCACCCGTCCGCTGGTTACGACCATATAGTCGGAAAAGGCGGATTTGCCGCGCAGGTCAATGGTGATCGTTTCCTCCGCCTTCATGTCGTCGAGGCGGGAGAGGATCAGTTTGAGGGTCTCGGCGGCGTCAGCTTGCGCCTCGGCGGCCGCAGCGGGTGTCGATGTTTTGCGGGTCCGCGACGCCACGGATTTAACCGGCTTGGCCTTGACGGCCTCGTCGAGCACGGCCTCGTCCAAGACGGATTTGGGCAACGCAGCCTTCGCTAAAACAGACTTAGACAATACAGATGTGGTCAGGGACCATTCCTTTCACTGTATCGCGAACGCCGAATCTCGACGCCCGGCACACATACTAGGCATGTGGGGTGTGTGGTTTCAATATTCCAGTTGCGCGAGCATATCATTTCTTCCAGCTGCCGTCCGGGTTCCGCAGGCTGGTGGACGACAGCTGCGATTTCATCCCGGTCAGAAACACCCAGGCCGGCGGCTTGCGGTCCGCCAGCGTCGCGGCCGCATTCGACGGAATCCGCGACCGCGCCAAGGCCCGCGCCGCGGGCGCGGCCAGCGCCCGGAAACTGGTCGGCGGCCGATCGATCACCGCAATCGCAACCTCGGCTGCGATCCGCTGCCAGCCCTGCCAGCGATGGAACTGTGCGAGATTATCGGCGCCCATGATCCAGACGAACCGCGCCGCGGGACAATGCCGGCGCAAATAATGGATGGTGTCGTGAGTGTAGCGGGTGCCGATGACCGATTCGAGACAGCTCACCACGATCCGCGGATCGTGCGCCATGGCGCGGGCGGCGGCGGCGCGGTCGTCGAGCTCGCGCAAACCGGCGGCGTCCTTCAGCGGATTGCCCGGCGAGACCAGCCACCAGATCCGGTCGAGCTGCAGGCGCTTGAGCGCAAACAGGCTGATGGCGCGATGCGCCTGATGCGGCGGGTTGAACGACCCGCCGAGCAGCCCGATGCGCATCCCATTGGTGAAGGCCGGAATCGCGGATGTGGCGGGGGCTTTGTCCAGCGCCAAATCAGGATCCGCCGCTGCAGTAAGACGCGGTCAAGGCCGGGTCTGCCCGGTGCCGTGGACGCGATATTTGAAACTGGTCAGTTGCTCTGCTCCGACGGGTCCGCGCGCGTGAAACTTGCCGGTGGCAATCCCGATCTCGGCGCCAAAGCCGAATTCGCCGCCATCGGCGAATTGGGTCGAGGCGTTATGCAGCACGATCGCCGAATCCACGCCGTTGAGAAAGGCCTCGGCGGCGGCCGCATCCTCGGTCACGATCGCGTCGGTGTGATGCGAGCCGTGGCCCGCGATATGGGCCATCGCCCCCTCGACGCCGTCGACCAGCCTGGCGGCGATGATCGGCGCCTCGAATTCGGTGTTCCAATCCTGCTCCGACGCCGGCTTCACCCGCGGGTCGGCGCGCTGCACATCGTCGTCGCCGCGCACCTCGCAGCCGGCCTCGAGCAGCATTGCCACCAGCGGCTGCAGAGTAGCCGCCGCAGCGGCGCGGTCGATCAGCAGGGTTTCGGCGGCGCCGCAGACCCCGGTGCGCCGCATCTTGGCGTTGAGCACGATCGCCTTGGCCATCTGCAGATCGGCGGCGCGATCGACATAGACCGCGTTGATGCCTTCCAGATGCGCGAACACCGGCACCCGCGCCTCGGCCTCGACCCGGGCGACCAGGCTCTTGCCGCCGCGCGGCACGATCACGTCGATGCCGCCATCGAGGCCGCCGAGCAGCAGCCCGACCGCGGCGCGGTCGCGGGTCGGCACCAGCGTAATCGCCGCTTCCGGCAGACCGGCCTCGCGTAAACCCTGCACCAGGCAGGCATGGATGGCGCGGCAGGAGCGGAAACTGTCGGAGCCGCCGCGCAGGATCACCGCATTGCCGGATTTCAGGCACAGCACGCCGGCGTCGGCGGCCACATTGGGGCGGCTTTCGAAGATCACGGCGATCACCCCGAGCGGCACCCGGACCCGCTCGATGACCATGCCGTTGGGACGCTGCCAGCGTTCGGTGACGGCGCCGACCGGATCGGCGATGCCGCGCACCACCGCGATGCCATCGGCCATCGCGGCGACCCGGGCCGGCGTCAGCGCCAGCCGGTCGACAAAGGCGTCGGTGGCGCCGGCCGCCTTGGCCTCGGCGACATCCTCCGCATTAGCGGCGAGAATTGCGGCAGCGCCGGCGCGTACCGCGCGCTCCATGGCGTCCAGCGCCTGATTCTTCTGCTCAGCCGGCGTCAGCGCCAGCAGCCGCGCCGCGGCGCGGGCCTGGCGGGCCAGATCGGTCATCAGGGTCGACAGCTCGGCGCTGCCGTCGATGGCTTTGAGAGAGGCGGTCATGGTCATCCGCAGGCTAAAAGGTCTTTGCCATCATACAAATAGACAGGAAACCCGCGGCCGCCAAGGCGCTTGCGGGATCCAGCGGCTGATCTTGGCAGATTACGGACGATTTCGCCGGGGCCACCGCCGACCGGCGCGGATGGGTTTTCAGGCGACCACTCATTTGAGATATCAGTTGATATATTAATATCACTCGATATGGTCCTATCCAGAGCGACCGACGGCCAAATGGGCTGTCGAACAATGGAAGTGAATTCATGACCGACAATTCCAGCACGCCAGCACCGGCGTCCGTCTTCCCGATCGAAGCCAATGTGGGCTCGGGTTTCTGGAAAAAAGGGCCGAGTGACACGCTGCCGCCGCCCGACATGACCGGCCCCTATATGCGCAACCGCCCGGTTCCGACCGCGCCGGTCGCGGGGCGCAAGGCATGGATCATCGGCAGCGGCATCGCTGGCCTGGCCGCCGCCTTCTACATGATCCGCGACGGCGGCATGAATGGCGAGGACATCACCATCATCGACACGATGGACATCGCCGGCGGCTCGCTCGACGGCGCCGGAAATGCGGAAGAGGGCTACATCATCCGCGGTGGCCGCGAGATGAACTTCAACTACGACAATTTCTGGGACATGTTCCAGGACGTTCCGGCGCTGGAGCTGCCCGAAGGTTTTAGCGTCCTCGACGAATACCGCCTGGTCAACGACAACGACCCGAACTACTCCAAGGCCCGGCTGATGCACAAGCAGGGCCAGATCCGCGATTTTTCGACGCTTGGCCTGAGCAAGGCCCACCAGTGGGAAATCATCAAGCTTCTGCTCAAGCGCAAGGAAGACCTCGATGACATCACCATCGAGGAGTATTTCAGCGAAAGTTTCTTCGAGACCAATTTCTGGTATCTGTGGCGATCGATGTTCGCCTTCGAGAACTGGCAGAGCCTGCTCGAGCTCAAGCTCTATATGCATCGCTTCCTCGATGCGCTCGACGGCATGGCCGACATGTCGGCGCTGGTATTTCCGAAGTACAATCAATATGACAGCTTCGTCGTGCCGCTGGTCCGCATGCTCAAGGACAAGGGCGTCAAGGTGCAGTTCGATACCCGCGCCTACGACCTCGACATGGTCGAGCAGGATGGCGAGCGCATCGTCACGGCGATCCGGTGCAAGGTCGGCGGCAACAGCGAGAGCATCGCGGTCGGTGAGAACGATATGGTGTTCGCGCTGACCGGCTCGATGACCGAGGGCACGGCCTATGGCGACATGGACACCGTCCCGGTTCTGCAGCGCGGCAATGCCGAGCCGGGCGAGGACAGCGACTGGGCGCTGTGGAAGAACCTGGCGAAGAAATCGCCGATCTTCGGCAAGCCGGAGAAATTCTACGGCAATGTCGCCGGTTCAATGTGGGAATCGGCAACGCTGACCGGCAAGCCGTCGCCCCTCGTCGACAGGCTGAAGCAATTGTCGGTCAACGATCCCTATTCGGGAAAGACCGTGACCGGCGGGGTCATCACCTTCACCGATTCCAACTGGGTGATGAGCTTCACCTGTAACCGCCAGCCGCACTTTCCGACCCAGCCCGACGATGTGCTGGTGCTGTGGGTCTATGCGCTGCTGATGGACAAGGATGGCAACTACGTCAAGAAGCCGATGCCGGCCTGTACCGGCCGCGAGATTTTGGCGGAGCTGTGCTATCATCTGGGCATCGTCGATCAGCTCGATGAGGTCGCGGGCAAGACCAAGGTCCGCCTGGCGCTGATGCCCTATATCACCGCGCAGTTCATGCCGCGCGCGGCCGGCGACCGCCCGCGCGTGGTGCCGGAGGGCTGCACCAACCTCGCTTTGATGGGGCAGTTCGTGGAAACCAGCAACGACATTATTTTCACGATGGAGGCTTCGGTGCGCACGGCGCGGATCGGCGTCTATACGTTGCTCGGCCTGCCCAAGCAGGTCGCCGACATCAGCCCGGTGCAATACGACATCCGCAACATGTTGAGGGGCGCCCGCGCGCTCAACAACAACGAGCCGTTCCCCGGCGAACGGCTGTTGCATCGCCTGCTCGGCAACAGCTATTACGCCCATATCCTGCCGCCTTTGCCCGACCGGGACGACACGATCGGCGAACATCTGGAAGCCGAGCTGGCCACCGTTCTCGGCAAGGGCAGCCAGGCGCTCGGCGCGGTGCAAACCTGGCTCGAGAAAATGCGCGACGGGCTGAGCGGCAAATCGAAATAGCCCATCCAAGACTGTGCGGATGGGGCAGCGGTCGACGCCGCCTCGCCCTCCGCACAGGACTCACATCGGGACCGAGTTGATGCGCAAGACACGGCAACAGCAGCGACTCGAAACGCGGGAGCGCCTGATCGCCTCGGCCCATGCGTCGATCGTGCGCGGCGGCATCGGCGGCTTGTCGTTGCGCGGATTGTGCGACGAGGCCGGCTATTCGCAAGGCGCGTTCTATTCGAATTTCGCCAGCCGCGACGAGCTGTTGTTGGCGCTGATGGAACGCCATCTCCACGACGAAGTCGAAGCGCTGCGCCGCCTCGTCGAGACCACCCAGGACAAAGCTCTGGATGATGTCCTTGCCGCCCTCGCGCTGCATCTCGGCGGTCTGGCCAAACAGCCGCATTGGTCGCTGCTGGCGATCGAGCTGCAGCTTTACGCCCAGCGCGACCCTGGATTCGCCGAATCCTACAACGCCGCGAAGGTCCGCTCCCATGCGGCATTTGCGGGTTTGGTCGAGGATCTGCTGCGGCGCCACAGCCTCGCGCCAGCCTTGCCGCCATTGCAGATCGCGATCGGCCTCTATGCGCTGTGGTCGGGCCTGGTGGTTCAGGGAACGGTGCCGGGCGCCCGGCCACGCGATCAGCTGTTTCTGGCGTTTCTGCGCGCCGTCATCGGCGCGCCACTATCGCGCTGAGCGGGACATTGATCGGCACCGGATCTGTTGGCAGCGTCAGCAAGGCGGATGGCCTATACCAAAGGGCACAGCCTCTCGTTCGTCATGCCCGGCCTTGTGCCGGGCATCCACGCCTTGAAAGCAGGGCCGGATCAAAGACGCGGATGGCCGGGACAAGCCCGGCCCTGACGCGTGGATGAGTCGAAACCAAAGGCTTTTGGTTTAAGCCGGATGTCGTGCTGCGTCAGGGCGCCATGTGCTGCGGAAACACCGCCTGCAGATGGCTGAGGAAGGCGCGGACCGCCGGATTGGCGCGGCGGCTGTCCGGCCAGACCGCCGTGATATTGTGCCGCTCGACCGCATGATCGGACAGCACCGGCACCAATTCGCCGCGCGCCACATAGGGCGCCGTGACGAAACTGGCGCTGATGCCGATGCCGGCGCCGGCCACCAGCGTCGCGATCAGGGCTTCGCTGGCATCCACTACAATCCCGGAGGGCGGCACGATCTCGATCTCGCGCTCGCCGACCCGGAACGGCCAGCGCAGCACATGGCCGGTGCTTTGATAGCGCAGGTTCACGGTGTCGTGCTCCCCCAATTGGTCCGGATGCGACGGGGTGCCCCGCGCGGCCAGATAGGCCGGGGACGCAAAGCAGCAGAACCGGTGCGGCACCATTTTGCGCGACAACAGCCGCGAATCCGCCAGCTCGCCGATCCGCACCGCGACGTCGATGCCGTCCGCGACAATATCGACGAAGCGGTCGCTCAGCCGCAGATCGATCGTCACCTTGGGGTGGCGCCTGCGAAAGCCCGGCAGCGCCGGCGCGATCAGATGAATGCCGATCGGCAGCGAGGCGGCGATCCGCAGATTGCCCGCGGGCTCCGCGCGCGCCGTCTTCGCCACCTGCTCAATCTCCTCGGCGTCGCGCAGCAGGCGCAGCGCGCGTTGATGCAGATCGCGCCCTTCGGCGGTCAGCGTCAGCGACCGGGTGGTCCGGGTGAACAGCGAAATGCCGAGATTCTGCTCGAGCCGCTGGATGCTTTTGCTGACCGCCGAGGGCGAAATCGACAGCGAGCGTGCCGCCGCGGTGTAGCTGCCCATCGACCCGGCCCGCGCAAAGGCGATCAGGCCGGTCAGTCGTTCCAGCGCTATTTGTTCCTTCATGGCATGAGTAAAGCGAATTACGCCGAGATTATCAATGACGGCGCCGATCTCCACATCCCGGACTTGGGGCCTGGCCTGGTCCTGTCTGATGGAGTGAACGATGAGCGAGATGATGAAAGCGGTCCGGCTGCACGCCTTCGGCGGGCCCGAGCAGTTGCGCTATGAGGATGCGCCCCGCCCCGAGCTGGCGCCCGGCGAGGTGCTGGTCTGCGTCCATGCGGTCGGTCTCAATCCGCCGGATTGGTATCTGCGCGACGGCTACCGCTTGCTGCCCCCCGAATGGCATCCGCATCCCAGTTTTCCGCTGATCCTCGGAACGGACGTATCGGGCGTCGTCGCGGCGGTGGCCGGCGACGTCGGGGAATTCGCCGTCGGCGATGAGGTCTACGCGATGGTGCGCTTTCCCGCCGATGTGATGGAGGGCAGCAAGGCCTATGCCGAATATGTCAGCGTCCCGGCGTCCGAATTGGCGCACAAGCCGACCGGGATCGATCATATCCACGCCGCCGGCGCGCCGATGTCGCTGCTCACCGCCTGGCAGCTGCTGATCGCGCTCGGCCATGACGAGCCGAATCCGCTGCAACCGTTCCGGCACCTGCCGGTGCCGCTGCAGGACAGGACGGTTGTGGTCAACGGCGCCGGTGGCGGTGTCGGGCACCTGGCGGTGCAGCTTGCGATCTGGCAGGGCGCGCGGGTGATCGCCGTGGCGTCGGGCAAGAACGAAGCGCTGATGCGCGAGTTCGGCGTCGATCGGTTCATCGACTACACCAAGACGGCGGCCGAAGATGTCGTGCGCGACGCCGACCTGGTCGTCGACGCGGTGGGCGGCGCGCAAACCGCACGCTTCCTGCGCAGCCTGAAACGGGGCGGCGCCCTGTTCCCGGTGAATCCGCTCGGCTTCACCGGCCACGACCAGGCAAAGACGCTCGGCATCACGGTGTCGACCCCCCAGGTCCGGTCGAACGGCGCGCAACTGGCACAGGCCGCCCGCCTGCTCGACGACGGCACCCTCCGCGTGGTCGTGGACAGCACCTTCCCGCTGGCCGACGCCGCGCGGGCGCATCAACGCGCCGCCCGCGGCGGCATCCAGGGCAAGATCGTTCTCACGGTCAAGTAACCACACCAACGCGGCTCCCCGGTGGTCGGCCAGACCGACCGCCGGGGTCCTGGGTTCGAAGGCCGAAGGCCGTCGACCGGTCCGACGCATTCCCGATGACTTCCTGATGGACATCGTTAAAAGGGGGAATAGCCCGATAGCCTCCTTTGTCGAGTATCCCATGGCCCTCGTTAAAACCTCCAAGATTCCGAAGACGGCAACCGGAAAACCCCCGGCGCCAGCTGCCAAGGCCGCCAAGCTTCCGGTGGCGGCCAAGCCGGCGGCACGCGCCGCCAAGGCCGGGACCATGAGCCAGGCCGACCGCGTGGCCGAGCGCATCGCGGCGGCGACCGAGCAGCTGGCGAGCGGCCTGACCCAGGCGTCCGCGGCCGCCGAGGAACTGCAGGGATCGATGCAACAGATCGCGGCCGGCGCCGACGAGGCCGCCGGAGCGTCGCAGGAGCAGCTGTCGGCAATTTCCAGCGTGTCGACCAGCCTGGCCGTGGCCCGCAACGAGGCGGAGAATTCGCGGCGGCGGACCGAGGCCACGCAGCTGCTGATTGCCGAAACCGCGCTGCAGATTTCCGTGTCGGTGCGCGCCATCGAAAGGAACGCCGAGCGCCAGGTCGCCGCCGGACGGGTCATCGGTGAACTCGACCGCCGCGCCCAGGACGTCGGCGCCATCACCGGGACGGTGAGCAAGATCTCGGATCAGACCAACCTTCTTGCCCTCAACGCGGCCATCGAGGCGGCGCGCGCCGGGGATCAAGGCCGGGGCTTCGCCGTCGTCGCCGACGAGGTGCGGGCGCTGGCCGAAGTCTCCGACAGGAGCGCCCAGGAGGTTCAGGGCCTGGCCGATGAAATCACCGCCAATGTGCGCTCGGCGGTGGATGTGGTGGCGGCCGCAGCCAGCGCCGCCGTGGCGCAGGCCCAGGCGGGCGGCCTGGTCGTCGAAACCCTCGCATCGATCCGCGAGGACATGACCGCCCTCGCCGAGGGCAGCCAGCAGACCGTCACGGCGGCGATCGAGGCGGAACGCGCCATCTTGGAAGCGCAAAAGGGCGCCGAGCAGGTCGCCGGCGCGGCCGAGCAACAGGCTTCGGCGGCGAATGAAGCGCAGTCGGCGGTCCGCCAGCAGGCCGAGGCCCTGGCCCAGGGACAGACCGCGGCGCGGGCCCTGGCCGCGCTCACCGAGGAATTGCGCAACGGCAAGGCCAGCAAATCGGCGCCCGAGCAGATCGCCGGGGCCGCGGAGGAACTGTCCGCGACCATCCAGGAGCTTTCCAGCGCAGCGAGCCAGATTTCCACCGCCGTCGAGCAGATCAATCGCGGCGCCCAGCAGCAGGCCGCGGCCGCGCAGCAGACGTCCGCGGCCCTGGCGCAGATCGAGGCGAGCGCGCAACTGGCCCAGCACAAGGGCCAGACTGCCAGCGCACGGGTCGCGGCGATCGAAACCAAGCTCGAGCAAAGCCGGGCATCGGTCGAGCAGTTGGTCGTCGGCGTCGACCTGTCGCTCAGCCAGACCCGCGACAGCCTGCTGACGATCGTGCAGCTCGAGGCGGTGGGAAGGAAGATCGCCAAGATCGTGGATTCGATCACGCTGGTGACGATCCAGACCAGCATGCTGGCGGTCAGCGGATCGGTCGAGGCGGCGCGCGCGGGCGATGCCGGCCGAGGCTTTGCGCTGGTGTCGAATGATATCCGCGGACTGGCGCGCGAAGCCTCCGACAGCGTCGAGCGGATCAAGGACTCGGTGCAGAACATCCTCGACCAGATCACGCTGTTGCGCCGCGATCTGGAGCAGATCATCGCCGCCGCCGAGGTCGAGGCGCAGAACAACCGCGCCGTCGCCAAGGCCCTGGCCAATGTCACCGACGATCTGGTGGCGCTCGCGGCGGCCAACCGCGTCGTCGTCTCGGGTGCCGAAAGCATTCTGTCGGGCGCGACGGAATCGGCGATTGCGGCCCGGCAGATCGCCGCGGCGGCAGAGCAAACCAGTTCGGCGGTGCGCCAGGCCGCGACCGCCTCGACGGAACAGGCCCAGGGCGCCGATGATCTTGCCGCCGCGATCGAGGAGATTGCCTTGCTGTCGGACGAGCTGATGCAACAGCATGACTGAGACCGTCACTCCCAGCGGCGGCCGCTTCCTGACCTTCCGGTCCGAGGGGCGGCTCTATGCCGTGGCGGCGCACAAAGTGTCTGAAGTGGTGCGGATGGCGCCGCTGGCGCGGGTGCCGCAGGCGCCGAAGAGTCTGTTGGGGCTCGCCAATTTGCGCGGCGCGGTGGTGCCGGTGGCCGGCATGCGCAGCCTGATGGGCCGCGGCGAGATCGCGGTTTCCGACCGTTCGCGCCTGGTCGTGCTCGGCGGCGCGATGCCTGTCGCGCTTGCGGTCGACGAGGTGGCCTCGCTGGTCACCATCGAGGGCCAGCAGATCCAGGCCGGCGAAGCCGATGCGTCGGCGGAGGCCGAGGAACGGCTGCAAGGCGTGTTCCAGACCGGCGCGGGCGTCACCAAAATTCTTGATATCGAGGCGCTGCTGGCTCGGGCATTTCCACGCGAGGCCACGGTGCGAAAATCTTCCGGCGGGGTGGCGAAGCCGATCGCGACGGCAGCCGCCGACATCGTCGTGCGCCGGCGCCTGATTACCTTCGATGTCGCCGGCCAGGAATATGCGCTGTCGCTGGATGCGGTGCGCGAGATCGTGCTGGCGCCGGACAGCCTGGCCTATGTGCCCGGCAGCGACGAAGCGGTGCGCGGCGTGATGGCCTATCGCGACGGCCTGCTGCCGTTATTGTCGCTGCGTGTCCTTCTCGGCCTCGGCGGCCACGCGCCGCAGCACAGCGGCAAGATCATCGTCACGGTCGTGGCCGGCACCGTGGTCGGGTTGATCGCCGACAACGCCCGCTCGATTCTGTCGGTTGATCCGCGCCTGATCGAGCCCGCCCCAAAGGTGCTGAGCGCCCGCGCCGGCGGCGAAGCACGGATTCAGGAAATCTACCGCGCCGGCCACGGTCGGCTGATCTCAATCCTGGTCGCAGAGACACTTTTTCGGGAAGACGTCATGCAGAAATTGGCGCAGACGACCGCGCAGGCCGCCGCCGGCGGGGCCGTCGCCGACGGCACAACAGCCGAGCTGCGGTTTCTGGTGTTTCGGCTCGACGGCAATGAGTTTGCGCTGCCGATCGACGCCGTCGACGAAGTCGCCCGCGTGCCGGAGCAGATCACGCGGCTGCCGAAGACGCCGAAATTTCTCGAAGGCGTCGTCAATTTGCGCGGCACGGTGCTGCCGGTGGTCGACCAGCGGCGCCGCTTCGACATGCCGCCGTCGGACGGCGGCGCCGCCCGACGGCTGGTCGTCGTGACCTCCGGCGCCCATCGCGCCGGGCTGATCGTCGACAGCGTCACCGAGGTGCTGCGCTGTGGCGCCGACGCGATTCGGCCGGCGCCCGAGCTGATGACCGGCGAGGCGCTGGCGCTGGTCGGCTCGGTGATCAATCTGGAAGCGTCCGGCCGGATGCTGCTGCTGCTCGATCCCGCGGAGCTGCTGAGCCGCGCCGAGCGGGGCCTGCTGGATTCATTCAGCAAGACCGCGGCCGGAAAGGACACCAGGCAATCGCGGCCGTGATCAACCTTCTGATCGTTGACGATTCCGCGCTGGTCCGCAAACTGCTGGGCCAGGTGTTTGCCGCGCAAGGCGACTTCCAGGTCGCGTTCGCGCGCAGCGGCAAGGAGGCGCTGGCGGCGATCGCCGTCGCGGTGCCGGACGTCGTCACGCTCGACGTGCACATGCCGGACCTCGACGGGCTGCAATGCCTCGATCGCATCATGATCGAACATCCGTGTCCGGTGATCATGGTCTCGTCGATGACGGCCGACGGCGCCGACGCGACATTGGAAGCGCTGCGACTCGGCGCGGTGGATTTCGTCGCCAAACCGACTGGCGCCGTCTCGCTGCGGATCGACGAACTGGCCGCGGAGCTGGTCGCCAAAGTGCGTCAGGCCGCCGGCGCCAAACTGCGGCCGTCATTGCGGCTTCGCGAGCGGGTCCGCCACCGCATCAGCAACGCGCCGCGCCTGCCGGCCTCGCGCCAGAAAACCTCCCCCGATATCTCACCCGCGATCGGCGAGGGCATCGTGCTGGTCGGCACGTCGACCGGCGGGCCGCCGGCGCTGGAGGCGTTGCTGACCAGGCTGCCCGCGGACTTTCCGTGGCCGATCGTGGTGGCGCAGCATATGCCCGCCACCTTCACCGGCTCGCTGGCGCGGCGGCTCGACGGCATCTGCCAGGTCAGTGTGGTGGAAGTCGCGGCGGTCACCGCGCTGCAGCCCGGTCACGTCTATATCGGGCGCGGCGATGCCGATATCATCATTTCCAGACGCAAGGCAGCCCTGGTGGCCATGCCGGCGCCCGCGGAGGTGTATCCGTGGCATCCGAGCACCGACCGGCTTGTCAGAAGCGCGATGAACCAGATCGACGCCGGCCAGTTGCTAGGCATACTCATGACGGGCATGGGCAATGACGGAGCCGAGGCCATGAGCATTCTGCGCAGCAAGGGCGGGCGGACGATCGCCGAAGCCGAGGAGACGGCTGTGGTGTGGGGCATGCCCGGCGAACTGGTCAAAGCCGGCGGCGCCGACTTTGTCACCCCGTTGCCGGAGATTGCCGCGCAACTGCTCAAGCTGGTGCCGCCATGCCTTTGATCAAGAGCAAGGCCGCAACACCGGCCAGCGAAACGCTCGACCGCGACAAGATCGCGGCGGCCATCACGCAGGGCAGCGTCGACGAGCGCTGGGCGGCGGCCCGCGCCGCAGCCGGTCTGCCCACCGGCCTGGAGATCCTGCGTCAGGCGCTGGCGCAGGAAACCGTGCCGCGGGTCCGCGAAGCCATTTTCACCAGCCTGGGGCGGATCCGGACACCTGCCAGCGCGGCGGTCGTCGCGCCCTGTCTGAGATCGGACGATCCCGACATCCGCACCGGTGCGCTGGACGCGCTGCGGACCATGCCGGACGCCACCGCACCGCTGCTTGCCGGATTGCTCGACGATGCCGATGCCGATGTTCGCGTATTGGCGTGCGAGCTGGTGCGCAACCAGCCGGCCGAGGCGGCCAATGATTTGCTGGCGGCGCTGCTGTCTCGCGAAAACGAGACCAATGTCTGTGGCGCCGCGGTCGAGGTGCTGGCCGAGATCGGCACGCCCGCCGCCCTGCCGGCGCTGGCGCAGTGCGCCGCGCGCTTTCCCGACGATCCCTTCCTCAGCTTCGCCATCGCCATGGCTCGCGACCGCATCGGTTCGCAAGCGTCTTGCCGTGGTTGATCCGGTAACCATCACCGAGGACGAGTTTCGCAAACTCGCTGAATTCCTGTACCGGCGTACCGGAATGGTTTTCAATGAGAGCAAGCGCTATTACGTCGAGCGCCGGATCATGGACCGGATGGCGGCAACTTCAAATGCCACCTTTGCCCACTACTTCATGTTTCTTCGCGGCGAGACCGGTAACGAGGTCGAGCATTTCATCAACGCGTTCACCGTCAACGAGACCTACTTCTATCGCGAAGACCATCAGCTGGAATGTCTGGTTCGCGACCTGCTGCCGCAGCGCGTGCGCGGCCGACGCAGAGGCGAACCGATCCGGATCTGGTCGGCGCCATGCTCGACCGGCGAGGAGCCCTATTCGATCGCGATCTGGCTGCTGGAGAACTGGCCACAGGTCGACGCCTACGACATCGAAATCGTCGGCTCGGATATCGATACCGAAGTGCTCGACGCCGCCGCAATCGGCATCTACGGCAAGCGCGCTTTGATGCGACTGGCGCCCGACATCGTCGCAAAATACTTCCGCCGGCTCGATGACCAGCACTGGCAGATCCTGGAGGACCTGCGGGATTCCGTTCAGTTCTCCCGCGTCAACATCATGCAGTCGCGCGAGACCCGGCCGCAGGGGCGCTTCGACATCATCTTCTGCCGCAACGTGCTGATCTATTTCGACGACGAGTCGCGCCGGCTGGCCGCAGAGAACCTGTTCGAGAATTTGCATCCGGGCGGCTATATCTGTCTCGGTCACACCGAGTCGATGAGCCGGATCTCGCCGCTGTTCGAGGTGTGCCGGTTTTCGGATGCGATCGTGTACCGGCGCCCCGTGGAGGATCGCACATGACCGCCGGACCGAAACGCGTCCTGATCGTCGACGACGCCACCCTGGTGCGGGCCTATTACCGCCAGGCGCTGGAGCGGGCCGGCTATGAGGTCGACGAGGCCATGAACGGCCTCGAAGGCCTGGAAAAGATACTGATGCAACCGTTCGATCTGGCGATCGTCGACGTCAACATGCCGCAGATGGACGGCATGACGTTCATCCGAACGCTGCGCGGCAAGGAGCTGCCGACCTCGGCCATCCCCACCCTCGTCACCAGCACGGAGGCCGGAGAGCAGGACGTCGCTGCGGCCCGCGTCGCCGGGGCGAATTATTATCTGACCAAGCCGATCAGCCAGGACCGCCTGATCGAGCACGTCGTGCTGCTGTGCGGTGCGGCGTGATGGATGAATTCGTCGAACAATTCCTGATCGAATCGCGCGAGCTGGTCGAGCAGGGTACCGCCGCGCTCGCCGCGCTCGAACAGGGTAGCGACGCCGGGCGCGAGATCGACAGCCTGTTTCGCGCCATCCACACCCTGAAGGGCGCCGCCGGCATCGTCGATTTCGACGCGATGGGCCGGGCGCTGCACGCCGTCGAAGGGCGCCTATCGGAACTGCGTTCGTCGACGCAACCGCCGCCGCCCGGTTTCGTCAGCGATTGCTATGTCTGCCTCGACCAGGTCACCCGCTGGCTCGACGAGATGCAGCTCACCGGCGAGCCGCCGAAACAGGCCGAAGCGGCCGCCGATGACATTGTCGGCCGGTTTACCGGCGCGGCGCCAGCCCTGGCGACGCCGCCGGATCAGGGCTGGCTGGAGCGATTGCGCGCGGCGCATCCCGCGGAGGCGGCCGCGAGCCGCTCGGCGTTTTTTTATTGTCCGGCGGACGATGCCTTCTTCCGCGGCGAGGATCCGCTTGCGCTGGCGGCGACGGTGCCGGGCGTTGCGGGGCTCGACCTGTCGCTGGGCGCCGATACCGCGCTTGAAGACTTCGATCCCTTCAGCTGCGCGATCCGTATCGCGGCATTTTCGAGCGCGCCGGTGCCTGAATTGCAGCGGCTGTTTCACGAGGTGATCGATCAGATAGAGATCGTGGCGTTGGGCGATGCCCCGGCCGGCGACGGCGAACTCTCGGCGACCGCACGCGCGCTTCTGGAGGCGCAGATCCTGTTGCTCGACAGCAACGAGCCGGGCGGCCGTGCCGGCCGGATCGGATCGGCGGGCAAGATTGCGCTCAATATCCTGCAACTGGCCGGCATTGCCGCCGCGTCCGCCGTCGCGCAGGCGCTGGCCGGACCCGAGGGCAGTGCCCGTGAGGCGCTGATCGCTGCCATCAAGGACGTGTTGCACCCACCGCCACAGGTCGACGCTCCGCTCACGCCAGCCACGGCGATGCGGTCGTTGCGGGTCGACCTCGACCGCATCGACGCGCTGGTCAATCTGACCGGCGAATTGATGGTGGTGAAGAATGCGATCGGTCACGTCGCCGGGCAGGCCCAGGCTTTGGAGACCAAGTCGGTCGGACTGGAGTTGCGCAAGCAGCACGACCTGCTGGAGCGCCTCGTCGGGCAATTGCAGCGCGCCGTGCTCGAGGTGCGGGTCTTGCCGCTGCGGCACGTGTTTCAGCGCTTTCCGCGGCTGGTGCGCGAGATCTCCGCCACGCTCGGCAAGCCGGTCAGGTTCGTCATCGAAGGCGAGGCGACCGAGGCCGACGCGACGGTGGTCGAAAGCCTGTTCGAGCCGCTGCTGCACGTGCTGCGCAACGCGATCGGGCACGGCGTCGAAGACCCGGCGGGCCGTGCCGCGGCAGGCAAGGCCGCGGTCGCCACGGTCACGCTGCGGGCGAGCCGGCGGCTTGAGAACGTCGTCGTCGAGGTCGAGGATGATGGTCGCGGCATCGATATCGCCCGGGTTCGTGACACCGCGCTCGCGCGGCGGATCGTCACCACGGACGCCCTCGCGGCGATGAGCGAACAGGACATCGTGGCGCTGATTTTTGCGCCGGGCTTCTCCACCGCGGCGGAAGTGACCGGGTTGTCGGGGCGCGGCGTCGGCATGGATGCCGTCAAGACGGCGGTCGAGCGGATCGGCGGCGGCGTCGCGATCGACAGCCGGCCCGGGCAGGGGACGGTCATTCGACTGAACCTGCCATTCTCGGTGATGATGACGCGGGTGATGACGGTGGAGGTCGCCGGTCAATCATTCGGCCTGCCGCTCGATGCCGTGGTCGAGACCGCGCTGGTTCCACGCGAGGCCATCGTCGCGGTCGGAGCCGGACGCGCCGTCGTGTTGCGCGACCGCACGCTGCCCGTGCTTGATCTGACGGTCGAGCTGGGGCTGCCGGAGCCGGCCGCGGCGGCAGACGAGGTCCGCATCGTGGTGATCGCCGCCAGCGACCAGCTCGGGGCCATCGCGGTCGACCGGGTGGGTGGCCGCATGGATGTGATGCTGAAGCCGATGGAAGGGCTGTTGCAGGGGATGGGCGGCGTCGCCGGTACGACCTTGATGGGGGACGGTCGGGTGCTCGTTGTCCTCGATGTACAGGAACTGTTCATATGACGGTCGCTATGCGACAGGGAGTTATTGTTCTCGAGGGCACCTGTCCGGCCGGCGACGCCGAGGAACTGCTGCAGCTGCTGCTTTCGGCCACCGCCAATGTCGACTGGCGGACATGTGATGCGGCGCATACCTCGGTCATTCAGGTATTAATGGCGGCCGGATGCCGCATGATCGGGCCTCCCCGCGGCGAGGTTCTCGCCTCGATCGTCGCGCCCGCATTGTCCCGCGGGCGGGAATAAATTCTGGCTTCCCGTGCCTAGCGGGACATGCGAAACACCAGCAATACGTCCGCAAACGGACGAAGACGGAAGAATTCATGCCCTACAAGCTCTTGATCGTCGATGACAGCAAACTGGCCCGGATGTCGGTCGCTAAGGCGATGAAGGCGCTTTATCCGGACTGGACGCGGGTCGAGGCGGCCAATGCCGACGAGGCGTTGGCGCTGTCTGGCGATGCCGCCTTCGACGTTGCCCTGCTCGATTTCAACATGCCAGGCCGCGACGGGCTCGAGCTGGCGATCGAGCTGCAAAACGCCCATCCGAAATTGCCGATTGCGATCATTTCGGCCAATCACCAGGATGAGATCGTCGCCCGCGCCGCCGCGATCGGGGCGGTGTTCCTGCCAAAGCCCCTGACCGAAGCCGCGTTGTCCAAATTTTTGCTGACAGCGCTCCAACAACTTGAATCGGCCAAGCGATGACCATGACGGCGCCATCGCTGCTCAACGATCTGCAACTCGATGCACTGACCGAACTGGTCAATATCGGCGTCAGCCGGGCCGCGACCAATTTGCGCGAGATGGTCGGCGCGCAGGTGCACTTGTCGGTGCCGACGGTCGAACTGGTGACGCGCGGCCGTGCGATCGCCATCCTGGCGGAGCGCGAGAGCGACAACCTGGTCGCTGTGCATCAGGTGTTCGAGGGCGATATCGGCGGCCGCGCGCTGCTGATCTTTCCGGAAACCAAAAGTCTCGAGCTGGTTCGCGCCATCACCGGCGGCGATCTTCCGCTCGAGGACATCATCGAACTCGAGCAGGAGGCGTTGGCCGAAACCGGCAACGTGCTGCTCAACAGCTGCCTGGCGACCATCGCCAACATGTTGCATCGCAGCCTGAAGATGTCGCTGCCGGAAGTGCTACGCGGCAATGCCGCGACATTCTTCAGCCTTGTGCCGCCGGAAGCCGACGACATCGTGCCGCCGCCGGAAGCCGGCGACATCGTGATGTTCCTCTACATCACCTTCGCGGTACGCGAACGCGACATCAGCGGCTACATCGCCATGATCATGGACATGCCGTCGCTGACGGCGCTCACTCAATTGCTCGACGAGTTCATCGAACGAACAGCAGGCTGACCCACGCCGATGTCCGAGCTTGACCAGGGGCTGTTGAAGGCGGCGCTGAACGCGCTCGATGCAGGCATCGCGATCCTCGATCATTCCGGTCGCGTGATCGGCTGGAACGACTGGCTGGTATCGGCCAGCGGCATCGCTTCCGCCGATGCCGCCGGCAAGTCGCTGTCGGAGATCTTTGGCACGGCGCTGTCGAACCGGTTGATGACGGCGATCACCGATGCGCTGACGCTGAATTCATCCGGCTTCCTCACCCATTCGCTCAATCCCAAGCTGTTTCCGTTCCGCACCCGGGCGGGACTGCCGATGCTGCAGAACGTCACCATCCGCCCGCTGGGGACGTCGGCGGAATCGCGCTGCCTGATCCAGGTCGTCGACGTGACCGGCGCCGCGCATCGCGAGAAGGTGCTGCGCGAGCGCCAGAATGCCCGCTACGACGCCGTGGTCGAAAGCGCGCCCGACGCGATCCTGACGCTCGACGCCGCGGGGGTGGTGCGCTTCGCCAATCCGTCCGCGGCGCGCGAAATCGGTTACCCGCCGCAGGACCTGGTCGGACAGCCGCTCGGCATTCTGTTTGACGATGCAACGGAATGGGACGCGCTGCTGGGCCGCGTGCTGAACGGCGAGAGCTCGGGGCGCCCGATCGAGCTGCTGGCGCGACGCAAGGATGGCACCGATACGCGGCTGGAGATTTCGGCTTCCCGATGGGTCAGCGCCGGGCGTTTTCTCATCACCGCGATCCTGCGCGACGTCAGCGAGCGCCATGCCGCCCAACAGGCGCTTCAGGCGCTCAATCTCACCCTGGAAAAGCGCGTCGCCGAGCGCACCCAGGAGCGCGATCAGGTCTGGCAGGTCAGCCAGGACATGCTCGGCGTCGCCGACGTCAACGGCATCTGGATCAGCGTCAACCCGGCATGGCAGCATACGCTGGGGTGGATGCCCGAAGATATCCGGGGCAAGACGCTGGCCTGGCTGCAGGAGCCGGCCGAGGGCATCAGCAGCCTGGAGCAGTTTGTCCAGCTCGCCGCGACCGAGCAGACTTTTCATTTCGAGAACAGCCTTCGCACCCGTGACGGTGAGTACCGCGTGCTGTCGTGGACGGCGGTTCATGCCGAGGGGCTGATCTATTGCGTGGCGCGCGACATCACCGAGCAACGGCGCCAGCAGGAGGCGCTGCTCAAGGCCGAGGACGCGCTGCGGCAGTCGCAGAAGATGGAGGCGGTCGGACAGCTCACCGGCGGCCTCGCCCATGACTTCAACAATCTACTGACGGGCATTTCCGGAAGCCTGGAACTGTTGCAGTTGCGGATCTCGCAGGGCCGCCACAAGGACGTCGAGCGCTATATTTCGACCGCCCAGGGCGCGGCCAACCGCGCCGCGGCGCTGACGCATCGGCTGCTGGCGTTTTCGCGCCGGCAGACGCTCGATCCGAAGGCGACCGACATCAACCGTCTGATCGCCGGCATGCGCGACCTGATCGACAACACGGTCAGCCCGGCGATCGAGACGCGGATCGTCGAGTCTGCCTCGCTTTGGACAACGCTGGTCGATCCCAACCAACTCGAAAATGCCCTGCTCAACCTGTGCATCAACGCGCGCGACGCCATGCCGGACGGCGGCAGCCTGACGATCGAGACGCAGAATCATGCGTTCGATTCCGTCTCGGCTCAGATCCTCGAGATTCCGGCGGGCGACTATGTCGGTCTTTCAGTCCTGGATTCGGGCACGGGAATGAATGAAGAGGTGATGCAGCGCGCCTTCGATCCTTTCTATACGACCAAGCCGCTGGGGCAGGGGACCGGGCTCGGGCTGTCGATGATTTACGGCTTTGCCAAGCAATCGGGCGGCCAGGTGCGAATTACCTCGAAGGTCGGCGTCGGCACCAAGGTCGAGATTTTCCTGCCGCGTCACGATCAGCTTGAAGCCGCGCTCGATTCGGCCGCCGATATCTCGCATTCGCCGCGGGCGCGGGCCGGCGAAACCGTCCTGATCGTCGATGACGAGCCGTCGGTTCGCATGCTGATCACCGAGGTGCTGGCCGAGCTCGGCTACACCTCGATCGAGGCGTCCGAAGGCTCGAGCGCACTTCGCGTGTTGCAGTCGGACGTCCGGATCGATCTGCTTGTCACCGATGTCGGCCTGCCCGGCGGCATGAACGGACGCCAGCTGGCCGATTACGGACGCATCGCCCGACCGGAGCTGAAAGTCCTGTTCATCACCGGCTATGCCGAGAAGTCCGTGCTGGGCGGCGAACAGATCGAGGACGGCATGAGCATTTTGACCAAGCCGTTCGCTATGGAAGGCCTCGCCACGCGGATCAAGGAGTTGATCGCGCTCAACGCGACGACTCACTGAGGCGGGACAGGCTCGTCAACGCGTTTGGATAATCGGATAATCGACTCGAATGTCGTTTCGATCATTACGAGGCAATACTAAACGACGGCATCGCGGCTGCGCTGATTAGGCTTGAAAAGCATTGGGGTTAGCCAAGAGTTTTCGATTTGTCGTCGGCACGGTAAAGGTCAGTTGCCGTTTATAGCCCTATGCAACAAACTCAGGCCATCTCTGCTAGGCGTCTAAAATTTGGGGGAAACAAAAAATGCGTGCTTTGCTGATCTTTCCGATTTTTGCCGCGTTGGCGGGCTGTGCAGGTTCTCCGGTCGGTGACGCTATGGCGGGGCCGGAGAAGCTTGCCGCGCAAGATGATGCTTATTGCCAATCCATCGGTGCAGCCAAAGGAACCCCGCAGTACACAGACTGCCGGTTGCGTGTGACACAGATGCGAGAGACCAAGCACAACACGGCGCGAGCGGCAGCAATGAGTGGCGGCGTGGTTTGCAACCGAATAGGGGCGACGACGATATGTGACTGAGGAGACTTGGGGACTGATTTGGGGGCCTCGCGCAAGTCACAATACAAAAGTAGAGCAATTTCAACAAATTAGATCAGTAGACTGGCGGAGAGGGAGGGATTCGAACCCCCGATAGGCTTGCACCTATGCCGCATTTCGAGTGCGGTGCATTCGACCACTCTGCCACCTCTCCGCGGTGCCGAAACAGGCCGTCTCCGGTCTGGGGTCGGGCGAAGTTCTAGGCGAGGCGAGGCGAACAGACAAGGCGCGGATGGTCGGATATTTTGCCGACGCGCAATCGGGCGGCGATTGGCCACGGCGACGCTATGGCCCGCCAACGCGCCCGGCCAGCCACGCGGGCCGCCGCAGCGGCCCGGACGGGCTCACAGCCGCGGGCGCGGGCTCAATCCTTGTCCTTCTTGTCCTTTTCGCCGGCTTTGGCTTTGTCCTTGCCGTTTTCCTTGCGGTTTTCCTTCTCTTTCTCTTTGCCCTTGTCCTCTTTGTCCTTGTCCTTTTTGGGCGTGTCGGCCGGCTTGCGGTTGGTGAAGCGGGCGTTGCCGAGGCCGGTGCCGATGGTCAGCACCCCCCAACGCTTGAATTCCTGCATATAGGGGACCTCGCTGAGGCCCTGGGCGACGCCGTCATTGTGCATTAGCACCGCGGTATCGTGCTGGCCGATCGTTGGAATCCCCTCGATCAGCGCGCCAGGCAGGTGAAAACGGCTGCTTTCCCAATTGCCCGGCAGGTTTTGCGCGCCTTTTTCGATCGAGCCGTCGGCATTGATCACGCCGGGGCAGGAGATGCCGATGAAGGGCGCCAGCTTGAAGCCCTCGTCTTCGGCGGCGGCGATCAGCTCCTTCAGCATCTTGATCAGGCGCTTGACCGCACCCTCCCGGGTCGGCTCGTCGTCGGCATGGCGCCACAGGCTGGATTTCCACACCGAGGCCTTGGACAGGTCCGGCGCTTTCTTCCAGCCGGTCTCGACCACGCCGCAGCGAATGTTGGAGCCGCCGATATCCACCGCCAGGATGCTGTCATGGCCCTCGAAGATCCAGGACGGCGCCAGATGCAGGCAGCCGATCAGCCCGGCCTCATCGGGATGAAACCGGATCGGCACCAGTCCGACCTTCAGCCCCTCGGCTTTCAGGATGAGGTCGGCGCGCGCGATCGCCAGTTCGCCGATCCGGCCCTGGCGAAAGCCGCCGCCGACCACGATCGATTCGGTGTCGGCCCAGGCCTTGGTCTTGAGAAAGCGCCGCGTCACATAGGCCAGTTCCTGGGCGAAATCCTCGATCGCGCCGTGCACCAGCGCCGCGGCCGCGACATCGTCGCCGTTCAGCACCTCGCTGAGCTGGGTCTTGCCGATCTCGTCAGTCGACATCTTGCCGAACGGATCGTCGCCATTCTTGCGCAGCGGCTTGCGCCAGCCCTCGAGAATGCGCTGAAACGCCCCCTTGCTGGCGCGATCGCCAAGAAAGCCGTCCTCGTCCTTCAATTCGATATTATAGCTGTCGACATCCACCGAAGGCAGCCGCGTGGCGCCGTGGCTGGCGATTCCGGTTTTGGTCGATGTGTCCTCGGTCATTTGGCTTGCCCCGTTGAATTTGCGCGGGACAACATTCGGGGAACCGGTTTGTTCAAAGCCGCCGCGCGGCCCGGCCAATTGGCAAAACCCCGCCAAATCCCGGCGTTTCCGGCGCCGCCTGGCTTGACTCCGGGCCGTGGCGGGCTATAAGTCCCGCACCCGGCGCAGGAAATCCTCGCGCCGATTGTTTTTGCGCGGCCGGCGGCAACGACCCCGACCAAGCAGGAATGTCGCGGCGGTTCACGCCGCAACCCATCAAGACTGAACAAGAAGCCGGCCCGGACGCATCCGAGGCCGGGATCGAACACGAAGGATGAAAACGATGTTCGCAGTCATCAAGACCGGCGGCCGGCAATACCGCGTCGTCCCGGATGATGTGCTCGAGATAGGCAAGATCGACGGCGACGTCGGTACGATCATTCAGCTCGGCGACGTGCTGGTGCTTGGCGGTGATACGCCGGTGCTGGGCCTGCCGATGGTGGAAGGCGCCACCGTTGCGGCCGAGGTGCTGCAGCACAAGCGCGGCCCCAAGGTGATTTCGTTCAAGAAGCGCCGCCGCAAGAATTCCAAGCGCAAGCGTGGTTATCGCGACGAGCTCACGGTGTTGCGCATCACCGAGATCCTCGCCGACGGCAAATCGCCGACCATCGGCCCGCGCCCGAAGCGCGAGAAGCCGGTCGCCGCCGCGCCCGTCGAGGATGCCGACGACGAGTGACGCGACGAGCGTGACAAAACGTGAAATGATTCCGTCAGGGAATTGATCTAGACAAGTTTACGGAAGTTTGGAGACGGGCCATGGCTCACAAAAAAGCAGGCGGTTCATCGCGCAACGGTCGTGACTCGGCCGGCAAGCGACTCGGGATCAAGGCCTATGGCGGCGAATTGGTGATTCCCGGCAATATTATCGCGCGCCAGCGCGGCACCACGTGGCATCCCGGCCTCAATGTCGGCATGGGCACCGATCACACTTTGTTCGCCAAGGTCGAAGGTCACGTCGAATTTCGCGCCAAACGCAACGGCCGCACCTTCATTTCTGTACTCCCGCGTGCAGTCGAAGCGGCCGAATAGACGGTGGATCACATTCGTGTCCGCCGGGTCCTGTTGAACCGGCGGAGCACCTGAAGGCTCCAAGGGGGAGGCGGGAAACCAGCCTTCCCCTTTTTCGTTGCGCGTCGCATCGAACGTCCCCAGGAGCCCGCCATGTTGCAAGAAATCCCCACCTCCTCGCCGAGAGAGCCGAGTAGCTGCGTCCTCGAGACCGAACGGCTGACACTGCGCAAGCCGGCACTCGCGGACGTAAAAGCCATCGCCCATCTGGCCAATGACCGCCGCGTCGCCGAGATGACGAAGCGGCTGCCGCATCCCTATACGCGCCACGACGCGACAAGCTTCATCGAGGCTTTGGCGCAGAGCAACAACGAAACCGTGTTCGTGATCGAGCAGGAGTGGCGGCTGATCGGCATGGTCGGCGTTGACTGGCGCGAGCCCGACGCGCCGGAGCTCGGCTATTGGCTCGGTACGCCGTTCTGGGGCCATGGCTTCGCCACCGAGGCCGCGCGCGCCGTGATTGATTTCACCTTCGAGGAATTCTCGGTCGGCCAGCTGATTTCCGGCGCCCGGGTCGCCAATCCGGCGTCGCGCAATGTGCTGGAGAAGTGCGGCTTCCAATGGACCGGCGTCGAGCTGCACCGCTTCGAGGCGCTGGGCTCCTCGACCCCGGTGGACCGATTCCGGCTGAGCCGCGGTGTGTGGTCCTCGCTGCGAAACTGGAGCGCCTCGACCAGGCGGTGAGGCGGCGGCCCGCAAGGGCCGGCGCGACCGCCGGCCGGGCCAGCGTCGATTGCGCGCAATTTGCGCGCAATCCGTTAGCCAAGGCGCAACCAAGCCGGCTGTTGCTGGTAACCGACCGAGTACGCAGCCTGATCGGCCCGAGCTACGAGCATCTCCGCACAGGAGATTCAGATGTCGAACCGATCCATCCTCGCCATGCTCAGAAACGAGACGTTCAGCGAAGGCGGCCACCACATCGTCGATAGCGCGCCAGCCGCACGGGCGCCGCAACCCGAGCGACGCCAGCCGCCGGCGCCGCCGGCGAACGACGAAGCCGGGCAGTTGAGCTTCGCCTTCGCCAGTTAGAGCGTTTTCGAGCGAAGTGGATACCGGTTCGCGTAAAGAAAACGCGTCAAAACAACAATCTAGAGCTCCGGTTCTGATCTATCAGAACCGGAATTGCTCTAGCTAACATTCGCCGGCGCGGCGGCCCGGGCGGCGGCGTCCTTCTGCTCGCGCATGAAGATATAGAGCCCCGCGCCGATGATGATGGCGACGCCGACCAGGGTGGCGGCCGACGGCACATCGCCGAACACCAGATAGCCGAACAGCACCGCCCAGAAGATCATCGAATATTGATACGGCACCACCACGCTGGCGGGCGCCAGCCGTAGCGAGCGGTTGACGCATAGCAGCGCCGCCACCGACACCACGCCGGCGATCGCAAACAGGCTGAGATCCGGCAGGCTCGGCGTGATCCATTGCGACGGCGCCAGGATGGCGCCGAGCGCGAAGGTGCCGAGGAATTGCTGCGAGGCCAGCACCATGTCGGGCGTGCTGCGCAGCGAACGGGTGAGCAGCAGCAGCGCTGCGAACAGCATGCTGGCGGCGAGCGCGATCAGCGCCGGCCAGCTGACGCTCTGCGCCGAGGGCTGCAGCGCGATCAGCACGCCGCCAAACCCGACCAGGATCGCGATCCAGCGCGCCCGGTCGACCTGTTCGCGCAGGAACAGCGCCGAGCCGAGCGACACGAACAAAGCGGAAGCGAGGTAATAGGTGATGACGTCGGCGAGCGGCAGATAGGCCGCGGCGAGAAAGAACGCCGCCACTTCCAGCGACGAGATCACGATCCGGGCCAGTTGCAGCCAGGGCCGGTCCAGCGTCCGGAACGCGGCGCGCTGGTGCCAGATCAGCGGCGCCAGCACCACCAGCCCGGCCGCGGCGCGCAGCAGCAGCAATTGGCCGACCGAATAGCGCGACACCACAACTTTGCCCAAGGCGTCGCCGAAGGAAAACAGCAGCATCGCCGCCAGCATCAGCACGATGCCGGCCAGCCGCGCGCTGCGCGGATCCGCCCCGGTCGATATTTTCGCCAGCAGCCCCATATATGGCTCTTGTGATGTGTTGAGATCGGATTGGTTAACCGCGACGCGGCTGCTTCAGGGCACGTTGTCGGTAGCAACAAGGCCCGCAAATGCGGGCTTTTCTCGCACTGCCGGCGATCAAATGGTTGCCGCGACCACGCTCAAGCGATACGGATAGGCCATGAAATTCCTCGATGAAGCCAAGGTTTATATCCGCTCCGGCGACGGCGGCAACGGCTGCGTGGCGTTTCGCCGCGAGAAGTATATCGAGTTCGGCGGGCCCAGCGGCGGCAATGGCGGCCGCGGCGGCGACGTCATCATCGAGGTCGCCGACGGCCTCAACACGCTGATCGATTACCGCTATCAGCAGCATTTCAAGGCCCAAAAGGGCACTAATGGCATGGGCAAGGACCGCCACGGCGCCAATGGCAAGGATATGGTGCTGAAAGTCCCGGTCGGAACCCAGATCTTCGACGACGACCGCGAGACCCTGATCCACGATTTCACCAGGCTCGGCGAGCGCTTCGTGCTGGCCGAGGGCGGCAATGGCGGCTTCGGCAACGCCCATTTCAAATCCTCGACCAACCGCGCGCCGCGCAATGCCAATCCCGGCCAGACCGGCGAGGAGCGCTGGATCTGGCTGCGGCTGAAGCTGATCGCCGACGCCGGACTGGTCGGCCTGCCGAATGCCGGCAAATCGACGCTGCTGTCCGTGGTCAGCGCCGCCAAGCCGAAGATCGCCGACTATCCGTTCACCACGCTGCATCCGCAGCTTGGCGTGGTCGATATCGACAGCCGCGAATTCGTGCTGGCCGATATTCCGGGCCTGATCGAGGGCGCCCATGAGGGCGCCGGGCTCGGCGACCGCTTTCTCGGCCATGTCGAGCGCTGCCGGGTGCTGCTGCATCTGATCGACGCCAGCTGCGAACACGCCGGCAAGGCCTACAAGACGGTACGTACCGAATTGATGGCCTATGCGGGCGATCTGACCGACAAGGTCGAGATCGTGGCGCTGAACAAGATCGACGCGGTCGAGCCGGACGAATTGAAGAAACAGAAGGACCGGCTCAAGCGCGCCGCCAAGAAGACCCCGCTGCTGATCTCCGGCGTCACCGGCGACGGCGTCAAGGACGCTTTGCGCGCGCTGGTCGCGGTGATCGACGAGGCGCCGGTGTCCGACAAGGCCAAAGCCGCCGCGGCCGAGCCATGGGCGCCGCAGAACGTGTAATTGAGTTTGCTGTCGGGCAGATGCGCTTCGTATATGAGGAATCGTCATTCCGGGGCGTGAGCACTTGCGAACGAGCCCGGAATCCATACCCCCTGGCAGATGTGGGATCGACGGTATCGCCACAACGCGATACTGCGGCGTATGGATTCCGGGCCTGCGCTGCAACAGCCGCACATCCCGGAATGACCAACGATGGGTTGTCCGAGTAGCGCTGTCATGTCCCACCCCGAACTGAAGAATTTCCGCCGCATCGTGGTCAAGGTCGGCTCCTCGTTGCTGATCGATTCGGCGGCCGGCGAGGTGCGGGAGGCGTGGCTGGACGCGCTCGCCGCCGACATCGCCGAATTGCATCTGCATGGCCGCGACGTGATGATCGTGTCGTCGGGTTCGGTCGCGCTCGGCCGCAGCCGGCTGAAATTGCCGCGCGGTCCGCTCAAGCTCGAGGAAAGCCAGGCCGCCGCCGCGGTCGGCCAGATCGCGCTGGCGCGGACCTGGTCGGAGGTGCTGGGCGCCCACGGCATCGGCGCCGGGCAGATCCTGGTGACGCTGCAGGACACCGAGGAGCGGCGGCGCTATCTCAACGCGCGCTCCACCATCGCCAAGCTGCTGGAATGGCGGGTGGTGCCGGTGATCAACGAGAACGACACCGTCGCCACCAATGAAATCCGTTATGGCGACAATGACCGGCTGGCCGCCCGGGTCGCCACCATGACCAGCGCCGACCTGCTGATCCTGTTGTCCGACATCGACGGGTTGTACACCGCGCCGCCGGGCGCCAATCCGGATGCGCGGCTGATTCCGATCGTCGATTCGGTCAGCGCCGAGATCGAGGCGATGGCGGGGGCCGCCGAATCCGAATTGTCGCGCGGCGGGATGCGGACCAAGATCGAGGCCGCCAAGATCGCGACCTCCGCCGGCACCCATATGCTGATCGCCTCGGGCAAGATCGAGAACCCGCTGAAGGCGATCGCCAATGGCGGGCGCTGCACCTGGTTTCTCACGCCCGCCAATCCGGTGACGGCGCGCAAACGCTGGATCGCGGGATCGCTGGAGCCGCGCGGGACGCTGACCATCGACGCCGGCGCGGTGAAGGCGCTGCGCGCCGGCAAGAGCCTGCTGCCGGCCGGGGTGATCAGGATCGACGGCCAGTTCGCCCGCGGCGACGCGGTGCTGGTGCGCGGACCCGATGCGCGCGAAATCGGCCGCGGCCTGGTCGCCTATGACGCCGACGCCGCCGACAAGATCAAGGGCCACTCCTCGCCCGACGTCGCGGCGATCCTCGGCGTCAGCGGCCGCGCCGAGATGATCCACCGCGACGACCTGGTCGTCGGCTCGCTGCCGGGCTGAGCCCGCCATCCGGCCAATTGCCTGGTCCGGAGCGTCGCGATATCAATCAGTACGGACGGCCGGGACCGTGTCCCGGATCTAGATTTTTGTTTTGACGCGTTTTCTTCACGCGAACCGGTACCCACTTCGCTCGAAAACGCTCTAGGGTGCTGGGTGGACCGATGCAAATTCTGCGACACCGGATCGAGCTGGCAACGCTGGCGCCGATCCAGATCATCGACCTCACCGAGCAGGTCCGTGGTTTCGTCGCCACCAGCGGGGTCCGACACGGCCTCGTCACTGTGAGCTGCCTGCACACCACCGCGCGGATCAATGTCAATGAGCGCGAGCCGCAGCTGCAGCGCGACATGCTGACATTTCTGAAGCGGCTGGTGCCGCGCGACGGCGATTACCTGCACAATCTCGAACCGATCGACGGCCGCGACAACGCCCATTCGCATCTGCTCGGCCTGTTCATGAATTCCTCGGAGACGATCCCGCTGGCCGATGGCGCGCTGATGCTGGGCGAGTGGCAGTCGATCTTCTTCATCGAGCTCGACGGCCCGCGCGAGCGCCGCGGCGTCGAGCTGCAGATTTTGGGGAATGGCTAGACCATGACGCCAGACGATATCGCCGGCTTCTATGCCACGCGGGCCGAGCTCAATCCCGAGGACTACATCGAGCTCGATTTCGATTTCGAATGCGCCGGCGATCCGCGCGAGGCGGCGGCGCATCTGTGTAGCGAGCAGTCGACCGCGCAATGGCGCCGGGTCGGCATCGACGAGGATTTCCGGCCGCGCTTTGCCGCCAAGGTGTTGGAGCTGCAATCGGAGCCACGGCCGGGCGGGTTCAGCATCGCGGTGGAGTGCGCGGCAAAGGGCGAGGTCCATGCGGTGCGCGTCACCATCGCGCATCCGCACGGCAATTTCGGCGCCAAGATTCCCAATCTGTTGTCGGCGGTATGCGGCGAGGGCGTGTTCTTCTCGCCCGGCATTCCGCTGATCCGGCTGCAGGACATCAGGTTTCCGAACACCTATCTGGAAGCGTTTCAGGGCCCGCAATTCGGCGTCGCCGGCCTGCGCGAGATATTGCAGGCATTCGGCCGGCCGATCTTTTTCGGCGTGATCAAGCCGAATATCGGGCTTTCGGCGGAGCCCTTCGCCGAGCTCGGCTATCAGAGCTGGCTCGGCGGGCTCGACATCGCCAAGGACGACGAGATGCTGGCCGATGTCGACTGGTGTCCGCTGGCCGAGCGCGCCGCGGCACTCGGCGACGCCCGCCGCCGCGCCGAGGCCAAGACCGGGGTGCCGAAGATTTATCTCGCCAATATCACCGACGAGGTCGATCGGCTGATCCCGCTACACGATCTAGCGGTCGCCCGCGGCGCCAATGCGCTGCTGGTCAATGCGATGCCGGTGGGGCTGAGCGCGGTGCGGATGCTGCGCAAGCACGCCAGCGTGCCGCTGATCGCGCATTTTCCGATGATCGCGGCGTTCAGCCGGCTGGCCGGCTACGGCATCCATTCGCGGGTATTCACACGGCTGCAGCGGCTCGCGGGATTCGACGTGGTGATCATGCCGGGCTTCGGGCCGCGGATGATGACGCCGGAGCACGAGGTGCTGGATTGCGTGCGCGCCTGTCTGGAGCCGATGGGGCGGATCAAGCCCTGCCTGCCGGTGCCCGGCGGCAGCGATTCGGCGGCGACGCTGGAAGGCGTGTATCGCAAGGTCGGCAGCGTCGATTTCGGCTTCGTGCCCGGTCGCGGCGTGTTCGGCCATCCGATGGGTCCGGCCGCCGGCGCCGCCAGCATCCGCCAGGCCTGGGACGCGATCGCCAGCGGCATCGCGGTCACCGACCATGCCGCCAGCCACGACGAATTGCGCTTGGCTCTGGCGACATTCGGCGGCCGCTGATGCGGCTGTGATATGGCCGAAGCGCCGCCGCATCGGCAGCGCGCTCCCTCTCCCATGGGGAGAGGGTTGGGGTGAGGGGGTACGACCCCTCGATAGTCCAAAACCCCTCACCCGGATTGCTGCGCAATCCGACCTCTTCCTATGGGAGAGGTGAAGTCCAAGTCGAGGCAGCTTACTTCCGGAACATTGACCGGCTGCTACTACTCGAAGCGCCTCCGCGCCGGCGACGCGCTCCCATCAGGCTCGCCGGCAGCTACGAGCCGAAACGCCGCCCCACCGGCAGCGCGCTCCCTCTCCGGTGGGGAGAGGGGTGGGGTGAGGGGGTACGACCTCTCGTTAGTCCAAAACCCCTCACCCGGATTGCTGCGCAATCCGACCTCTCCCTATGGGAGAGGTGAAGCCGGAATCTTGCGGCAAGGAACGGTGCTGAGCAAGATTTCGGGTTCACTCGCAGTTGACGCTGCTCGCGCCCCGGAATGACCAAATCCTTGGTTTCGGGCGCAGCAACTCACCGGCAAAGTGCCTAGCGCGGCAATTCGGTCAGCTTGATAATCACGGCGCTGCGCTGGCCCTCGGTGGCTTGGCCGTCGCGATAGATTCCGAGCGGATCGAACAGCACGGCGTTTTCGCTATCGCTGGTCACGCTCCATTGGTCGGCGAGCAGCGATGGCGTGTACTTGTTGTCGGCCAGCAGGTCGGCGCCGAAGGCGGCCTTGCGCTGCAGCCCGGCCGGCAACGCATAGAACAATTCACGGCTGGCGGCCTGGGTCGACGACAGGCCGGACAGATCATTGGCGCGGCGGATCAAGCCGTCCCAAAAACCCTGCGCCGCGCGCTGGCTGCCGATCACATAGTTCAACGGTCCGTTGGCCGGGCCGACATCGCTGAGATAGATGACCAGCTCGAGCAGGTTGGAGGTCGCCGCGATATGAAAGCCGTCGCAGGGCGAGGCCTCGACGGCGACATCGGCGAAGGGACTACGCGGATCGGCCTTGTCGTTGATCTGCGCGGCGATGTGGCCGACGCCGACCGGGCGTTTCAGATAGGCGCTGGCGGCCTCGATCAGGCCGGCGTCGGCGGCGGTCTGATTGAACCATTTGTAGATCTCGGCATGGACCAAGGGGTCGAGCCACAGCCGACCCTGGTCGAGATCGGCGGCCCGGGCGGCGAGCTTGGCTTCGAGGGTGGCGAAATGCGGCGCCAGCAAAGTGCGGATTTCGCTGACCTGATCGGCGGCAAGGCGCAGGCCGGTGGCGCCGTCGCGCTGCAACGGCGCGAGGAGATTGGCGCCGCGCTCGGTTTTCGGCGTAAACGCGCTGCCAGCGCTGAGCCGGCCCAAGCGCTGCAGGATGATCAGCCGCAGATAGGTCGGCAGGCCGCGCAGGATCGCGATGAATTTGTTGGAGGTGCCGGCTGGGCGCGGCAAGTGCTCGATATCGACCAGGCGCCGCGCCAGCGTCAGGATGAAGCCGTAGCCGAAATACACGATCGCCTTCAGCCGCGCGCCCAGCTGCGGCATCGGCAGGACGCGCCCATAGGCCGGATGCGCGTCGTAGTCGATCACCGGCAGATGATCGAACTGATAGGATTTTCCGTCGGATCGCATGTATCGCCCCTCTTTAACGCCATGAGCAGGTAGCATAGACGCCGATGCGGATATGGGGGAGGCTGCTGTGAGCGAGATGGCCACCGGCCACGGCTCGCGCGATAGCGCTGCCCACCGCCACGATTGTCCGGCGCAGCGACCGCGGCGCAATGCGAGGTCCTAACGCGTTGCCACGCATTGACCTTGGTCAAAACCTAAAAGCCGAGATGTTGATGGCACGGCGCAACGACCGCGAGCAGATCGGCTCGCGGCACACGATCATGGCGTGCGCGGCATCATGCCGCGTGTGGCGGGCGGATGTCACTTGGTCGAAGGTCTTGCCGCGACGGGGACGTCGCTGGGGAGTCGTCCGCGGCTCAGATCCAGGCGAAATTCGCCGGCATCCGGGTGATGCGCTTGAGCAGCGCGCGGTTGATGCAGCGTGCGACCTGCTGACCGGATATATTGCTGCCGTCGGCGCCGACCTGTTCGCAGGCTTCGGGTCTCTCGCTGAACAGCCGACCGCTGACGACGACCGCGAGCGCCGGGTTGCGGGAGGCGCGACGGGCGAGGCGAATGGTTTCCGCCATCCGCGGCGCCCAATGTTCCCGACGCAACGCCGGACTGAGCGACAGATTGAGCGCATCATAGGAGGCGTTGGCGACGAGGTCTTGCAGCGCGCGATCAGTGGCCGGGAATTCGCAGGCCACATTCCAGCCGGCCTGGCGCAGCATTTCCGAATTGAGCGTGGCGCAGAACGAATGCGGCTCGCCGGGCTGGGAGACCAGCAGCGCGCTGCGCGGCTGCGCGGGCGGCAGCGGCACCGACAGATGGTCGAAGCTGATGCGCCGAATCGCCGTCTGCAAATGGCACAGACCGATCGAGACCTCGAACTCGCTGCAGAAATCGTCGCTCCAGAGGTCGCCGAGCTTGCGGGCGGTCGGCTCGAACAGATCGGTGAACAGCGCGGCGGGAGATGCGGCGTGGGTCCGCGCTTGATCGATGCGCTCGAACGCCTCGTCGAGGTCCGGGGCGATCAGCAGGCGTGCCAGATCCGCGGCGCGGACCCCCGACGCCGACCGCGGCGCGCGGACGGGCGGGCGGCGGACAAACAGATGCGGGATGACCGTCGAGACGATGCTTTCTGTTTGCACGGCACGCACTCGATCTGGTTGCCCTCGCATCGGAATCACTCGGTCTGACATTGGGTGAGCTGCCGAGGGGAAACAGCCCGGGTCGGACAGGGTGGCAAAACAGCTGTGCGGGATTCTGGATCCGTCGGAGCGCAACGGGCTCATGCGAGGGGTCGGTCGCCGCCGGTGAAGGGAGCCCTGGAATCGGGAGAGAGTCTTTGCTCTGGATCAAAAATCCGGGGTCGTGCGCGGGAACGCGAAATGGTTCCGTCCGCGCGGTCGCCAAAGCCTGCGACAGTTCGGCGCGGCTGCTACACAGGACAATTCTACCAGCTCGTGTGCCGCGCTGCTCCGGGGTGGCGAGTCGGATCTGACGGGTGCTGCGGCGACGCCTGCGGCAACTGGTATCTAGGTAGTAGAGGCGCCAGTTGGTAGTTGGCAACCGCTCCCCGGTCGATTGGTAGCAACGGATGGTGGGCTGCTCGTCTTTGTTTTGAATCAAACGAAGAGGCCGTTTACCAAGTATATTTACAGGGGTGCGAATCAGCGCAAAACTGAATCTGGGAATCGCACCAGGTTGAGCAACAGCCACGTTTAAACAAATGCTTAGGCGGGTTTTTGGCTTACCGGTGATTCGCGGTTCAAGGGGACGAATATGGTTCGTCGCCGATGCGCCGTTCGCGATTGTGGCGTGATGCGTATTCCGGGCTCACCGAACGGATTTTGGGCCGGAAATAATCTTTTCGTTAACCGTAAATAGTTAAGCGTCAGTGACGCTATTCACCTTAGGGGGCAAGCCGCCCTTATGAAGAAAGCTGGAGAACTACGATGCAGTTCGATCTCTCAAATCGCAGTCTAGCCCAGAAGATCTCGATTCTGGTGTTGGGAATAACCTTGGTCGTATCACTTGCGATCGGTGGCGTCGGCCAGCTGGTGCTGCAGAACGTCGCCGCCAACCAGGCCAAACATACCAGCAGCGTGGCCTCGCTGGATCGCCTGATTGGCCAGGGAGGCGCGATGCTGTCGCCAGTCCGGGCGGCTGACGGCCGGATTGTTGGTATGCTGGTGATGCAACAGGATGCCGGTGCGGCGGTCATTCCGGCATCGTTCGATGGTCAGGGCCTGGTGGTGAAGGCCGCCGAAACCGTGGTCGCTCCCGAGGCAGATTACGCGCTCGGCGCCGCCCATGTGATGTTGCTGTTGGCCGGGATCGCGGTGTTCGCGGTGGTGGCGTTGGTTGGAACCCGGATCAGCCGCGGCCTGCTGGCGCCGCTGGGCGAACTCGAAAAGGATATTGATCGGCTCGCGCAGGGCGATACCAGCGTGCGGATCCACGCCACGAACCGCACCGACGAGATCGGCCGGATCGCCCGCTCGGTCGCCAAGATCCAGGAGTCGCTGGTTGAACTGGCGCGCCTGAAGACCCAGAGGGTGGTCGCGGGCGGCACCAACCTGATGAATAATCTCAAGGAGCTGTGGGGCGACCTCAAAGGTGCGGTCCGCAATGCCAAGGAAATGATTGCCTCCGATGGTCAGACCATCGGCCAAAACCTAGCGCAGATGTGGCGAAACTGGCTGCATACCGGGTTGGGCATCCCCAGTAGAGCCTGAGGCCGGGCCGCGGCCGGGATTGGACCCCAAAATAGCGTGCCTCCTGATCTTCAAGGAGGCCCGCAATCGCCATCGCAATACCGAGGCGACGAAAACACCAAGACAACGAAACACCAAGACAACGAAACACCAAGACAACGAAAAGCCCGCGATCATCGCGGGCTTTTTTGTGTTCATCGTCGATTTCAGTTTTGTCGTCCGACCATCGTCGGGCAATTGCCAAGAATTGAGAAATTCTGGAGCGGGCGAAGGGATTCGAACCCTCGACCCCGACCTTGGCAAGGTCGTGCTCTACCACTGAGCTACACCCGCATCCGAGAGTTTGGCGGCGCAACGCACCGGCAACGCGCAGAGCTATGCCAAATGCCGCTGATGAATGCAACAGTGCCTTCGGCCGATTTCATGCAATTGCCAAAAACCTCCGCGCGGGCTCCGGGAACCAGCCAAACCGGCCGCGATATCAAGGCGATGCAGCCAGGAGGCGGAATTGGCCGGAGGGCCCGCGGGGATTGCAAATCCGGCTTTCGAGCGCCACTTAGGTCACGGGCCGTGCTACAACGGCGTTTTACCGGCATATTAGGCGAGGATCACGTGACGATATTGGAGCAGGGCGGCGCCGCAGCGCCACAGCCGAGCGATCTGATCAAGGACACGACGACGCAGAGCTTCGTCCAGGACGTGATCGAGGAATCCAAACGCCAGCCGGTGTTGATCGATTTCTGGGCGCCATGGTGCGGGCCCTGCAAGCAGCTGACGCCGCTGCTGGAGAAGGCCGTTCGCAACGCCAAGGGCAAGGTCCGGCTGGTCAAGATGAACATCGACGACCATCCGTCGATTCCGGGCCAGATGGGGATCCAGTCGATCCCGGCGGTGATCGCCTTCGTCAATGGCCAGCCCGCCGACGGTTTCATGGGCGCGGTGCCGGAAAGCCAGATCGCCGCCTTCATCGACAAGCTGACTGCCGGCATGCCGGGCGGCGAGCCGAGCGTCGAGGAGATTCTCAAGGAAGCAGAGGCTGTGTTCGCCGAGGGCGATCCGGCGGGCGCCGCGGCGATCTATGCCGAGGTGCTCAACGTCGATGCCGGCAGCATCCCGGCCTTGGCCGGTCTGGCGCGTTGCTATATGTCGACCGGCGCGATCGAACAGGCCAAGCAGACCTTGGCGCTGGTGCCGGAGGCCAAGCGCAGTGACGCCGCGGTGTCGGCGGTGCAGGCCAGCATCGATCTGGCCGAACAGGCCAGCGCGCTCGGCCCGGTTGCCGAGCTGGAGCAGAAGGTCGCCGCCGACCCGCTCGATCATCAGGCCCGCTTCGACCTCGCCACCGCGCTGAATGCCGCCGGCAAGCGCGCTGAGGCGACCGACCATCTGCTCGAGATCGTCAAGCGCGACCGCAAATGGGACGAGGACGGCGCCCGCAAGCAGCTGGTGCAGTTTTTCGAGGCCTGGGGGCCGACCGACGACGCCACCATCGAGGGCCGCAAGCGATTGTCGACGATCCTGTTCTCCTAGAGCGTGATCGCGAAAAGTGGATCCCGGTTTTCGGAAAAGATCATGCTCAGACAACAGACCAGAGCCCGCAACCCGCAGCACCGGAACCGCTGATGCCGATCAATGCCGACTATCGCGGGCCCGCTGACCTTCCCGAGGTGATTCCGGTTTTTCCGCTGCCCGGCGCGCTGCTGCTGCCGCGCGGCCAGATGCCGCTCAACATCTTCGAGCCGCGCTATCTGGCGATGGTGGATGACGCGTTGCGCGACGGCCACCGCCTGATCGGCATGATCCAGCCCGACGTGACGCATTCGCCCGACGCCGAGAAGCCGGCGCTGTTCCATGTCGGCTGCGTCGGACGCATTACCCAGCTCGCCGAGGCCGGCGATGGCCGCTACATCCTCGAGCTCACCGGCGTTGCGCGCTTCAAGGTCGCCGAGGAGCTGACCGCGATGACGCCCTATCGGCAATGCCGGGTGGATTACGCCCCCTATGTCGACGACTTCACCGCCCGCAAGGGCGAGGAGGAAGTCGACCGCGAGGCGCTGCTTGCGGTGCTGACCGATTTCCTCAAGGCCAACAATCTCAAGGTCGATTGGGACGGCGTCGAGAGCGCGCCGAACGAGGCGCTGGTCAATGCGCTGGCGATGATGTCGCCCTATGGGGCGGCCGAAAAGCAGGCGCTGCTGGAAGCGCCCGATTTGAAGACGCGGGCCGAGATCCTGATCGCGGTGACCGAAATGGATCTGGCCAAGAAGCGCACCAGCGGCGACCCGCCGTTGCAATAGGGATAGCGAGAATCCGAGGCCTCCCGGCGGCGGATTATTCCTTATCCGGCGTCATCGCCGGACTTGATCCGGCAATCCATCTCGGAAACAACAGGCGAGCCCGGAACCGGGCACGAGATCAAGACGCGCGTTTCCGGTCACGCCGGCGAACGCTTCGCCAAAGCAGGACGCCACGATGACGAACATGGACCGGCCCGAAGCCGTCGACCGCAAATTGCTGGAAATCCTGGTCTGCCCGATCACCAAGGGGCCGCTGGAATTCGACGCCAGCCGCCAGGAGCTGATCTCGCGCGGCGCCAAACTGGCCTACCCGATCCGCGACGGCATCCCGATCATGCTGCCGGAAGAAGCACGCAAGCTGGACTGAGGAAACCGCGCACGGCTCCTCATCGTGCACGGCCCCTCATCCTGAGGAGCGCGCCGATGGCGCGCGTCTCGAAGGATGAGGGTGTAGAATATTGGCGTCCGCCTCATGGTTCGAGACGGCGCAACAGCGCCTCCTCACCATGAGGCTACATAGCCGCGGCCCTCACAGCGCCGCAACATCCTCAAGCGTCATCCCCGCGACAGCGGGGACCCAGTACGCCGCAGCCTTCGTCGTTATCACCACCGCCCTGGAACACTGGGCCGCCCGCTTTCGCGGGTGGTGACAGGCAAGCGCGGGTCGCGGCTCACCGCACCGCGCGGGCGTGTGCTTATACCAAAGGCGTTTGGTTTCGACTCATCCACGCGTCATGGCCGGGCTTGTCCCGGCCATCCACGCCTTTGATCCGGCACGACTTTCCAGGCGTGGATGCCCGGCACAAGGCCGGGCATGACGAACGAGAGGCCGTGCCCTTGGTATTACAGCGCTTTGCCCTTGAGCAGCCGAGGGATTTCGCCGCCGAGGCCGGCGGCCTGGCGGATGAAGACTTCCTTGAGCGGCGGCAGCCGGTCGACGATGCCAAGCCCGATGTCGCGGACGTTACGCAGCAACGTCGACTTGTTGGAGAACAGCAGGTTCAGCGAATTGGTCGCCAGACCCATCGCCATGGTGTCGAAGCGGCGCCAGCGCTGGTAGTTTTCCAGCACGTCGGTCTGGCCCGGATCGATCCCGAGCCGCGCGGCGTCGACGATGGTCTGGGCCAGCGCGGCGACGTCCTTCAGCCCCATATTGAGACCCTGACCGGCGATCGGATGGATCACATGGGCGGCGTCGCCGACCAGCGCCAGGCGCTCGCCGATGAAGGATTGCGCCACGAAATAGCCGAGCGGAAACGCCTTGGGCTTATCCAGCGGCTTGACCTCGCCGAGCCGCAGCCCGAAGCGCTTTTCCAGCTCGGCGTGAAATTCATCGTCGGGCAGCGCGATCACGCGCGCCGCCTCGCTGCGGCTCTCGGTCCACACCAGCGACGAGCGGCGGCCGGTGAGCGGCAGGATCGCGAACGGGCCGGCCGGCAGAAAATGCTCCTCGGCGCAGCCCTTGTGATCGCGCTCATGGCTGACCGTGACGACGATGCCGGATTGATCATAGTCCCAGCCATAGGTGGCGATGCCGGCGCGCTCGCGCAGCTTCGACTTGGCGCCGTCGGCTGCGACCAGCAGGCTGGCCTCGATCACGCTGCCGTCGCCCAGCGTCACCGTCGTCGCCTCGGGCCGCGATTGGTAGCTGGTCACCGGCACCGGACGCAGGTCGATCCCGGCGGCCTCGGCATGGCGGGTCAGCGCGTCGATCAAATGCCGGTTCTCGACCATATGGGCGAAGGGTTCGCCGGGCTCGACCTGGCCCGCAAAGGTCAGGAACACCGGGCGGGTGGCGTCTTCCAGCGCCGAATCGGTCACCACCATGTCGAGGATCGGCTGCGCAGTGTCGGCGACTTCGTCCCAGACGCCGAGCACGTCGAACAGCCGCCGGCAGGCGGCGACGATCGCGGTGGCGCGCGGATCGCCAGACGGGCGCTGCGCCAGCGCCGGATCGGTAACGATGATCGGAATTTCAGGCCCGAGCCCCTGGCGCAACGCCAGCGCCAGCGCCAATCCGGCAAACGCCCCGCCTCCAATGACAATGCCTCGCTGTAGCGCCATGATACCGACCTTCACTCTTGCCAGCCCTCACTCTTGCAAGGCGATCGGAGCTGGGCGAAACAGGCGGCGGAACGGCGCCGCAACATCTGCTGCCAATCTATCAGACATCGAACGTGGTGTGAAACCGCCACCGTACCGAGGGAACCAGCCATGCCGATGTCCAAGAGCCTGATCGATCTGATCGCGATCCTCGATCTTGAGCCGATCGAGGTGAACCTGTTTCGCGGCACCAGCCCGAAGACCTCGTGGCAGCGGGTGTTCGGCGGCCAGGTGATCGGGCAGGCGATGGTCGCCGGCTGCCGCACCGTCGAAGGCCGGCTACCGCATTCGATGCATTGCTATTTCATTCTGCCCGGCGATCCGTCGGTGCCGATCATCTATGAGGTGGAACGGCTGCGCGACGGCAAGAGCTACACCACCCGCCGCATCACCGCGATCCAGCACGGCCACGCCATCTTCTCGCTGATGATGTCGTTCCATGTCGACGAGCCGACCTCGTTCGACCATCAAGACCAGATGCCGGACGTGCCGCCGCCGGAGAAGCTGAGCGCCGAGGAAATCTCCAAGCAGCCGTTCTTCAAGGAGATGCCGGATTTCATCAAACGCTATTACGAAAGCGACCGGCCGATCGAGCTGCGCCCGGTCGAGCTGTCGCGCTATTTCGGCAAGAAGATCGACGACGGCAAGATCCATGTCTGGATCCGCACCGCGGCGAAACTGCCCGACGATCCCGCGCTGCATATGTGCGCGCTGGCCTATGCGTCGGATTTCTCGCTGCTCGACGCGGTGATGGCACGCTACGGCCGCACCTTGTTCGACAAGCGGATGATGCCGGCCAGCCTCGACCACGCGATGTGGTTTCACCGCCCGTTCCGCGCCGATGAATGGCTGCTCTACGCCCAGGATTCGCCGAGCGCGCAATCCGGCCGCGGCCTGACGAGGGGCCTGATCTTCAAGGCCGACGGCACTTTGGTGGCGTCGGTGGCGCAGGAGGGCTCGGTGCGCGAGCGCCGCGAGAACCCGGCGGAGTGAGGCCGCCAGCCGGTCCGTGTCAAACCAATCACCGAGCGAATCGCCTAACCTATTGATTCCGCAAGAAGCGCGGATTGGCGATGGCTCCGTGATTTCCTCCACGCCTGATTCGATCGTCAGTTTTGAGCCTCACCAGATCAGTGTCGCGAGCGCCAGGATCAGCGCGGGGGGCATGACGATGGCGCCGACTTTCAGGAACTGAAGTGCGGAGACGAGTTCCCCCTCGCGCCGCAAAGCGATTAGCCAGAGAATGGTGGCGAGCGATCCGGTGACCGACAGATTGGGACCAAGATCGACGCCGATCAGGATGGCTGCGGTGACGGTTTCCGGAAGCTGCACGCCATGATTGACGGTGGCGGCGATCAAACCGATTGGCAGATTATTGGCCAGGTTGGAGGCGACGGCGAACGATAGTCCGGACATCCATGCGGCGCCGCCCGGTGACGATTGGGCGAGCCGTTCGAGCGCCGAGGCCAGAGCCGGCAGAAGCCCCGTCTTGTTCAAAGCCTCGACCAGAACGAACAGCCCCGCAACGAGCGGCAGCACCGACCACGATACGCCGCGGATCACCGGCAAAGGCGACGTGCGCGTGGCTGCCAGGACAACACCAGCAGTTGCGACGCCTGCGACAAAGGTCGGCAGACCGAGATCCCGTCCGAAGGACGACGCCACGATCAACCCGGTGGCAGCCAGGCAAATGCCGGACGCTGCGAGCTTGCCTCCAAGCGACAGCGGCAGGCTCTCCTCCGGCGAGGCAACGACCACGTTCAGCGCCGATCTTTGGGTGAAACGAAGGGCGACATAGGTCGCGACGATCGCAGCCAGCGAGGGCAGGGCGAACAAGCGTAGCCAGGCCATCAGCGGCGGCAGCTTATCGCCGTAGACGACGATATTGGCAGGGTTCGATATCGGCAGCACGAAGCTCGCCGCATTGGCGATGAATGCGCAGATATAAAGGTAGGGAAGCGGCTCGACCTTGGCGGCGCGCGTCGCCGCATAGACCGCAGGCGTCAGAACGACGGCGGTGGCATCATTCGACAGGAACACCGTCACGACGGTGCCGACGATATAGACGATGAAGAACAGTCGTCGTGCCGAATTTCGCGCGTATCCGACGGCATGAGCTGCCAGCCAATCAAACAGACCTTCCTGCCTCGCGATCTCGGCGAGAAGCATCATGCCGATCAGGAAGAGGTAGACATCGATGCCCTTGGCGACGGCGGCCAACGCGTCGTGCCAGGATAGCAACTGCAGAATGACCAGAAGCGCGGCGCTGACGACCGCCCAGATATATTCCGGCCAACCGAAGGGGCGCAGGATCACGCCAGCCGTGCCCATGGCTACGAGGCCCCAGGCCGCAATTTGGGCAAGGCTTGCGGTCACGTTACACGGCGCTCCGGATGGGGATCCCGGCATCGCCGGACGGGTCGTCAGGCGTCTGTATGCAGGCAGGCTTGAGCAGAGGTGCGAACAGGACCCAGAGTGCGATCGACCCCAGGGCGAAGCCGCCGAGAATCAGGAACATCGAATTATATCCGATCTCTTGCGCGATCCAGCCGCCGATGGCGGGGCTCAACGAGGCGCCGAGGCCTTGAACCGTCATCACCGCACCCTGGCCGATATTGACCCGACCAGTGCCATTGAGAATGCGAGCGACCAAGCCAGGCACGGCGACGCTCTGCAGGCCTGCGCCAATTCCGTCAAGTATCTGGACCGGGTAGACGCCCCATTTGTTCATCGAATAGGCCGCGACCACGCCTCTGATGGGGAGCGCCATGAAGGAAATCAGGATCACCAGCCAGTAGCCCTCCTTTTCCGCAAGACGCATGGCGATCAAGGAGACCAGGATCATGACCGTCTGGGCAACCACGATCGTGATCGCGACGAAGCTTGTGGCGTCCGCACCGTCTTTGGCAACGACCGCCAGCCCATAGAGCGGCAGCATCGCGCCGTTGCCGAGATGGAAAAACGCCAGTGCCGCCGCGAGGATCAGCAAGGGCTTGCATTCGAGCAGGACGGCAAAGCCACCGACCGTGGTGCTGCCATCGCCGCCCACCTTGGCGCCGCGCGCGGCGGCGTTGTCGATCGCATCGCCCGGGATCATCAGCACCGAGGCGATCGACAGCACGCCGAAAAATGCCGCCAACCAGAACACCGCGTGGAAGCCGAACTGCCAACCCAGAAATCCCGAGAGTGCTGCGCCCACGACATTGCCGGCATGGTTCATCGCCTGATTGTGGCCGTTCTGCCGGTTGAAGCCGGCCTGCTTGACCATGCCGAGCGTGATTCCCGACACAGCCGGGCCGATCGCGGCCCCGGCAATCGCTGTCGCGACCTGTGAGGCGGACACCAGCCAGAATTCCTGAGAGAGAAGGACCAGTCCGGACGCGATGACCGTGCAGATGCCGGGGATGATGACGTAGAGCTTCTTGCGGTTGGTGGCATCGACCAGCGCTCCGGCAGGCGTCGTCATCAACATGCCGGCGACGCCGCCGACCGTCAGCACGGTGCCGATCATGCCGCTCTGCCAGCCATGGGCCAGAAGGAAGACGCCGAGAAATGGGCCGATGCCGGCTTGCATGTCGGCCATGAAGAAGTTGAGCGACAGAAGCGGAAAAATCCCGCGCGCTGAGGTGTGGGATGTCTGCTGCACAATCGACCTCAGAATTTGGGGATCGGGGCGATGCCGGCGACCATCAGACCGCTCGGGCTCCAGCAACGATGACGATCGGAGAGAGCCCGGCGGCACTGATGGTCTGCATCGCATGACTTTCGGAAGGATGATGATCAAGAGCAATTCCGGTTCTGATCAATCAGAACCGGAGCTCTGGATTGTTGTTTCGCCGCGTTTTCTTGACGCGAACCGGTGCCCACTTCACGCGAACCAGTGCCCACCGCTCGAGAACGCTTTGATCAGCCGGCGGCTGCCTTAACGCCCGCGCGTGACGGCGGTTCCTGTTCGCAGATAAACTAGCGGCCGACGCAGAGGGTCGGCCGCTTTCCGTTAGTTGGAAATGGCGTCGCGCCACTTATGATCGACCGCATCCACATCCTTCATCTTCCGGATGTCGGCGCCGAGTTCGAGATGCAGTTCGGTCAGTTCGTTGCGCCGACCAAGCACCTCGAAATGTTTCGGCTTGCAAACGGACTGCAGCCCGGACGACGCCTCGATGAAACAATGCCCGGTTTCGGGTTTGGTCTTTCGATAGCCGTTGAACTTGCAGAGCTTTAAGGTGGCGGCATCGTGCCGGACTGCGGTCAAGCCGATGGGGTTGGTGCCGTCATCACACTGCCGGCAAGCTAATTTCTGATACAGCGCGATAGTGGCGCGAGCGGCTGCGCCACCTGCGCCAAATCCCGTGGCACGACCGCAGTTCGCGGTCAGGTCCGCCAGCCTATTTTTTGCGCGCTTTGCCGCTAAACCCGGCATATAGAGGGGTGAATCGCCGGACTCCGGTCCGGCGCGCCTTGTTCTCGCGATCAGAAGGTTGGCCTCATGAAGCTCGTCATCGCCATCATCAAGCCGTTCAAGCTCGACGAGGTGCGCACCGCGCTCACCGACATCGGCGTGCACGGCATGACCGTCACCGAGGTCAAGGGCTATGGCCGCCAGAAGGGCCACACCGAGATCTATCGCGGTGCCGAATATATCGTGAATTTCCTGCCCAAACTGCGGATCGAGATCGCGGTGGCCTCCGGCCTGGTCGACAAGGCGGTCGAGGTCATCACCAAGAGCGCCCGCACCGGCCAGATCGGCGACGGCAAGATCTTCGTCACCCCGATCATGCACGCGCTGCGGATCCGCACCGGCGAGACCGACGCCGAGGCGCTGTGAGCGCCGACGCCAAACCATTGCAATGGGGCGACGGCGCCGGGTAGCGCTGCGCCATCCGATATCCGGGGGCATCATGACGGGTCGATATTGTGCAGCCAGCACCGCGCTGGCCGCTGTTGTTGCGCTGGTCGCCGGGCTGCTGGCGACGCCGGCGCAGGCCCAGGCCCTGAGCGGCACCATCAGCGCCGCCGACACCGCCTGGATGATGGTCGCCAGCGCCTTCGTGCTGATGATGACCATTCCCGGGCTGGCGCTGTTTTATTCCGGGATGGTGCGCAAGAAGAACGTGCTCGCCACCATGGCGCAGAGCCTGGCCGCGGTGGCGATCATCTCCGTCCTGTGGGTGGCGTTCGGCTATTCGCTGGCCTTTGTCGGCGACGGCGCCTGGATCGGATCGCTGGACCGCGTGTTCCTCGCCGGCATGACCATGGACGGGGTCAATCCGCTGGCCAGGACCATCCCGGAAGCGCTGTTCATGCTGTACGAGATGACCTTCGCGGTCATCACCGTGGCGCTGGTCGCCGGTTCGGTCGCCGACCGGATGCGGTTTTCGGCCTATCTGCTGTTTTCGATTCTCTGGTTCGTGGTGGTCTATGTGCCGCTGGCGCATTGGGTCTGGGGCGGCGGCTTCCTGGCGCGCGCCGGCGTGCTGGATTTCGCCGGCGGCTTGGTGGTGCATCTGTCCGCCGGCACCGGCGGGCTGGTCGGCGCCATGGTGCTCGGCCGCCGCCATGGTTACGGCGCCGACAACCTGTCGCCGTTCGACCTGTCGCTGGCGGTGATCGGCACCGGCCTGCTCTGGGTTGGCTGGTTCGGCTTCAATGGCGGCTCGGCGCTGGCCGCCAATTCCCGCGCCGTGATGGCGATTACCTCGACCCATCTGGCGGCCTGCGCGGGCGCGCTGACCTGGGGCGGAATCGAATGGCTGACGCGGCGCAAGCCCTCGGTGCTGGGCATGATTTCCGGTGCGGTCGCCGGGCTCGGCACCATCACGCCGGCCTCCGGCTATGTCGAACCCTGGCATGGGCTGGTGATCGGGGTGATTGCCGGGCTGGTCTGCTACTGGGCCTGCACCTGGCTGAAGCACCGCTTCAACTATGACGATTCGCTCGACGTGTTCGGCGTTCACGGCATCGGCGGGTTGACCGGGACCGTGCTGGCCGGCGTGTTCGCCACCGCGGCGATCGGCGGAACCTCCGGCCTGATCGAGGGCAATCCGTGGCAGCTGGTGATCCAGCTCGGCGGCGTCGCCGTCACCTTGCTGTGGTCGGGAGCCGCCACTTACGGTCTGCTCAAGCTGGTGGGTGTGTTCGTGCCGCTGCGCGTCTCCCGCGCGCATGAGATCGAAGGTCTCGACATTTCCCAGCATGGCGAAGCCCTGCAATAGACCAGCCACCTACTATGGTACCGCCATCCTGCCTGTGGCGTAAGCACGATTATGTCGGGACTCTGTCATGCGCGCTTTTTGCCCATGTCTGATTAAGAAATGGGCGGTGACCTTTTGGGCGACCGGTGCTGCGCTGCGGTCACGCCGAAAAGCATCGCATTTATATACTGTTAGGCAGTTCCTTCGATCTGGCACGGCATTTGATTCTATCTGGATTGGCTGTGCCCGCGTAGTGAACTTCTCCGCGTGGTGAACCTCAGTCGAGATCGTGCCCGGTCCTGTATCGGCCGGGCCCAAGCGGGGATATGACCCATGAAAATTGTTATGGCGATCATCAAGCCATTCAAACTCGAAGAAGTCCGTGACGCCTTGACCGCCATCGGCGTTCACGGTTTGACGGTGACCGAAGTCAAGGGATATGGCCGGCAGAAGGGCCATACGGAAATCTATCGCGGCGCCGAATACGCGGTGAGCTTCCTGCCCAAGATCAAGATCGAAGTCGCAATCGCCTCCGACCAGGTCGACAAGACCATCGAGGCCATCACCACGGCGGCCAAGACCGGCCAGATCGGCGACGGCAAGATCTTCGTCCTCGGCCTCGACCATGCTGTTCGGATCCGCACCGGCGAAGCCGATGCCGCGGCCCTCTGATCTCGCGCTCACCCTTATTCAATCAGGAGTAAACAAGATGACGTTTAAACGTCCCTACGGCGCGGGACTGGCTGCACTCGCAGTCGGCATGTTCGCCGCGACTGCCGCCTCCGCCGCGCCAACGGTCAACAAGGGCGACAACGCCTGGATGATGACCGCCACGGTGCTGGTGTTGTTGATGACGATTCCCGGCCTTGCGCTGTTCTATGGCGGTCTGGTTCGTTCCAAGAACATGCTCTCGGTGCTGGCGCAGGTGTTCTACACGGTCTGCGTCGCCATCATCATCTGGGCCTTGTACGGCTACAGCCTCGCCTTCACCGGCGGTTCGGAATTCATCGGCGGCTTCTCCAAGGCCTTCCTGTCCGGCATCACCACCGATTCGATGGGCGGCAGCTTCACGGTCGGCGCCAATATCACCGAGCTGATCTTCGTCTGCTTCCAGATGACGTTCTGCGCCATCACCCCCGCGCTGATCGTCGGAGCCTTCGCTGAACGCACCCGCTTTGCGGCCGTCGCGCTGTTCATCCCGCTGTGGATCACCCTGATCTACCTGCCGATGGCGCATATGGTCTGGTACTGGGCTGGCCCGGATGCGATCGACGCCGCCGCCAAGGCGCTTGCCGCGGCCACCGACGACGCCACCAAGGCGACCGCGCAGACCGCGCTCGACGCCGTCAACGCCGATGCCGGCTTCCTGTTCAAGAAGGGCGCGCTCGACTTCGCAGGCGGCACCGTGGTGCACATCAATGCCGGCGTCGCCGGCCTGGTCGGCGCCCTGCTGATCGGCAAGCGCACCGGCTATGGCAAGGAGCTGATGGCTCCGCACTCGCTGACCATGACGATGATCGGCGCCTCGCTGCTGTGGGTCGGCTGGTTCGGCTTCAACGCCGGCTCCAATCTGGAAGCCTCCGGCGGCGCCGCCCTCGCCATGACCAACTCCTTCCTGGCCACCGCCGCGGCGGCCCTGGCCTGGATGTTCGCGGAGTGGATGATCAAGGGCCATCCCTCACTGCTCGGCGCGCTGTCGGGCGCGGTGGCGGGCCTGGTCGCGGTGACCCCGGCTTGCGGCTTCTCCGGTCCGATGGGGGCTATCGTGCTCGGCATCGTGGCCGGCGGGGTCTGCCTGTTCTTCTGCACCGTGATCAAGAACGCGCTGGGCTATGACGACTCGCTCGACGTGTTCGGCGTTCACGGCATCGGCGGCATCATCGGCGCGCTGGGCACCGGCATCCTGGTGAACCCGGCGCTCGGCGGCACCGGCGTCTACGATTACGCGGCCGGCAAGGTCGGCGACTACGACTTCGCCGCCCAGATGATCTCGCAGTGCTGGGGCGTCGGCACCACGCTGCTGCTGTCCGGCATCGGCTCGGCGATCCTCTACAAGGTCGTCGATCTCATCGTCGGCCTGCGCGCCACCGTCGAGGTGGAACGCGAGGGTCTCGACCTCGTCGAGCACACCGAGCGCGCTTACAACATGTAAGTTCTCCCGGGGCGCGATCCGCAAGGCTCGCGCCCAGAACTACGGTTCGGGCAATACCCGGCAATGCCCGCTCCGTCGAGGGGCTCCAGCGCAAGCTGGGGCCCCTTTCTTTTGGGGGACTCAGGACTCCGCGGCCGGTGCTATCAACTGCACTTTTGGAAAATAGGTGCGGTAGCGCTGTGGGTCACGCGTCAGCAGCGGCAAGCCCTCCACCTCGGCATGAGCACCAATAAACAAGTCAGGCAATACACCGGTGCGCGTGCCTCCGGCGTTGCGATATCGCGCGAAGGCTTTGCCCGCGAGAAAAAGCGCTTGCCTCGGAATCGGCGAGATCGTCAGGCGGGCCTTTTCCAGCACCACATCGAACTCATCAATGCTGCGAAAGCGAATTGACGTCTCGGCGTAGACCACGTCATTGATGATAAGAGGCCCACCGCGAGCAGCCTCTTCCATCCGCTCCAGCGACCAATGCCACCATTGCGGATTCTGGCTGAAGATATCGATCAGGATGTTTGAATCGACCAGCGTCACGGGATCACTCCCCGCGAGTCATCGCCATGATCTCCTCGGTGGAGAGTCCGGGTCCGGCAATCCCGACCAGATCCCTGAGTTCGATCGGCTCCCCCGGCTGCTTGAATTTTTCCAGTACGATGCTGCCGTCGGCAGCGCGGCGGAAATCGACCTCGCTGCCGGGGCCGATCCCCAGATGGTCGAGCACGGTTTTCGGGATCGTCACCTGACCATCGTCGGTCACCTTGGTTGGCATTGCCGCCTCCGGAACAACCCGCTTCAATATAGCATAATCTAGGCAGACCCCCGCCAGCGGTCGATGGTTAATCGCGTCTTAACCTCGCCGTATCTATGGTGGCTGATCCGATATCGCTCGATCTCGTCAGCTCGCGATCGGGCGCCCTGAAAGCTGGCGCTCTCCCATGGCTATGATGGCCCCCTCCGTCTCGGCGTCCGATGCCGGCAGTTCCCATGCTGCCGGCCAGAGCGAACGCTCGCCCTTCGCCCGGCTGACCGAATTGCTGGCGCCGTATCAACCCGGCCAATCCCTGATCAATCTGTCGGTCGGCGAGCCGCAGCATCCGGTGCCGGATTTCGTCGGCCCGGTGCTTTCGCAACACATCGCCGAATTCGGCCGCTATCCCGCCGCCAAGGGGATCGAGCCGTTCCGCCGCGCGGTCGCGGCCTGGCTGTCGCGGCGCTTCGATCTGCCGCGCGCGCTCGATCCGGAGAGCGAAATCCTGGTGCTCAATGGCAGCCGCGAGGGCCTGTTCCTGGCCGCGCTCGCCGCCGCCCGTTTCGTGTCGCCTCGCCCCGGCAAGCCGGCGATTCTGCTGCCCAATCCGTTCTATCCCGCCTATGGGGCCGGCGCCCGCGCCGCCGGCTGCGAGCCGATCTTCCTGCCGACCACGCTGGCCAACGGCTTCTTGCCGGACCTCGACGCACTTGATGAAGCCACTTTGGCGCGGACGGTGGCGATCTATCTGGCTTCGCCGGCCAATCCGCAGGGCGCGGTGGCGTCTCGCGGCTATTTTCAGCGGTTGAAGGCGCTGGCCGACCGCCACGGCTTCATGATCCTGAGCGACGAATGTTATTCGGAGATCTACACCCAGATCGCGCCCGGCAGCGCGCTGGAAGTCGCCGGGCCCGACTTCGCCAATGTGGTGGCGTTCCAGTCGCTGTCGAAGCGCTCCAATCTGGCCGGAATGCGGGTCGGCTTCGTCGCCGGCGATGCGGCCTTTCTCAAGGCGTTTCACGAGCTGCGCAATGTCGCGGCACCGCAGGTGCCGGTGCCGCTGCAGCATGTCGCAGTCGCGGCCTTCAGCGACGAGCGCCATGTCGAGGAGAACCGCAGGCTTTATCGCCTGAAGTTCGATCTCGCCGACCAGATCATCGGCGCGCGCTACGGCTACAAGCGGCCCGCCGGCGGGTTCTGCCTGTGGCTCGACGTCTCCGACCATGGCGGCGACGAGGCCGCGACGGTGAAACTGTTCCGGGACGGCGGTGTCCGCGTCATTCCCGGCAGCTATCTGGCGCGCCAGCAACCCGACGGCGGCAATCCCGGCACCGGCTACATCCGCGTAGCGATGGTGCAGGACAGCGAAACCACGGCCGAGGCGTTGCACCGGCTGGTCAAGATTCTCGGTTAGGGCTGGAGCAGCATGCCGGCGATCGAACGTGTCATCCCTCTGGTCGGCCATCTGCCCGCGACGATCCGCGATGCGCTGGTGCGGCGGCTGCATGAGCTGGCCGGACTCGGGCTGATCGCATTGAGCGGCGTCGCCGCCGCAGCGCTGATGACCTGGTCGGTGCAGGACCCCAGCCTCAGCCACGCCACCTCGCGGGCGATCCGCAACATTGTCGGCTATCCGGGGGCGATCGGCGCCGATCTGGCGATGCAGATCCTCGGCCTCGGCGCGATCGGGCTGTTGCTGCCGGTCGCGGTCTGGGGCTGGCGGATGATCAATCACCGGCCGTTCGACCGCAAGGCGCTGCGGTTCGGCTGCTGGATTCTGTGCATCATCACGGCGGCGGGATTCGCCAGCTGCTTTCCGCATGACGGCTCCTGGCCGCTGCCGACCGGCGTCGGCGGCGTGGTCGGCGATGCGCTGGTGCGGGCGCCCGCTGTGGTGTTCGGCCCCGGACTGATCTACCGCATCGTGCTCGGCCTCATCCTCGGCGCCGCCATGCTGACGACCTTCCTGATCGCCTGCGGCTTCGGCGCCCAGGAAGCCGAGGAAACCGATCTGTTGGTCGACGACGACCAGCCGCTGGAGGAAGATCGCGAGGAGGGATCGGTCTCGCTGGGCTGGCTGGTGCATGCGCTGTTGAGCACCAAGGCACAGCTGTGGCGGCTGACCAAGCTCGGCTACCGCCGGCTAGTGGCCAGCGCGCCGGCCAGCACCGCCATGCCGTTCGAGCGCCAAGAGCCGCGGCTCGGCGGCCGGCCAAGCCCGTCGATCGCGCCCAATGGCGGTCATGACGAGGACCCCGAGATCGACGACATCGAGGACGACGAAGAAGACGAGGACGTTGAGGTCGAGGACACCGCCCCGGTGGTCCGCGCCTCACGCAAAAAGGCCGCGCCGCGCGCGCCGCAACGCAAACCCTCCGACAAATTCGAACTGCCGCCGGTGTCGGTGCTGACCGCGCCGAAATCCTCCGACCGCCAGCCGCTGAGCAAGGTCGAACTCGAAACCAATTCGCGGGCGCTGGAAGGCGTGCTCGGCGATTTCGGTGTCCGCGGCGAAATCGTCAAGGCGCATCCGGGCCCGGTGGTGACGCTGTACGAGCTCGAGCCCGCGCCCGGTATCAAATCGTCGCGGGTGATCGGCCTGGCCGACGACATCGCGCGCTCGATGAGCGCGCTGTCGGCCCGCGTCGCGGTGGTGCCCGGCCGCAACGCCATCGGCATCGAACTGCCGAACCCGCATCGCGAAAAGGTGTTGCTGCGCGAATTGCTGGTGGCCAAGGACGGCAATGAATCGGTGGCCAAGCTGCCGCTCTGCCTCGGCAAGAATATCGGCGGCGATTCGGTGATCGTCGATCTCGCCCGGATGCCGCATCTGTTGATCGCCGGCACCACCGGCTCGGGCAAATCGGTCGCCATCAACACCATGATTCTCAGCCTGCTGTACCGGCTGCGGCCGGATCAGTGCCGGCTGATCATGGTCGATCCGAAAATGCTCGAACTCTCCGTCTATGACGGCATCCCGCATCTGCTGACGCCGGTCGTCACAGACCCGAAAAAGGCGGTGGTCGCCCTGAAATGGGCGGTGCGCGAGATGGAAGAGCGCTACAAGAAGATGTCGAAGCTCGGGGTGCGCAATCTCGACGGCTATAATTCCCGCCTGCTCGAAGCCAAGGCGCGCGGCGAGGAATTGACCCGCACGGTGCATACCGGCTTCGACAAGGAGACCGGCAAGGCGATCTACGAAGCCGAGAAGCTCGACCTCGAACCGCTGCCCTATATCGTCATCATCGTCGACGAAATGGCCGACCTGATGATGGTGGCCGGCAAGGACATCGAAGGCGCGGTGCAGCGCCTGGCGCAGATGGCGCGCGCCGCCGGCCTGCATGTGATCCTGGCGACGCAACGGCCCTCGGTCGATGTCATCACCGGCACCATCAAGGCGAATTTCCCGACCCGCATTTCCTTCCAGGTGACTTCAAAGATCGACAGCCGCACCATTCTGGGCGAGATGGGCGCCGAACAGCTGCTCGGCCAGGGCGACATGCTCTATATGGCGGGCGGCGGCCGGATCAGCCGCGTCCACGGCCCGTTCGTCTCCGACGAGGAGGTCGAGAAGGTGGTGAAGCACCTCAAGACCCAGGGCCAGCCGGAATATCTCGAGGCGGTCACCGCCGAAGAACCGGCCGAAGGCGAGGATGGCGCAGTGTTCGACGCCACCGGCATAGGCGGCGAGGGCGGCGACCTGTTCTCGCAGGCGGTCGCGATCGTCAAACGGGACCGCAAGGCCTCGACCAGCTATATTCAGCGCCGGCTGCAGATCGGCTATAACCGCGCCGCGTCGCTGATGGAGCGGATGGAACTGGAAGGCATTGTCGGCCAGCCCAACCATGCCGGCAAACGCGAAATCCTGGTCGAAGAAGAAGAGAGCGGCTTTTAGGACGTGATCGACGTGATGGACTTTGACGACCTGGAGCCGCGAAATCGCCACAGCGCCGGGTTAGCGCCGACGCGGCGACGCCACGATGCAATCACTCCCGGGCAGGACAACCAATTGAACACAGATGACACCGCTTCGGCGCCGCGTTCCTCGCACCGGGCTGTCCCGCGCGCGACCCTGGCGATGTTTGCCGCGGCATTGATCGCCACCGCGACCATGCCGCCGGCCGCCGCGGAGCAGGTTCCGATGCCGAAGCCGTCGCCCAAGGGCCGCGAGATCCAGCTCAGCGCCTCCGAACCGCGGCCGCAATTGCAGGCCAGAGCGCAGACGCAGCCGCAAGCCAAGCCGCCGGCGCCGACCGCCGCGCCGGAGCCGGTGATTCCCGATCCTCGCCGCAATGTCCCGGCCAGCATTTTCAACAGTTTCAACGATAAGCAGAAGGCCGAGGCCGCCAAGGTCAGCACCTATCTGTCGTCGCTGCAGACCCTGGTCGGACAATTCGTCCAGGTCGGCCCCGACGGCAGCAAGCTGAAGGGGGATTTCTATATCCAGAAGCCCGGCAAGGTCCGGTTCGAATATGACGCGCCGAGCCCGATCTCGATGGTCTCCGACGGCACCTCGCTGGTGGTGCGCGACCGCAAGCTCGGCACCCAGGACGTCTATCCGCTGTCGCAGACCCCGCTGCGCTATCTGCTCAGCGACCGCATCGATCTGTTGCGCGACACCAATGTTGTAAGCGTCACTTCCGACGATCTCTATATCAGCGTCATCATCGAGGAAAAGAACACGCTGGTCGGCACCAGCCGGCTGTTGCTGATGCTCAGCACCAAGGACAATCAGCTCAAGCAATGGACCGTGACCGACCCGCAGGGTTACGATACCACGGTGGCGATCTACAATGTCGACAGCACCCAGAAACTCGATCCGGCGCTGTTCAAGATCGATTTCACCAACTACGCGACCCCGAATAATTAGTTCACGCGACGCCGGCACCTCAGCGCTGTGCATCGTGTCCCGGGCGCGATGCGGCACGCAGTGCCGCTTCGCAGAACCGGGACCCCGGTTCACCCCTCGACAACAACAGCGGGCCCCCTTCTCTGCAGCGCACCACGGGCGGCGCGTTGCGCAGCGTCCGGGGCACGTCACATCTTTCGCATCCCTCATAGTGAGGAGCGCGCCTCTTGGCGCGCACCTCGAACCATGAGCATGTAGATCCATCATTCTCATCCGGCGCGACGCGGCCAGCCGGCCGCCCCTCAGAGTCCAGCTCAAAAAGGGATCAATAGATCAGGCCTGCAATTTCGTCATTGCGAGGAGCTCTTGCGACGAAGCAATCCAGTCTTCGCTTGCGGCCCCTGGATTGCGTCGCCTCCGGACGGCGCTGCGCGCCGGCCTCGGCTCGCAATGACGACATCAACTTTGGCTTTATTGGTTTCTTTCGGCCGGATATCTCAGGATCAAGTCGTCTCCCTGTCCAATCCCCATACGGCATCCCGCATGACCTTCACCTTGACCACATGGAATATCAATTCGGTGCGGCTGCGCATCGAGCTGGTGGCGAATTTCCTCGAGACTCGGCGGCCCGACGTGCTGTGCTTGCAGGAGACCAAATGTCCGGACGACGCCTTTCCGCTGAAGCGTTTGAAGCAGCTGGGTTATGAGCACGTCGCGCTGAACGGCCAGAAGGGCTATCACGGCGTCGCGGTGATCTCGAAGATCCCGTTCCACAGCAGCGATATCCGCGTGTTCTGCGACAATCTCGATTCGCGCCACATCTCGGTGGCGCTCGACATCGCAGGCGCGCCGCTAGTGCTGCATAATTTCTACGTCCCCGCCGGCGGCGACATTCCGGATCCCGCGCTCAACGCGAAATTCCTGCACAAGCTGTCATTCCTCGACGAGATGAAGGCCTGCGCGCCGCTGCATCCCGTCGGCGACGCCCGCCATATCCTGGTCGGCGACCTCAATGTCGCGCCGCATGAAAACGACGTCTGGTCGCACAAGCAATTGTTGAAGGTGGTGTCGCACACGCCGATCGAATGCGAGAAATTGCTGGCAGTGCAGGCTACGGGCAATTGGATCGACGTCGCGCGCGCCAGGATCCCGCTCAGCGAAAAGCTCTACACCTGGTGGAGCTACCGCTCCGCAGACTGGACCGCGGCCGATCGCGGCCGACGGCTCGACCACATCTGGGTATCGCCGGCGCTGGGTAGCTACGTGCGCGATTTCCAGGTCACTCGCGACGCCCGCGGCTGGGAGCGGCCCAGCGACCACGTCCCGGTGACGGTGACGCTGGAGCTGTAACTGGAGCTGGAGCTGCAAGATCCCGCAGCACTCCGCGGCAAATACAAGCCCGGTCATTCCGGGGCGCGAACGGCGTCAGCCGTGAGCGAACCCGGAATCTTGCGCCCCGGCGCTGGGGCGGGATCAGCCAAAACGATCGGAGTCAGGAACCCAGCTTGGCGCCGGCCATCACGATGTCGCTAGCAATCTGGCTGGTGCGGGCGGCGAATTCATCGCGCAGCCGCAGCGCCGCATCGGGGTCGCTTTCCAGCACCCGCTGGAACAGGCTGCGCGAGATCCGGATCACCGAGGAATATTCCAGCGCCACCGCGCTCGACGGCCGCGGCATCGCGACGATCAGCGCCAGCTCGCCGATCAGCGTGCCGGGGCCGGCGGTGAGTTCATGCTTGCCGCCGTCGGCGGGCAGAACCCGGAACGAGCCGCGCTGCACCACATAGCCGGCGTCGGCCTGGTCGCCGGCGTTGAACAGAACCTCGTCGCGGCCGAGATCGCGCTGGTCGGAGCCGATCGCCAGCATGCGCAACGACACGCTGCCCAACAGCCGCAGCGTCGGGACGCGCTCGAGCAGGGCAACATCATCTTCGATCGACATGCGGGACCGGCTGGTGAACCACGCGGCGCGCCAGGCGCCACGCTACGAATCGTCCCTATTCGTATCACGGCACGAGTTTGTAGCCACCGGCTTCGGTCACCAGAATCTCGGGATTCGCCGCGTCGTTCTCGATCTTTTGGCGCAGCCGGTAGATATGGGTCTCCAGCGTGTGCGTGGTGACGCCCGAATTATAGCCCCAGACTTCCTGCAGCAGGGTCTCGCGCGATACCGGCAGCAGCCCGGCGCGGTACAGGAAGCGCAGGATCGCGGTCTCCTTTTCGGTCAGCCGGACCTTCTTGGTATTGGCACCGGTCAGCATCTTGGAGCCGGGACGGAAGCTATACGGTCCGACCGTGAACACCGCGTCCTCGCTGGCCTCATGCTGGCGCAGCTGGGCGCGGATCCGCGCCAGCAGCACGGCAAAACGGAATGGCTTGGCGATATAGTCGTTGGCGCCGGATTCCAGCCCCAGAATCGTATCGGAATCGGTGTCGTGGCCGGTCAGCATGATGATCGGGGCCTTGAAGCCGCCCTTGCGCAGGCTGCGCACCACTTCGCGGCCATCGGTGTCGGGCAGGCCGACATCCATCAGCACCAGATCGGGCGAGATGGTCTTGGCCGACAGCACGCCCTTGGCGCCGGTATCCACCGCCGAGGCTTCGAATTCCTCGTGCAGCGACAATTGCTCCACCAGCGCCTCGCGCAGATCGGTGTCGTCGTCCACGATCAGGATCTTACGGGCGTTGGGCATGGCAGCGGTCCTTTGAGTCGACAGGCAGAGGCAGTGTTGGCTTGGTCATGGGTGAGTAGCGTGGTGATGTTTCGTGTTGAAGTGGGGGTCTGTTACCGATTCACAAGCCGTGCGGCAGTTTAGCCGAGTTTTGAGAGGGTTTTGGGTGAATGTCCTGTAATGAACCAAGGCCTGAGCGGCCGTCGCTCGGCGCCGATGCGGACTCCCGAAAGATATGAAAAAACCCGCTATACCAAAGCCTTACGCGATATTTCGGGATCGGCCGGCGGCCCGGATCGCGGTTCGTCGCGGCGCCGGGAATCGCAGTCGGGGCTGGCTGCTGGTCGACGGCCGCGCCATCGCGGTGGCGCTTGGCCGCGGCGGCATCCTGGCCAACAAGCGCGAGGGCGATGGCGGCACGCCGCGCGGCAGCTTCCATCCGCTGCGGCTATGGTGGCGGGCCGACCGCGCGCCGCGGCCACGGACGCAGCTGCCGATCCGCGCCATCGGCGCCGATGACGCCTGGTGCGAGGATCCGGCCAGCCGGCATTACAACCAGCCGGTGCGGCGCGGTCCGGGTGAGGGCGGCGACCGGCTGCGGCGCGACGATCATCTGTATGATTACATCATCGAAATCGACCACAACGCGGCACCGCGGATCGCCGGCCGCGGCAGCGCCGTATTCCTGCATCTGGCGCGCGACAATTTCGGCCCGACCGCCGGCTGCGTCGCCATGACCAAGCCGGCGATGCTGCGGCTGTTGGCGCGGATCGGACCAAGGACGCGGATCGAGATCGGGTGATTCGTCGTTGCAACTGCGCGGTGAGGACCCGTTGGCAGGTGGTGACCCCTGAGCAGAACGGCCGCATCGCTTTGCGGCCAACAGCGCCTTACCCTAGCGCTTCCCGAAAATCGCCGAGCCGACCCGGACATGGGTGGCGCCGAACTGGATCGCGATGGCGAAATCGGCGCTCATGCCCATCGACAGCTTACTCAGCCCGTTACGGGCGGCGATCTTCGCCGTCAGCGCGAAATGCGGCGCCGGCGCTTCGTCGACCGGGGGGATGCACATCAGGCCGGAAATCGTCAGCCCGTAAGTGTCGCGACAGGCCGCGAGGAAGCCATCGGCCTCGGCCGGCGCGACGCCGGCCTTTTGCGGCTCCTCGCCGGTGTTGAGCTGCACGAACAGGTCGAGCCGGCGCTGCTGTTGCGCCAGCTCCTTGCCTAGCGCTTCGCACAGGCTCGGGCGGTCGACCGAATGGATCGCGTCGAACAGCGCCACCGCTTCCTTGGCCTTGTTGGATTGCAGCGGTCCGATCAGATGCAGTTGCGTGCCCGGAAAGGCCGCGGTCAGCGCCGGCCATTTCGCCTTGGCCTCCTGCACCCGGTTCTCGCCGAACACGCGCTGGCCTGATTGCAGCACCGGCACGATGGCCTCGCCGTCGAAGGTTTTCGAGACCGCGATCAGCGTCACGGCGGAACGCTCGCGGCCCGCCGCCTGGCAGGCGCGCGCGATGTCGTGCTCAACCGCGGCCAGCCCGCTTGGTGAAGACGAGGTTAATGGCGCGGCGTCCGGCGGTGTCGGATTGTCAACCAAGTTTTACGACTTTCGCGTTCGTTCAAGTTTGATCTATTTCGGCAAGGGGGTTTTGAACCCTTCGGCCTAGTATTCATGCGGGGCCGGGGGACGACGATGTCACGCATATCGATCATTCGCAACAAAGTCCGGCTCAGGGCCCTGCTGGGGATTCGCGCACGGCTGGTGGTGCTGGCCCTGATCCTGGTCAGTCCCCTGATGTTCGACCGGATCCGCTCGCTCGAAGAGGCGCGGATCAAGCAGGTCGCCGAGCTTTCCAGCGAATTGGCCAAGCTCGCCCAGCGCGCCGCCGACGCGCAGCGCGAAGTGATTTCCTCGGTCGAGGCGGTGCTGAAATCGACCGCCTATATCCATGCCGCGGCCTCGCATATCGGCAAGGGCTGCGCCATCCTGCGCGCCAGCATGCGCGTCGATCTGCCGTCGATCCGCATGATCGCGGTGGCCGATGCCGATGGCGTCATTCGCTGTTCGACCTCGTCGATCTTTGTCGGCGGCAATGTCAAAGACCGGGCCTATTTCAAAAAGGCGCTGGAGACCCATGATTTCGTGGTGAGCGATTTCCTGGTCGGGCGGCAGACCAAGACCGGCACCATTCTGGCCGCCTATCCGGTCTCGGCGGTTGCCGGCGGCGAAGATGCCGTCGTCATTGCGGGGATGAATCTCGACTGGATGTCAGGGGTGATGGGCGATCTGGCCGGGCGAACCGGTGTGACCGCCGCATTGGTCGACAGCGAGGGCGTCATTCTGGCGACCCCGCCTGGACAGTCCAGCCTGATCGGCACCTCCATCGAAACGCTCGGGCTGGCTCCCGCCCTGATCAACAATGTCCCCGGCTCGCGAACCGCGATGGTGGTGCGCAGTGACGGACGGCTGGTCTCTTTCGCCCGGATTCCCGGTACCAAGACCCGGCTGGTGGTCAGCATCGACGAAGCCAAGGTATCGGCCGCCATCAATCACGAGATCCGCACCGCCTATCTTCAATTGGCCATGGCCTGTCTGGTGGTGCTGCTGGGCGCGCTGGTCGCGGCCGAGCGGTTGATCGTGCGGCCGATCGGCATCCTCACCGCGACGGCGACGAAATTCGGCCAGGGCGACTGGTCGGCGCGCGCCACCCGGTCGGGACTGCCCGCCGAATTCGTGCCGCTGGCCAAGGCGTTCAACGCGATGGCGCGCAAGCTGGGCGAGCGCGAGCGCGAGCTCGTCGCCAGCAACAACCAGCTCACCGTGATGGCCTCGATCGACGTGCTGTCGGGACTGGCCAACCGTCGCGGCTTCCAGGGCCGGCTCGACTTCGAATGGATGAAGGCGCAGCAGGATGGCGGTAAGGTCGCGCTGTTGATGATCGATGTCGATCATTTCAAGCTCTATAATGACAGCTGCGGCCATCCCGAAGGCGACGCCTGTCTCAGCCGGATCGGCGAGACCCTGGCGGGCATTGCCGAGCGGACCAGCGGCTTGGCGGCGCGCTATGGCGGCGAGGAATTCTGCCTGCTGGTGCCGCAAACCGACGCCGAGGAATCGCTGCGGGTCGGCGAGATGGTGCGCGCCGCGGTGGAGGAATTGTCGATTCCGCATCGGACCAGCGCGTTCCAGCACGTCACCGTCAGCGTCGGCATGGCTTGCATCAGCCCGAGCGACGCGCTGCACCCGCGCGATCTGATCGAAGCCGCCGACGCCGCGCTCTATGCCGCCAAGCATCGCGGCCGCAACACCGTGGTCCAGCACGGCTTCATCCGCAGCACCGACACCGACAGCCCAATGGCGCTGGCGGGGTAACGTCCGACCGCGCGGCCGCGCCCGGCACTGCCGGAACTGCCGTGTGATTGTCCCAAGCCATTGACCACGCGCGGGGTTTTATGGCCTAGTTGCCGGCCTCGCGCGCGAATTCCGAAACCAAGAGCTAGCACCGGTTTGCGACCTCATTCGCGCCTCCCACCGCCCTGACAAGCGCTCGAACCGGCCGGCCGAATCCTGATTCCATGACAAACGAACGCTACAACGCCCGCGAAACCGAGCCGAAATGGCAGGCGCAATGGGACCGCCAGGCGATTTTCGCCACAAGGAACGACGATCCCCGCCCAAAGTATTACGTGCTGGAGATGTTCCCCTATCCGTCCGGCCGGATCCATATGGGCCATGTCCGCAACTACACCATGGGCGACGTGGTAGCGCGGACGATGCGGGCGCGCGGCTTCAACGTGTTGCATCCGATGGGCTGGGATTCCTTCGGCCTGCCCGCCGAGAATGCCGCGATCGAGCGCAAGGTAGCGCCGAAGGCCTGGACCTACGCCAATATCGCGGCGATGAAAAAGCAGCTGCAGACCATGGGCCTGTCGCTGGATTGGGCGCGCGAATTCGCGACCTGCGACCCCAGCTATTACAAGCACCAGCAGAAGATGTTCCTGGACTTCCTCAAGGAAGGCCTGGCCGAGCGGGAAAAGCGCAAGATCAATTGGGACCCGGTCGACATGACCGTGCTGGCCAATGAGCAGGTGATCGACGGCCGCGGCTGGCGCTCGGGCGCCGTGGTCGAGCAGCGCGAGATGAACCAGTGGGTGTTCAAGATCACCCGCTATGCCCAGGAATTGCTCGACGCGCTCGATACGCTGGATCGCTGGCCCGACAAGGTGCGGCTGATGCAGCGCAACTGGATCGGCCGCTCCGAGGGCCTGCGCTTTTCGTTCGGCCTAGTCGGCGCTCCCGCCGGATTCGACACGCTACCGGTGTTCACCACCCGGCCCGACACGATGTATGGCCCGACCTTCGCGGCGATCTCGCCGGACCATCCGCTGGCCAAGGCCTTGGCGACAACCCGGCCGGACGTCGCCGCCTTCAACGAGCAATGCCGCCGCATCGGCACCGCGCAGGCCGAGATCGACACCGCCGAGAAGCTCGGCTTCGATACCGGCATCAAGGCTACCCATCCGGCCGATCCGAACTGGCAGCTGCCGCTCTATATCGCCAATTTCGTGCTGATGGATTACGGCACCGGCGCCATCATCGGCTGTCCCGCCCATGACCAGCGCGACCTCGATTTCGCCCGCAAATACGGCATCGACGTCATCGACGTGTTCAAGCCGCTCGGCCATGACGAAGGCGTCACCGACGAGGCCTTCGTGCCGGCCAAGACCGAGACCGTGAATTACGTGCACTGGGTCGGCGAACCCGGCGTGATGACCTGCGAGCAGGCGATGGCGCGCTCGCTGGAGATTTTCGAGCGCGACGGCTGGGGCAAGCGCGAAGTCAATTTCCGGCTGCGTGACTGGGGCATTTCGCGGCAGCGCTATTGGGGCTGTCCGATCCCGGTGATCCATTGCCCGACATGCGACGTGGTGCCGGTCCCCGATTCGGAGCTGCCGGTCGAACTGCCGGATGACGTGACATTCGACAAGCCCGGCAATGCGCTGGATCATCACCCGACCTGGAAACACGTCACCTGCCCGCAATGCGGGGCCAAGGCGGTGCGCGAAACCGACACCATGGACACCTTCGTGGATTCGTCCTGGTATTTCGCGCGCTTCACCGATCCGTGGAACGAGAACGCGCCGACCACGCCCGCCGTGGTCAACCGGATGATGCCGGTCGACCAATATATCGGCGGCGTCGAGCACGCGATCCTGCATCTCTTGTACAGCCGCTTCTTCACAAGGGCGATGAAGGCCACCGGCCATATCGGCCTCGACGAGCCCTTCGCCGGCATGTTCACCCAGGGCATGGTGGTGCACGAGACCTATAAGAAGCCCGACGGCAGCTTCGCCTCGCCGGCCGAGATCGCCATCGTGCCCGACGGCGACGGCCGCCGCGCCACGCTGCTCGATGGCGGCGCGCCGATCGAGATCGGCCCGATCGAGAAGATGTCGAAGTCGAAGCGCAACACCGTCGACCCCGACGACATCATCGGCAGCTACGGCGCCGACACCGCGCGCTGGTTCATGCTGTCGGATTCGCCGCCGGATCGCGACGTGATCTGGAGCGAGGAAGGCGTCAAGGGCGCCTCGCGCTTCGTGCAGCGGCTGTGGCGGATGGTCAATGACGCCGCCGACATCGCCAAAGCGGCCCCCGACGCGCGCCCGGCCAGCTTCGGCGCCGACGCCTTGGCGGTCCGCAAGGCCGCCCATGGGGCGCTCGACAAGGTGCTGTCCGGCATCGAGCGGCTCGCCTTCAATGTCAGCCTCGCCCATATCCGGGAGTATTCCAACACCCTGGCCGAGGTTCTGGCGCGGCCGGGGCAGCCGGCGCCCGATCTCGCACCTGATCTTTCTTGGGCGATCCGGGAAGCCACGGTCATTCTGGTGCAGCTGTTCCACCCGATGATGCCGCATCTGGCCGAGGAATGCTGGCAGGTGCTGGGCCAGAAGGGGCTGGTGTCGGAGGCGGTCTGGCCGCAAATCGAACGCGATCTGCTGGTCGAAGACAGCATTACCCTGCCGGTCCAGGTCAATGGCAAGAAGCGCGGAGAAGTCACAGTGGCCAGGGATGCGCAGAATCCGGAAATTGAGGCTGCCGTTTTGGCGCTCGATACGGTAAAACAGGCCCTGGATGGCAAGCCCGTTCGCAAGATTATCGTCGTGCCGCAGAGGATCGTGAATGTCGTGGGGTAACTGGCGCATCGCAGCCCGGCTGTCGATCGTCGCCACCTTGGCGGCCCTGACCGCAGGCTGCTTCCAGCCGATGTATGCCGAGCGCAGCGACGGCACACCCGCCTTGCGCGAGAAGCTGCTCGGCGTCGCGGTGCCGCCGGTCGCGGTGCCGAACGGATCGCCCACCGCGCGGCTCGGCGTGGAAATCCGCAACGCGCTGATGTTCAAGCTCTATGGCGGCGCCACCGGCCTGCCGCCGACCCACATCTTGACGCTGCGGCTGACCACGTCGCGCTCGTCGATGATCGTCGATCCCAAGACCGCGCTGCCGTCGATCGAGAATTACGGCATCGACGCCAATTACACGCTGAAGGAAGTCGCCACCGACAAGGTGGTGATGAGCGGCAGCACCTTCTCGCGGGTCGAATATGACGTCCCGGGCCAGACCCAGCGCTTCGCCCGCTCGCGCGCCGGCCGCGACGCCGAGGACCGCGCCTCGCAGGAAATCGCCGAGAATATCCAGACCCGGCTGGCGGCGTTTTTCTACGCCGGCACCTGACTTGGTCGCGCTCAAGGGCAGAGAGATAGACGCCTTTCTGGCCCGGCCCGATGCCGCGCGGCCGATCATCCTGCTCTACGGTCCCGACGCCGGGTTGGTGCGCGAACGCGCCGATGCGCTGATCGTCTCCGCGGTCGATGATCCCAATGATCCCTTCGCCACAACCCGGCTGGACGGCGACGACCTCGCCGCCGAGCCGTCGCGGCTGGTCGACGAGGCGATGTCGATTCCGATGTTCGGCGGCCGCCGCGCGATCCGGGTGCGCGCCGGCTCGAAGAGCTTTGTCAGCGGCGTCGACACCTTGGCGGGTTCGGCGCTGAAGGATTGCCGGGTGGTGATCGAGGCCGGCGACATCAAGCCGGAATCGCCGCTGCGCAAAGCCTGCGAACGCGCCAAGACCGCGGTGGCGATCGGCTGCTACCCGGACGGCGAACGCGATCTGACCAAATTGATCGACGATGAATTGCGGCTGTCCAATCTGAAGATCACGGCCGACGCCCGTGCCATTCTGATGGCGCTGCTCGGCGGCGACCGCCAGGCCTCGCGCAACGAATTGCGCAAGCTCGCGCTCTACGCCCATGGCAATGGCGAGGTCAGCGTCGACGACGTGATGGCCAGCGTCTCGGACGCCTCTGAATTGAAACTCGACACCATCGTCGACGCCGCCTTCGGCGGCCGCCCGGCGATCGTCGAGAGCGAATTCGCCAAGGCGATGGTCGCCGGCACCTATCCGGGCCTGATCATCATGGCGGCGCAGCGCCACGCCGCATTCCTGCACAAGGCGTCGCTCGCGGTCGATGACGGCGCATCGGCCTCCTCGGTGCTGGAGAGCGGCTATCCCCGCATCCACTTCTCCCGCAAGGCCGCCGCCGAAACCGCGCTACGCAATTTCCCGCCGACCCGACTGCTGGCGATCATCGATCAGCTCGCGGTGGCAGCCCTCGACGCCCGCAAGCAGACCAACCTCGCCGCCGTGATCGCCCAGCGCGTGCTACTGGCGATCGCCGTCAATGCAAGGCGGCGCGGTTAGACTTCCATAAGAGTCTGAATGAAGAAGAAACCAATCACATCGAGCTTGATGTCGTCATTGCGAGCCGAGGATGGCGCATCGCGCCGTCCGACCGCGAAGCAATCCAGGGCCGCCCAGCAAGGACTGGATTGCTTCGTCGCAAGCGCTCCTCGCAATGACGGTCTTGAGGGCCTCGTTTGGCTGATCGCTCTTTCCGCCTGCTAACAGCGTCGAGCCGCTCGCACTAAGCGTCAGCCATCGGCATCCAGCCGCCGCAGAATTTCGTCGAGCTGTTCGAGGTCGCGATATTTGATCTGCACGGTGCCGCCGGGGTCGCGATGCTCGACGCTGACTTTCAGGCCGAGCGCGTCGCTGATGCGTTTTTCCAGCGCGACGGTGTCGGCGTCCTTGGTCTTGCCGGCGCGCGGCTGCTGCGGCTTGCGCTCCGGCACGCCCTCTTCATGCGCCAGCGCCTCGGCCTGGCGCACATTCAAGCCTTCGGCGACGATGCGTTTCGCCGCAGCCGAGGCATCCGGCACGCCGATCAGCGCGCGGGCATGGCCTGCCGACAATTGTCCCGAGGCGATCAGCGCCTGGACGTCATCGGGTAGTTTGGTCAGCCGCATCATATTGGCGACATGGCTGCGGCTCTTGCCGACGATTTTGGCGATGTCGTCCTGGCTGTGTTTGAATTCGGTGGCCAGCGCGTGATAGCCCAGCGCCTCTTCGAGCGCGTTGAGGTCCTCGCGCTGGACGTTCTCGATGATGGCGATTTCCAGCGCGGCGGCGTCGCTGACATCGACCGGCACGATCGGCACTTCATGCAGGCCGGCGATCTGCGAGGCGCGCCAGCGCCGTTCGCCGGCGATGATCTCGTAGCGATCCTGCGCGCCCTTGACCGGCCGCACCACGATCGGCTGGATCACGCCGTGCTGCTTGATCGAGTCCGCGAGCTCGGCGAGTTCGGCGTCGGAAAACGCCCGCCGCGGATTGCGCGGATTGGGCTTGAGGAATTCGATCGGCACCTTGCGCTGCGCGCGCGGACGCTCCAGATGCGCGGCCTCGCCGCCGACATCTCCGATCAGACTCGCCAGACCGCGACCCAGTCGCGACCGCTGCTCGTCGGCCATTGCCAGCTCCTTTGGATTCGCTCTCGAACTCACGTGGTTACTCCGCAGTGCTTGCTGTCACGTCATGGTCTGTTGCGTCGTAGTCGTAGGGTGGGCAAAGGCGCGCTTGCGCCGTGCCCACCATTGGCTTCGCGTTGGCATCATCCTGTGTGGTGGGCACGCTTCGCTTAGCCCACCCTACGGACTTCGCTTCGCTCGCAATGACGAAGCAAATTCAGAGCGCCATCAATGCGCGGTGCGTAGTTCGCGCTCGCGCTGGATCACTTCGGTCGCGAGTTTCAGATAGGCCTCGGAGCCGGCACATTTCAGATCATAGACCAGCACCGGCTTGCCATAGCTCGGCGCTTCCGAGATCCGCACATTGCGCGGGATCATGGTGTCGTAGACCTTCTTGCCCATGAACTGCCGGACATCCGCCACCACCTGGTTCGACAGATTGTTGCGGCTGTCGAACATGGTCAGCACGATGCCGTGGATCGACAGATTCGGATTGAGCGTCGAGCGCACCTGCTCGACGGTCTGCAGCAGCTGCGACAGACCTTCGAGCGCGAAGAACTCGCATTGCAGCGGCACCAGAATCGCGTCCGACGCCGCCATCGCATTGACCGTCAGCAGATTCAGCGACGGCGGGCAATCGATCAGCACATAGGTGTAATCGAGGGGCTCGACGACGCCGTCGTTCAAAGCGGCGATCGCATTGCGCAGCCGATAGGCGCGATCGCGGCTATTGCCGAGTTCGAGTTCGAGGCCGGACAGATCCATCGTCGACGCCGCGATATGCAGCCGCGGCACCGCGGTCGGCACCACCGCGTCGCGCAGCGGCGCCTCGCCGATCAGCACGTCATAGGTCGAGCAGCTGCGGTCGCGGCGATCGATGCCGAGTCCGGTCGAGGCATTGCCCTGCGGATCGAGGTCGACGATCAGCACCCGCTCGCCGATCGCCGCGAGTGCGGTGCCGAGATTGATCGCGGTGGTTGTCTTGCCGACCCCGCCCTTCTGGTTGGCGAGCGCGATGATGCGCGGGTGGCCGGCCCCCGTCTCCTTGCTATCGCCTTGATATACTTGATCAATTACGGTCATGCGCGGGCCATCTGGTTAGTGAGGTAGTGCGGACGGGGTCTGCCGCTCGATCCGGTCGAGTTCGACAATCCAGCCATGTCCGCCGGTGAGGCTGGCATGAAGACGAGGCGTGATTTTCCAATATTTAGTGGATTCGGTCAATTCCGCGTCTACATCTTGACCCTTGAGAAACAGGGCTCTCGCGCCCTCTATCAGCAAGGGTTCGGCGAAGCCGATAAGCTGGTGTAGCGGAGCAACGGCCCGAGCGGTGATGCAATCGACATCGCGGGGAAAACTATCCTCGTTATCCCCGATGTCCGCCAGCATAACTTGGCCCGGCGCCCGCGTCACCCGCAGCGCCTCGCGCAAAAACGCCGCCTTTTTTGCATTGCGCTCGACCAAAGTGACATGGCCGCCGGCGTCTGCCATCGCGCAGGCCAGCACCAATCCGGGAAAGCCGCCGCCGCTGCCGAAATCCAGCCAGGTCCTGGCGGCGGGCGCGATCGTCAGCAGCTGCAGCGAATCGGCGATGTGCCGGGTCCACAGCACCGGCAGCGTCGCGGGCGAAATCAGATTGGTCTTGGCCTGCCATTGCAGCAGCAGATCCACATAGGCGTCGAGCCGCGCGGTTGTTTCACGTGAAACAGGCGTGAGCCGCAACGCCGCGGCCCGGTCGGCGTCGAGCCGGGGAAAGGGTGCCGCCTGTTGGGAACGTTGCGCCATGCGCGAAGCCGAGCCTTGGTTGAATGAGGTCATTCCATACGCCCGCAAACGCCCGGCTTCCATCCCTTTGCGTGGCAGAATGGGATCGAGATAGTTTTAAACGGTCGTCGGCGCGTCGGCCGCCTGCGGTCCGAATTGGGTGAGCCGCGTCGGCAAGTTTGCGTCCCGCTGATTCGGCGCCAGCTCGCGAATGTACTGGGTGATCGACGGATCGAGCCCGGCGCGCGGACGACGCCCAGGTCCCGCCCTTTGCCAGGTCCCGCTTCAGCGCATCGGCCTCCGGTCCAATTCGGCAAAGCCAGCGAAACTCGCGGCTGAGGGAACCGGGGCGAGATTCCGGGTTCGCTCGCAGCAAGCTGCTCGCGCCCCGGAATGACGCGGCCCTGGATTGTACCCGACGGCACAGCTTCTCGTTCGTCATGCCCGGCTTTGTGCCGGGCATCCACGCCTTGAAAGCCGTGCTGGATCAAAGGCGTGGATGGCCGGGACAAGCCCGGCCATGACGCGTGGATGAGTCGAAACCAAGCGCCTTTGCTTTCAGGCGAATCAACTCAACTGGAAAGCATGATCGGATTTTGAAAGCCTGCGGCCGCCGCGAGTGCCATCCCTCCCCCTTGTGGGGAGGGTGGATCGCCGAAGGCGAGCCGGGTGGGGGGTGCCGCACGGACTGCGTCCGGGCCTGCCCGACTCAAAGCCCAACCGATTCCAGGTCGTCGACGCCGCAAGAGGCCAGCAAACCAGCCTCATTCGTTACAAGCAGCGAAATGACTGCCAAAACGACCGCCCCACCGCAGCTTGGCATCAAATCCAGCTTGATCCGGGTCATTCCGGGGCGCGAGCAGCTTGCTGCGAGCGAACCCGGAATCTTGCGTAATTCCATGCTTTGCCGCGAGATTCCTGTATCTGCCGGCAGTCAATTTCATCGTAGCTTCGTGCGAAGCCAGTCCATTAGTTCATGGGCTCGCACGCCCCACTGGGTTCGCACGCCCCACTGGGCTCGCGCCCCGTAATGGCCTCGCTGGACCAAAACCTTCAGTGCTGGTCAGGCGGACGGGCGACAAAGGCTGTTTTGCCGAGCTCAGCGAAGCCGACGCTACGATAGAAGTCGTGGACGTAAGGGTTGGCATGGCCCCGGCCGGTCACCAGAAACACCTGAAAACAGCCCCTGCTCCAGGCCTCTTGCAAAGCTGCCGCGATGGTGGCGCGGCCATGACCCTGACGGCGAAACTCCCGGTGCGTGACCACATTTTCGAGCAAGGCATGAGACGCCCCGCCCCGCATCAGATTCGGCCCAGTGGTCAGGCAGCAGGTCGAGACCAGCCGGCCCGCCATGGCGGTGACGAACAAGACGGTGCGTTCGGCGGCCAGGATTTCGGCCCAGATCTGCTGGGCGCAAGGCTGTGATAGCCGAGGGGTGTCCGGATTGGCATGCCGATAGAGGTCGATCAGACTTTCGAGGTCGTCGGGCTCGGCGCGCCGGGTGATCCGCATCGTCCCCCCTGTTGTTTCACGTGAAACAGCCTAGCCAACCTCTGCGGCCGGACGCCTGCGGGCTTCGCGCCGCAAATAGGCCGCCAGGATGCCCAGTGCCGCCGGGGTCATGCCGTCGAGCCGGCCGGCCTGCCCGACGGTGCGCGGCCGGGCCTTTTCCAGCTTGTTGCGGGCCTCGTTCGACAGGCCCGGCACCAGCGCATAATCGATATCGGTCAGCACCAGGCCTTCGTCGCGGCGAAATGCCTCGACATCGGCGCTCTGGCGCTTGAGATAGACGTCATATTTGGCGTCGATTTCGACATGCAGCGCGATCGACGGCGCCACGGCGGTCAATTCGGGCCAGATCGCCGTGATATCGGCCCAGCCGAGCTCCGGATAGGCCAGCAATTCGAAGGCCGAGCGCCGCACCCCATCGCGATTGAGCGCCAGACCGTGCCGGGCCGCCTCGTTCGGGGTGATCGCCAGCGATTGCGCCAGCGTTTTGGCCTCATTCAGCGCCGCCATCTTGTGACGATGAAACCCTGCCCGCTCGGCGCCGACGCAGCCCAGCGCCAGCCCCTTGTCGGTCAGCCGCTGGTCGGCATTGTCGGCGCGCAGCGTCAGGCGATATTCCGCCCGCGAGGTGAACATCCGGTAGGGTTCGGTGATGCCGCGGGTCACCAGATCGTCGATCATCACCCCGAGATAGCCGTCGGCGCGGTCGAATACGGTCAATTCGCTGCCGCCCGCCGCCAAAGCCGCATTCAGACCGGCGACCAGCCCCTGCGCCGCCGCCTCTTCGTATCCGGTGGTGCCGTTGATCTGGCCGGCCAGGAACAGACCGCGCAGCCGCTTGGTCTGC